>JBBQDB010000108.1:0-14040 GCA_038319245.1 Gemmatimonadales bacterium
TCGGAGACGGGTGAGTTCTGGTGCAGCATGCCCAAGTTGAGCTGATTCGGCCACCAGTCCCGATTCGATCTGCCCCCGGCCGTCGTGGCCTGTCGCACCGGTGCCGCGTGCATCACCGGACACTTGCCGCCGCCTTCGCCATCCATCCCTTCCATAAATCCGCTCCCCGATCGTTGACGCGTTGTGTGACGTGCTCGGTCCAGATGCAGGCACTCGGCCCGTCGGATACCTCGACCCCATGAAGGTACGCCTCCCACCTATAGGCAGCAATAAGGGAAGTCCTATACAATCCATAGCCATCCGCTATTGTTGAGCTATGGATACCACCCTTCTCCGCGCCTTCATCGAAACGGCGGATGCCGGAACCCTGAGCCGAGCAGCCCGCAGCCTCGCGTTGTCGCAACCGTCGCTGACCGCGCAGATCCAGCGGCTCGAGAAGCATCTGGGTGCGCCGTTATTCGATCGACACGGGCGCGGCGTCACGCTGACCGATGCGGGGAAGGCGCTGTATCCGCGTGCCCGACGCATCCTCGACGAGGTGCGCACCACCGAGGATGCAATCCGGAACGCGCGCGTTGAGGGCGCGGGCACGTTGAGCGTGGGCGCGATTCCGACCGTCGCGCCGTACGTGTTGCCGCTCGCCCTGCAGCGCATGCGTGCACGCCATGCGGCGATGCGTGTGGAGCTGCGCGAGGATTACAGCGCGGTCCTCGCCAAGTTGCTGCTCGATGGTGTACTCGACGTCGTGATCGCCGCGCTACCATATCCCTTTGAGCATCTGGAGACGGAGGCGTTGGGGATCGATGCGTTGGTGGTGGCCGTGCCGGTGCCGCATGCGGCCGCGCGCGCTGGGCGCATTTCGCTGATGCAACTGCGCGATGAACCGATTGTCACGTTAGATCCGGCGCACTGTCTCGGCGAGCAGGTGGCGGAGTTCTGTTCGAGTCGACAGGTGTCGCCCGCGGTGGTGTGCCGGAGCGCGCAGTTGGCGACTGTCTTTGAGCTGGTGGGTGCCGGTGTGGGCGTATCGATTGTGCCAGCAATGGCTGCGGCGCGGCACAACACCCCACAGTGCGCATATGTGCCGCTGGCCGAACACACGCTGCAGCGTCAGATCGTGGCCGTGTGGCGACGCGACGCGGCGATCTCGTCGCAGGCGCGCGAATTCGTGGATTGCGTGCGCGATGTAGTGCGCGGACGGTAGCGGTCACGCGCGAGCGGCGCGTGTCGCCCGCAACAGAGAACAGCGCGGAAATCGCGACACGCGGAAATCGCGACACGCGGAAATCGCGACACGCTGCTAGTCTTTTTCATGCACCGTTTCTATCCTGACTTCGCTCTGCCTCCGAATGACTGAGACATCGCCACGCGCTCCGAGCCAATCCTTCGTGACGCGCATTGCGAAACGAACCGCAGCAGCGCTCGGGATTGCTGTGTTGAGTGGAGGTGCGTGGGCCGGCTATCTGCGCCTGTCCGGCAATGTGCACGAGGTCGCGCCAGGGCTGGTGTATCGCTCGGCACAGCCATCCGCCGAGCAGTTGCGCGAACTGATCGTCGAGAAGCATTTGCGCGCGGTGATCAACCTGCGTGGAAGCAGCGACGCGCCCTGGTACATCGCAGAAACGGCGGTCACAACCGCGGCGGGTGTGCAGCACTTTGATCTGTCGATGTCGGCCCGCACCGAACCTGATTCGGCGCGACTCGATTCGTTGCGCGTGTTGCTGCGCACGACGCCAACGCCGTTCCTGGTGCATTGTGAAGGTGGTGCGGATCGCTCCGGGCTCGCGTCGGCGCTGTACACACTCGATGAAATGCATGGGACGCCCGAGCAGGCCGACGGGCAGTTGTCATTTCGCTACGGACATTTCCCGTGGATCGGGAAGACCGGTGCGATGGACCGTACGTTATCGCGTGTCGTGCGCGGTGAGCGACAGCCAAACTCGCAGTAGTTCCGCATCGTTCGTCCAGTCGCGTGCGATTTTGTTCTGCGACCTTCTTGAGATCATGCTGAGATCTTCCTGACAACGTCTTGGCATTACTCCGACACCGTCCCCTTCTTCCTGCACCATGGCTGATCGCGCGCGCAGCGCTCCGACCTTCGAGTCTACCAGCACAGTCGCCAGCGCGGACTGGGAAGGGCGGGATGTGTCAGGGGAATCGCATACCGGCGTGCTTTTCACCGACTGCGATTTTACGGAGCTCGTGAATAGCGGTGGCGTCTTCACCGAATGCACGTTTCGTCGCGTGAAATTCAACGCGTCGGTGCACACCGACGCGGCCTTTGTGAATTGCACCTTTGCGAATTGCATCTTTTTTGACGCACGCTTCACCGGGTGTAAGTGCATCGGCAGTCGCTTCGAGAAGTGCGACTTCGACCTGCTGCAAGTCGACGGCGGTAACTGGTCGTTTGTCCAGTTGCGCGGTGCGGACCTGCGGCGCGCGACCATCACCGGTGCGCGACTGCTCGATGCCGATCTGACGCAAGCGCGGTGCGAAGGTTCGTCCCTGCGCGACGTCGATCTGTCGGGTGCAACGATGCGTGGGGTGAATTTCACCGACTGCGATTTACGCGGCAGTGAGCTGGGGGCAATCAATCCGGCGGAAATGATTCTCGTCGGTGCTATTGTCACTGCACAGCAAGCGTTGGTTATTGCGCAGGCATACGGCCTGGACGTGCGCGCAGACTGATCGGAAGGCAATTTACGCATCGCCTTCCGCGATGTCTCACGCGCACGAGACCGGCATCTACTTCGTGCCCTGCTTGCTGCCGACGAACAACTTCGTGTATTGCCCGTAGCCTTCCTTCTCGAGCTGGCCGGCCGGGACGAAGCGCAACGATGCCGAATTGATGCAATAGCGCAAACCGGTCGGCTTCGGGCCGTCATCGAATACGTGGCCCAAGTGCGAGTCCGCGTGCCGCGAGCGGACTTCGGTGCGTTCGACGGTGAGCATGCGATCGGTGACGGTACGCACGTTTTCCGTCGCAAGCGGCTTCGTAAAACTCGGCCAGCCCGTGCCCGACTCAAACTTGTCGGTGCTGCTGAACAACGCTTCACCCGAAACGACATCCACGTAGATACCGGCTTCGTGGTTGTTCCAGAATTCGTTCTTGTAGGGTGGCTCGGTGTACTCGTGCTGCGTCACTTGATACTGCATCGGCGTGAGCTTCGCCTTGAGGTCGCGATCGGCTGGCTTACGAAAATCAGCGACGGCAGCCGCTGCCTTCGGTGACGCATTCGCGACAACCGCCGCGGTCGACGATGCTTTGCCGCTCTGCGCGTGAACGGTACGAGCGCCGACGACGAGAATCGTCGCGGTCAACGCTGAAAGAATCGCGACCGCAAGCCGGCGCGCGGTTGCGGCGCGCGTGTCTTCGTCGGTAGTGGCAACGGCAACGGCAGGGCGATCAGTCTTGTACGGCATCTTGAACTCCTCAGCGCGGTGAGTCACGACAACAGCAAAGCGGTGTCAGATGAAGCAATCGGTACCGCATCTGCACTATTGATAGACGCTACGTCCTCGCGAAGTTCCCGGATCTGTCCGGGAACAAAAAACTGCCGGGCAACGGAGTGAATCGTCCGTGCCCGGCAGTCTGTATTTGATCAACAACGAATCGACAGCCTCTCGGCAACTTCTGGACTGCCTGTCAACTACTTCAACGCGACCTCACGTCTGACCTACGACTCGTGGTCGCTTGTGCGTCAGCGAAGATTCGGATTGGCACCCATTTCTTCCAAGCTGATCGGCATGCAGGTGCTTCGGCCCTGCAGCACCGTGCTCTTGCCTTCCGCGAGCCAGCGACGCAAATCCCACAAGCGGCGCGCCTCCAACCACAACACGGCGCCACGCTCGCGCTGCAAGATCGTCCACGCGTCGTTGACGGTGGTGGCCGTCAGCGCCGGCAACGTGAACGTTGCACGTTCCTGATTGATGAAGGTCATCGTACCAGTAACGTCGTTGTTGCGCAGCGCCGCCTCTGCACGGATGAGCAACATCTCAGTGCCGCGCACGAGCGCGACCGGATCGCCGAGCGTGAGATACTTCTTCTGACGGAAGAAGTTGGTCGCGCCATCCTGTCCCTTCGTGATCGCCGTGCCCGTCTTCACCGTGTCGTACGGTACGCGGACGTCACGATCGGCGACCCATACCGTATTCCACACCGTCACTTCGCGGCGCGTAATGGTCTGGTTGGCGATATCAAGATTTTCGCGCGTCGTGTTCGTCGAGAAGATGGCGTTATGACGAAACGCGGCTGGCACGAGCGCCGCATCGGCATCCGCGGCGGACCATTTGCCCTGCCATGCAAGCACGGTCGCACGACCACCAAGTGCGGCATTGGTGAGTACCGTATTGTTCTGCGCACGGGCGAGGGTGAGTGCGCGCGTGAACAGACTTTCGGCACGCACGAAGTGCACGGCGCTTGGCTGCGACGGACCGCCATCGATCACCGCGTTGCAGACGTTTTCGCCAAGCAACCGATTGGCGAAACCCGCATAGAGATATGCGCGCGGCGTATTGACGTTTGTTTCGAATGCAGCGCCGAGCACCGTCTTCATGCGGACGAGACCATTCTCGGCGGTCCAGCGTGCCGTGTGCATGCGCGCCCAATCGCCGCCGACATCTTCAGCGCCGATGGTGCCCGCATAGAACTTGCGTTCGGCCGCAAAGTTGCCCGAGTGCACGAGTTCGAGGGCAGCAAGTGAACCACGCGTGATGTAGTTGCCCATCGCATTCGACAGATCACCACCCATCCCGTTGACGAGTGCAGGCATCGCGCTCGCCGAGTTCAGATCGGAGTCCTGCACCGGTCCGGGATTGCTGACGTCGAGATTACAACCGGCGAGAGATGCAACGAGACCGATCGCCATGACGGATGCGACCGCACGACTCGCGGAGCGAAGTGTATAAAGAGAAGTCATGGTCAGAAGCTCGTCCGCACGGAGAACAGAAAGGTGCGGTAAGGCGGGAAGTTGTAGTAGTCGCGACGATAGAACGTGCTCGTGCGCTGGTCGGCGTTTTCCGGATCGGAGCCCGAGTAGCTGGTGCTCGTGAACAGGTTACGGCCGGTGAGCTGAATCGTGGTCGGACGCGACGTACGCGAGATGCTGCGCGGCAACTCGTACGACACCGACACGCTGCGCAACTTGAAAAAGTCTGAGCTTTCCACGAAGTAGCTGTAGTCACGCTCTGATGCAGTGATCGTGCACTTGATGCGATCGCCGGCAGTGACCGTGGCGAGTGCGGTCGTGTTGCCTGCCGCTGCGGCCTTGAGTGCGCGCTGCGTCGCGAAGCACGGCTGCCAGATCTGCAAGCCGCTGTTCTGGAACGCGGTACCGTTCAGCAGGTGACCGCCGATCTGCCACTCACCAACGGCGTCGATGTTGAGGCGCTTGAAGAGCGTCAAGGTGAACGACGGATTGATGATCTGCGTTGGGAAGGTGGCGCCGAGGAACTGCAACGTGTCAACGATGGGCGTCGCGAACTCGCTGGCGTTACGCACCTTGAAGCCCAGGTACGACGGCACCGGGAAGCCCTCCTTCACGTAGCTGCGCGCGAGCGCGTCCAGCGTCAGCAACTGTCCGCCGAGGTTGACGGCCTTGCTCTTCACGTTCGTATACTGCGCGCGGAGATTGAGCTCAGCCCAGCTCGCGGGATGCAGCGTGGAGGTGAGCTGTACTTCAAGGCCCGTGCTCTCGAGCGAGCCGACGTTCAGTGGTTGGTTGTTCGAGAAGCCCTGCGACGGCGGAAATGCGACGTTAATCAGTGCATCGCTGGTGCGCGCCTTGAACGCGGTGACGACGAGTCCGACGCGCCCGTTCAGGAAGCTCGCGTCGATACCGCCTTCTGTCTCGCGCGTGCGCTCAGGGCCCAAGTTTGGATTACCGAGCTGACCGGGCGTGAATGCGGACTGTCCACCTTCTGCCGCGACCGGATTCCACGTGCGCGTTGCGTCGAATGCGCCAGGCGCCTTGCCCGACTCGCCGACTGCCGCGCGCAGCTTGAGCGTTTCGATGAACTTGGTGGGGAACCAGCTTTCATCAGACATCACGTACGACGCGCTCAACTTCGGATACTGCTGCAGACCGAAGCTTTTACCGAACGCGCTATTGCCGTCGACGCGCAAACCGGCGGTGACGAACAACAGGTCGCGCCAACCGATCTGCTGCTGTACGAAGTAGCCCGCGTTGATGACGCGCTGCGACGTGACGTCGGTGATCTGGCGCAACGATCCGGAAATCAACGTCGGTTCACCGGGACCGGCGAAGTTATCCGCTTGCAAATCGGTGGAGTTGATGCGGCTGTCGAACAGCTGTCCGCCGATCGACGTGGAACTGGAGAAGCGCTTACCGAGCGACTGCTTCCAGGTGCTTGAATAGTCGACGGAGATCAGCGTGCGATTCCACAGCGTCTGGAAATACTGTCCGGTCGGCGTGCGCAGGTACCCGAACGGGTTGACCGTGCGGATATCCGAGTTGTTGTAATCGAGGCCCACCGACAACCGATTCGACAGCTGCGTCACGGGCGTCCACGTCATCGTACCGCCGGTGATGAAGTGATCGTTACCGATCGTGTTCGCCTTCGAGAAGATCGTGTCGTTGAGCACGCACGTGACGGTCGTGTTGCTGCAGCCGGTGCCTTTGAAGTTGGAGCCTGGGCCGCGCGACACGTTGAGCAGAAATGCATCGGCGCTGTTGCCGTCGGAGATCATCGCCGTGCCACGCTTCTGGTACGACGTGTTGAGCGAGATGACGAGATCCTTGCGCGGCGTGAAGCCGATGTTCGCGCGGATGCCGCCGGTCTTGTTGTTGCCGACGCGCACCACACCGTATTCGTTTTCGAAGTTGCCCGACAGCGCGTAGTTGATCCCGCCACCGGCACCACGCACGCCGAGCGAGTAGCGACTGACCGAGCCTTCTTGAAACCACGAGCCGCTCGACGGGCACGTCGGATCTTCAAACGGAACACCGTCAATGTTGACGAGGTTCGGGCCGCGGCACTGCTTGAGGAACAAGCCAGTCGGATCGGACTGCGGCCCGTAGCGACCGATGCTGTTGAGGCCACCGCTTGCTTCGAGATTCCAGCGCGCGGCGCCGTCGCGTCCACGCTTGGTGAAAATCTGAATCACGCCGCCGGATGCTTCCGTGCCATACAGCGTCGTCGCGGCGGGGCCCTTCACGACTTCAATGCGATCGATGTCCGATGCCGCAATGTCGTTGAGTGGCGAGACGGACTGACGTGACGACACGCCGGTGGGCGAGTTGCCGTTGAAAATACGAACGCCATCGACGTAAATGAGCGGACGATTTCCCTGCGTGATGCTGTTGACGCCGCGCAAGCGAATCGTGCCGCCCGCGCCTGGTTGGCCAGAGTTGCCGAGCACCGTGACGCCCGTCGAACGCCCTTGCAGAATCTGTTGGGTGTTGGCGACGCCGCCCTTGTCGAACTGGCCAGCGTCCACCGTGCTGACGGAGTTACCGACTTCCTTTTTCCGCTCTTCGCCGAGTGCCGTGACTACGACGCCCGTCAGCGAGACGCTGCTCTTTGCGAGGGCGACGTCCACCGTCACGGTGCCAGACTGGCCGACAGTGATCGTGCGCGTCTGCTGCGCATAACCGATGCGACGGACCGTGACGGTCACGATGCCGGCTTTGATGCCGGTCAGCGAGAAGCGACCATCGTCACCAGTGGCGCGACCGATCTGCGTGCCGGCGATGGTCACCTGCGCGGCGACGATCGGTTGTCCGTTCTCCGCGTCGGTGATGCGACCGGCGACCGTGCCGGTGGCCTGTGCGGCGATGCTCGCCGCCGGCAGCAGTATGATGGCTGGACCAGCCAAGACCGCCATCGCGCGGAGTGCAATCCGCAGCGGGGCGTGTCGAAGGAAACGTGGGGGCACTGGTGGGGAACCTCAGGAGGGGATGGAACGGTGCGAACCTCGAAAACAAAGCCGAGTTTGCCTCTGTCGCAATGCGTGTCTGTAGCCGTAACGTCGGCGAGCGATTCTCTTCACGCATTCTTTCGCAACGCGTCGTCGTGCGTGCATTCGCGCGCCGCTTACGCTTGCGGCACAGCCCCAGACCATGCCGACTCGTCGCACCTTTCTCGGTCAATCCGCCACCGCAGTCGCGGCCGTTGCGATGTCCGCGCGCTCCGTCACGGCTAGCACACCGTTCGGCGTCGCGGCTCAACCCGCATCGGGTGAATCCCCGTCGGCTCAGCCCACATCAGAGATGCCACCCGCGATCAAGGCGCTCAAGTCGATGAAGGGGCAGATGACCGCGATCTCGGTCGACGAGCGTCGTGCGCGACTCGAACGTGCGCGCACGCTCATGCGCGCCAACAAGATCGACGCGCTGCTGCTCACCGGCGGGACGTCGATGGAATACTTCACCGGCATCAAGTGGGGGCTGAGCGAGCGACTGCTCGCGGCGATCATCCCTGTGTCAGGGAGCGCGTTTCTCGTGACGCCCAAGTTCGAAGAAGAACGCGCCATGGAGCAGCTCCACCGTGGTCCGCTTGGCAAGGATGCCGCCGTGTATGCGTGGGAGGAGCATGAGAGTCCGTATGCGCTCATTGCGCAGGGCCTCAAAGCGCGCGGCTTGAGCACCGCAACGATCGGTGCCGAAGAGACCGTGCGTTTTGTGTTCGCCGACACCGCGGCGCATCTGCCGAATGTGCGCGTAGTCAGTGGCACACCAGTCACCGCAGGTTGTCGCACGATCAAGGACGCGCATGAAATCGCCATCATGCGCTTCGCCAGTCAGGTGACGCTCAAAGCGTACGAAGCGGCGTGGAAGTCACTCAAAGAGGGGATGACACAGGACGACTTCGCCAAGCTGGTGCAGCTCGCGCACACGCAGTTGGGCTACGAGGGATCGGCGGGCGTGCAGGTCGGAAAATTTTCTGCATTGCCACACGGATCGGTGACGCCGCAAGTCGTGCGCGATGGGAGCATTCTGCTCATCGACGGCGGCTGCAAAGTCGAAGGCTATTCGTCGGATCTTTCACGCACGTTCGTGTTGGGCAAGCCGACACAGCGCATGAAAGACGTCTTCGAGATCGAGCATCGCGCGCAGACCATGGCGGTGAAGACGGCGCGGCCGGGATTGCCATGTGAAGCTGTCGACGCGGCTGCACGCAAAGTGATCGTCGATGCCGGCTTCGGCCCCGACTACAAGTATTTCAGTCATCGGGTCGGGCACGGCATGGGGATGGACGGGCACGAATGGCCTTATTTAGTGAGGGGGAACACACTTCCGCTCGCGCCGGGGATGGTGTTCTCTGACGAGCCCGGCATTTACATCCCTGGAGAGTTTGGCATCCGTCTTGAAGACGATATGGTCATCACCGAGGCCGGTGCCGAATTGTTCACGCCACAGTCGCCAAGTCTCGAGTCTCCATTTGCTTCCGCCTGAACCTCCGGTCGTCTCTATGCGCGCAGTCCAGTCGTTCCTCCGTTCGGCCACGCTTGTCGGTGCGGCAAGTGCTGCGGTCGCGTGTGCCGTCAATCCGGTATCGGGCAAGAGCGAGCTTTCGCTCATCTCGCAAGCCGACGAGATCCAGATGGGAAAGGGCGCATCCGCCAACGATCTCAAGACGGTCGGTGAACTGAACAAAGCCGACGCGGTGGCCATGGTCCGCCGACTCGGCCTGTCCATCGCGACCAAGTCGGAGCGCCCGGGGCTGCCGTGGGAGTTCCACGTGCTCGATGACGCGGCCGTGAACGCCTTCGCCTACCCCGGTGGCTTCATCTTCGTCACGCGCGGGTTGATGACGTACCTCACGAACGAAGCCGAACTCGCAGAAGTCGTTGGACACGAGATCGGGCACGTGACCGCGAAGCATACGGTCAACCAGATGAGCAAGCAGCAGATCACACAAATCGGTCTCGTTGGCGCGAGTGTCCTCTCGCCTACCGTCGCCAAGTACGGCGATTTGCTCGGCACGGGCGCGAGTCTGCTCTTTCTCAAGTTCGGTCGCGACGACGAAACGCAAGCCGATGCCCTGGGCTTCAAGTACTCGCTGGCGCGTGGCTACGATGTCCGGCAGTCGCCAAAGGTGTTTAACACCCTCGCACGGCTCTCCGGCGAAGGCGGCGCGCGTGTCCCGGAGTGGCAGAGCACGCATCCCGATCCGGGTAACCGCGTGACAACGGCTGAAGCAAAAGTGGCAGCCCTGCCGCCCGGTTCGCTGAACAACACCATCGTAAATCGCGACGGCTACCTCAAAGTCGTCGACGGTATGGTGTTCGGGGAAAACCCGCGGCTTGGCTACTTCAAGGGCACGCGCTTCCTGCACCCGGATCTCCGATTCCAGCTTGACTTTCCGTCGGGGTGGAAGACCGCGAACGGCGCCCAAGCCGTGCAATCGGGGAGCGCCGACAATACGGCGCAGCTGGTGCTCTCGCCGGGGCAGGGCACACCAGCGCAGGTCGTGCAGCAGTTCACGGGGCAGCAGGGCGTGACGGTACAACAGAGCGGCACCACCACCATCAACGGCATGCAGGCGGCGATCGCGACGTTCAGCGCGCAATCGAGTTCGAACGGCACGCTCACCGGCGAAATCGCGGCGATTCAATACGGCAACACGACGTATGTGCTGCAGGGATTGATGGTCGCGCAGGGCGCAGGGCACGCGGGCGAGATCGACGCGGCCATTCGCTCGTTCCGTCCGCTCAATGATCAGGCGAGCCTCAACGTGCAGCCCGCGGTCATTCAGCTGGTGACGCTTTCCGAAGCGATGAGCGGGCAGACGTTCGTGCAACGGTATCCGAGCAGCATCAGCGCGAACACGGTGTACATCATCAACGAGATCGAAGCGTCAACGTCGCTGCCGAAGGGTATGGTGCTCAAGCGCGTCGTTGGCGGCGTACTTCCGTGATCGTCTGGCGTAGCCTGTGTGCTGCTCAGCAAGTGCAGGCTGCGCTGACGATCGTGATTGGCATCTCGGTTGCCACGAATCCGTTGCGCGATCGCCGCATCGTCGACACGGTCCGAGTGGGCGACACGGTGAGTGACGCCTCGCATGGGTATGCGGCGAGTGACGTGGTGTCTGGTACGATCAATGGAAAGCGATATCGGTCAGCGCGTGGATGGATGCGGTACGCGCTGACCACCTTTGACGACACCGAGGTCACGCTCGCCTGCACCTTTTTGCGCGGTGACGGCGCAACAACCGCCACTGCACAACGCTACGACGTGCTGGTCGAAGACAGTCTGATCGCGACCCGCGCGTTGCCAGCGCTTCGCAACGAAGTGTCCAGCGAACTGTCCACGATGCCCGTTGTGGAGGAAGTGGTTATACCGTTCGTGTTGACGAAAGGGCGGACCAGCATCGCCGTCACTATCCGCGCGCACGATGGACCAACGCCGGCGCTGAGCGAACTACGGGTGATTCAGGATCATAACGAAGTTGATCGATACGCCGTGCAGCAGTCGACGTTTTCTCTTCGAGCTACTCGATGAAATCTTCTTTCCGTGATCGTATGCGTTCTCGTCGCAACACGTCGCGTTCATCTGCCACACGCGCGCTTGCATTACTCGCACTCGCGACGTCGGTAACGGTGACGTTTGGCAGCACGCTCGACGCGCAACCGTCGAAGACCTCATCGACATCCGCTACGGCAGCGTGGTTGACTCGGCCTGAGCGTACGAATTACGCAGAGACCAGTCGGTACGATGAAGTGATCGCGTATATGAAGCAAATGGCCGCGGCTAATCCACAAATTCATCTCACGACGTACGGCTACACCTTTGAGGGACGCCCGCTGCCGCTCGCGGTGATCGGTGCGCCTGGTGCGAGCGCCGACGAGGTACTCAAGACCGGCAAGACCCGCGTGTACATCCAAGGCAACATTCACGCAGGCGAAGTGGAAGGAAAAGAAGCGGTGCTCTGGTTGCTGCGCTCGATCGCAAAGGGTGAGCGCAATGCGTGGTTCAAGAACACGGTGTTGCTGATCAACCCGATCTATAACGCCGATGGCAACGAGCGCGTGAATGTGACGAACCGTGGCTCGCAAGCCGGTCCGGTAGGTGGTATGGGCACACGGGAAAACGCGCAGGGGTTCGATCTCAATCGCGACGGCACCAAGCTCGAGACGGCGGAAGCGCGCTCGCTCGCGGCGCTGCTCACGAAGTATCAGCCGCACGTCGCCATGGACTTGCACACCACCGATGGCAGCTCGAACAGCGGCTTCAACATGACGTATGAAACGTCGCTCAGCCCCAACAACTCAAAGGGGGAAATGAGTCTGTTGCGCGATGAACTGCTGCCGGAAATCACCAAGACGGTGAAGGCCAAGCACGGCTCCGATTGGTTCTACTACGGCGGCGTGTCGGGCAGCGGTGCCGATCGTGCGTGGCGCTCCGATGCAGATCTCGCTCGGCCGCGCTACACGTCCACGTTGTTCGGTGTCCGCAATATTCTCGGGCTGCTCACGGAAACGTATTCGTACGCCTCATTCAAGACGCGCATTGTCGAGACGTATTGGTTTCTCGAAGAATCACTCGGTTTCATTGCGAAGCATGGAGACAGAGTGCGCGCCGTGGTCGCAACAGCAAACGCGGAATCGGTCATCGGCCAGCAACTGGCGGTTAGACAGCAGTTGGTAAAAGCGCCTGAGCTCAAGCAGATCGTGTTCGCGCCAACGGTGTCCACGCGCAATCCGTATGTCGCCGATCGCCCGTATCGACTGAAGCCCGATGGCAATGTTGGCGTCACGACGGAGATGCTGCCGTTTTATGGCACCACCGAGCCGACGGAGACGAGCCTCGCGCCGCGTGTCTGGGTGATTCCGAACACGGCGACTGACGCGTCGGCGCAATCAACCGCACCGCCAGCTGGAAGTGGAGGCGGCCGTGGGGCAGGCGTTCCCGGACAGATCGTGCCAGGCGGCGGTTTTGGTCGTGGCGCAGCAGGCACACCAACGCAGCGACTCATTGCGAGCGTGATCGATCGGTTGGAAGCGCAGGGCATCGCGTATTCAGTGACCACAAAGGATGTCCCATTCGCCGGCGAACGCTATAAAATCGCGAGCAACACCATCGAGACGCGCGAATATCAGGGTACACACAAAGCGCGTACGATCACCGGCGCATGGGAGACAACGGAGCAGTCGTTGCCGTCAGGGTCGGTGCTTGTGGCGATGGATCAGCCACTCGCGCGATTGCTGTTCATTCTGATGGATCCGCGTTCGGACGACGGATTCATGTGGTGGAATATTTTGGATCCGGTGCTTGGGCAAACGCCCGCGCCGACATACTACCCCGTGCTCCGGTCGATGAATGCGATAGAGAAATAAGCGGACGCGGTTCGTTCCGTCGGTGCCGTTTGTATCAGCTCGTGTCAGCGCGTATCAGCTACCGCTTTCGGCCGCGTGTGAATGAGCAACACGCCGCCGAGCGAGACGACGGCGCCGAGCACGAACGGCCACTGCAACGACGTCGCGCGCGCCAATGCACTCGCGACAAACGGGCCGATCACGCGTCCCATCGACGCCGCACTCTGATACGCGCCAAGCACCGACCCGCGCTCGTGCGGTTCCGCCGCCGCGGCGACAAGTCCGCTCATACTCGGATTGAAGAGCGCACTACCGACACCGAACAGCGCGAGCGCGACCAGCAGCAACGCCAGTGAATGCACCGGCGGAATACACGCCAATCCGATGGCAATGAGCAGTGCACCGGCGCGCGTGAGACTCGCCGCACCGAAGCGCTTGGTGAGTACGCCGATGACGCCGGCTTGCACGGCCACCGAAATCACGCCAACGAAGCCGTAGATCCATCCCAACGCCCGCGGCCCGGCACCAATGCGCTCTGCCGCGAAGAGTGCCAACGTGCTTTGAAACAGCGCGACCGCTGCCACGACGATCACTGTCGAGAGGAGTAGATCGCGCAAAATCGGTCGCGTGAAATACGAGGCGAGACTCGCCCGTGGCTTTCCTTTCTGCGCACGCTTTTCGGGCGGCAACGATTCCGGCAACTTGAACAGCGTCAACACAAAGGCGACGAGCGAGAGAATCGCCGCACCGTGTGCGACGCG
>JBBQDB010000109.1:0-13977 GCA_038319245.1 Gemmatimonadales bacterium
AGCTCGGGTACGGAGAGATTTACTTCTTGAGCCGATAAGTCCATAGAGAAGGCTCGACAAACTGTGTAAACGTCACGCCCCAGTGCGGGGAAGGCGAAAGCGTGGTGAGAGTCTTATTTGTATTCTTTGGGCTTCAAGATCCCCTCTCCCTGCCCGTTTTTTCCGAAGGCCCCGCTCCGGCGGGGTCTTCGCGTATCCGGGACTGTTCTCAACGTCGGGCGGTCGCACCTTGATCGACTGTGGAACCCCACCGACCTCCCGCAAGTTCAATCCAATACGGGTCGTGCCAGCTGATCCGTTGATGCGCGGCTGCGACAGCTGCCATCGTTCACGCAGCGAGCTGGTTGAGGAGAGCCATGGCCATCGTAACCGTGACGCGACGACTGCGCTTCAATGCAGCGCACCGCATCCACAATCCCGAACTGTCTGCCGAAGAGAACACCCGACTCTTTGGTAAGTGTAACAACCCGAATTGGCATGGGCACAACTACGCGCTCGAAGTATCCGTGCGCGGGCCCATTGATGAGAAGACCGGATACGTGATCGACCTCGGGCACCTCCGCGACATCGTTGAGCGCGAAGTGATCGAGCAAACGGATCATCGTAATTTCAATATCGACGTGCCCTACACGCACGGCATCATCCCGACCACGGAAAACGTTGTAGTCGCGATGTGGCGCGTCCTGGCACCGGTGGTCGCTCCGGGACAGTTGACCCGGCTCCGCTTGTGGGAAACCGACAACAACTACGTGGACTATGACGGGCAATAGAATCGTGCTGCGATCGCCAACGACGCCGACACTCGGAGAAGACTCCGACGACATGACCGCGAACGGTGAGCGCATGGTCGAATTCGAGAATGTCATTCGACGTCAGCTCGAACTACTCGGCGAAGATCCCGAACGCGATGGTCTGCTCAAGACGCCGAGTCGTGTCGCGAAGGCGCTTTCGTGGCTGACGCGCGGCTACGAACTCGACCCGAAGGAAGTCATCGGCGATGCGCTGTTTGCCGAAGCGCATGAGAACATGGTGATGGTACGCGACATCGAGATGTATTCGATGTGCGAGCATCATATGTTGCCATTCTTCGGAAAAGTGCACATCGCCTACATCCCGAACGGTAGCATCGTCGGCTTGTCCAAATTGCCGCGCGTCGTGGAAGTGTTCGCGCGTCGCCTCCAAGTGCAGGAACGACTTGGTGAGCAGATCGCCAACGCGCTCGACGAAGTGCTCAAGCCCAAGGGTGTCGGCGTTGTCATTGAAGCGGTGCATCTGTGCATGATGATGCGCGGCGTTGAGAAGCAGAGCTCGCGGACCATCACGTCTTCGTTGCGCGGGCAGTTCCGTGACGACGCGAAGACGCGCAGCGAATTCCTGCGACTCGCGCACGGTCGAGGCGATCAGTACTAGCATGCCCGACCAGTCGTGAGCAACCCGTTGTGAGCGAACAGTCGCTGAGCGGACGCAGCGCGGTGGTGACCGGCGCCTCTCGGGGCATCGGCTTGGCCATCGCTGCGTCGCTGGTATCGCGCGGCGTTCGCGTCTTCTTGCTGGCGCGCAACGCCGAAGCGCTACATGAGGCTGCGCACGCCCTCGGGCCGCTGGCGGTCGCGCATCGATGCGATGTGTCCGACGCGACAGCGGTTGATCGCGCGAACGACGCGATACGCGTCGCGCTCCACGACAACGCGCCCGACCTCATCGTCAACAATGCGGGGCTGTTTCCGCTGGCGTCGCTCGACACGATCAGCGTTGACGATTTCGCACGGACAATTGACGTCAATCTCGTAGCGCCGTTTCGCATCTTACGCGCATTTCTTCCGGCGATGCGTGCGCGGCGCAGCGGACACGTGGTTACGATCGGTTCTGTCGCCGATCGCAATATATTCCCTGGTAACGGTGCGTACTCCGCGAGTAAGTACGGGCAGCGCGCCATGCAGGAAGTCCTTGCCGCCGAGCTCAAGGGGACGGGCATCCGTCGCACGCTGGTTTCGCCAGCGGCCACGGACACGCCAATCTGGGACGTCATCGATCCCGATAATCAGCCAGGATTTCCTTCGCGTGCCAGCATGTTGCGCGCCGAAGATGTAGCCGACGCGGTCCTCTGGGCGGTTACCCGTCCGGCGCATGTGAACGTCGACGAGTTGCGGGTTTCAAGCAGCTGACGTCGCACTGCACGTGACGGTTGCCGTTCGCATCGTGACTACGTTTCACCATGCGTGTCGACCTGATCGAACTATTGCGCTGTCCCGCCAATCACGAGCTCGCGCCGCTCATCACCGTCGCTGATCGTCGCGACGGCGAACATCTGCTCGACGCGTCGCTCGGCTGCGTCGTGTGCGGTGCGAACTACTTGCTGCGCGACGGCCTACTGCAGCTGACGTCAAACGATTCGCACATGCGAACGACCGTTGCTGCGATCGATGTTCGTCTCCCGGTGGATGTTGCCGCAGATGCCGCAGTGGATGACGCGGAAGAGTGGCGAGAGGACTCGTCTGTGCAGCACGCCGAGGTAGTGCGCATCGCGGCACTGCTGAACCTCACCGACGCGTCCGCGCGCGTCATGCTGTGCGGACGCTCACTCGGCGTCGCGCAGGCGATTGAGACGATGACTGGTGTGACGACGGTGAGTGTGAATCCGTCGGAAAGCGCGCGGGATGAGGCATCAGCTACGACATTCGTCGACGTGATGTTCATGTCGCCGAGCGCACGCGTTCCGCTCGGCGATCGTTCGCTCGCTGGCATCGCGGTCGACGCGCATCATGCACCGCTGCTCGCCGACGCGACCCGCGTGGTACGGTTAGGTGGACGCGTACTCGCCGCAGTCGGGCTGCCTATGCCAGCCGGCTGTCGCGAGTTGGCGCGCGACGCGGTCGAATGGGTCGCCGAGGTCGAAGCGACGACGTCTGCGCCCGTCGGGTTGACACGGTCGCGTTGAACGGCGCCGCGATTGCTTGGTTCGACGTTCAGCACTGCGATCCTGCAGACCTTACGCGACCGTCTCCTCGTACAATCCATCGATCATCGCCTTGTACGACTTGTCAACCACTCGACGCTTCACCTTGAGCGTCGGTGTCAACTCTCCGCGCTCGACACTGAAGTCATGCTCGAGCAGGGCAACTTTCTTCGGCGTCTCGAAGTGCGCCAACCCTGTTAGCTGCTTGGCAACTTCCTTTTCCATCTTGGCGTGAATCGTCGGCATCTTGAGCAGCTCGGCGCGCGACGTCCATACGATGTTCTGTCGCCCAGCCCACGCTTCAAGTTGATCCCAGTTCGGTACCACGAGTACGATCGGAAATTTGCGCTTGTCGCCAATCATCACGGCCTGACTGACGTACTTGTTCGCTTTGAGCAGATTCTCGATCGGTTGTGGTGCGATGTTTTTGCCGCCGGCGGTGACGATGATGTCTTTCTTACGATCTGTGATCTTGAGGAAACCGTCGGTTAGTTCGCCGATATCGCCGGTATGAAACCAGCCCTGCTCGTCGATCGCGTCCTTCGTCGCCTCGGGGTTGTTGAAATATCCACGCATGATGTGCGGACCGCGCGACAGAATCTCACCATCTGGTGCGATCATGACTTCTACACCCGCAATCGGCTTGCCCACGGTGCCGATGCGAAAGTTGGTGAAGTTGTTCGCGGCGATTACCGGAGAGGTTTCAGTCAGACCGTATCCCTCCAAAATCGCGAGACCGGCCGAGTAAAAAAACTTGGCGATCTCCGGCGAGAGGGGCGCACCGCCCGATACGAAAAATCGCATGCGTCCGCCCATGCGCGCAGCCAATTTCGAGAACACGAGCTTTGACGCGAGTCCGTATTGCCAGGCGAGCAGACCGCTGGGAGTGCGACCAGCAAGCTTCTCGTCAGCCCACCGCTCACCGACTGCGCGCGCCCAGAAAAAGATGCGCTTCTTGAGCCCGCCTCCACCGACGGCGTTCTCCACGATGCGCGCATAGATTTTTTCATACAGGCGAGGTACCGACATCATCATCGTCGGCCTGACTTCGCTCATATTCGACGGCACGGCGTCGATCGATTCTGCGTACACGATCTTAGTGCCCTGCGTGAACAGGTAGTAGTCGCCCATGCGTTCGAAGATATGACTGAGCGGCAAGAAGCTCAGCGCAACATCCGACGTATCGACGGACAGCGAATCGCGTGTCGCGATCACGTTCGAATACAAGTTGTCCTGCGTCAACATCACGCCCTTCGGATTGCCGGTCGTGCCCG
Organism: Gemmatimonadales bacterium; assembly: GCA_038319245.1. GTDB lineage: Bacteria > Gemmatimonadota > Gemmatimonadetes > Gemmatimonadales > Gemmatimonadaceae > Gemmatimonas. Next base: position 4,231 of record JBBQDB010000109.1, read on the forward strand.
ACGTGTAGATCAACGTCAGCAACTGATCGGGACTCACGGCGAGCGCGTCACTCTTGAATTTCGCCGCGCGCGCAGGAGTGTCGTCCTGTGCGCCAAGTGCTTCGAGATCGGCAAGCGTCAGATCACATCCATCGCCCGTTGTCGCGGCAAGTCCGATGATCCACTGCAACGAAGGCACGTCGCCCCGAATCGATGCAATTTTTTTCGCCTGCTCGGCGTTTGAGACGAAGATCGCCCTCGCTCCGGAGTCGTTGAGCAGATAGGGAATCTGTTCCGCCGGCAGCGTTGGATAGATCGGCACGTCCGTTACCGATGAGCAGAGGCAGGCGTAGTCGGCGATCACCCACTCCGGCCGGTTCTCCGACAGGATCGCGACGCGATCCTGCGCTTGAATGCCGAGTCGGGACATGCCGAGCGCGGTGCGACGCACACGCTCGAGGATCGCGCGATGCGAGAGCGGCTCCCAGACGCCGCGCACTTTGTGCACGAGCGCATCGGGGCGATCAAACCGTTCGACCGCGTCGAAAAACAGCGCGTTGATCGTGCCAGGCGCAGGGCGTGGTCCGCCATGCGTGTGCCGTAAAGGGGACGGGATAGCGCCCATCGTCACGGCGAGGGAAGGGAAGGCAGCAGCTGCGACTGAAGTCATCGCATTCTCCGAGGATGTCGGACAGGCACCAGGCAGGAAACGGCGGGGGATGGCGCGGGAATCACGCAGTCGCGACCAATACGCCCACGGAGGGATGCCTTCAAACTGCGCCGCTGCTCTAACGCGCGGGAGTCCCACGGCCGGCATTTTCCGGCTGCCTTCGCCCACAAGGGCCCGCGGTCAGCTGCCGCGCTTGACCGGCAGGACCAGGCGAATCGGCGAACCGTTGAGCGATTTGCCTTTGTAGCTGACCGATGCACGAACGACGACCGTGTCCGCGGCCGCGCCGGCGGGATACACCGTTGATCGCACACGAACTTTGCGACCGGCCGTTCCACTTATGTCCGTCGTATCCAGCACCGACGCACGGCCTGCCTCGTCTACGAGAAACACCGCCTTCGTCGTGTCGTTGGTCGGGTTGGCCGGCGACAAGATTTCGAACTTGACTGGCCAGCCATTGACCAACGTGCCCGCACCGATTGCGTCGATGTGGCGCACGATGACCGTCAGTGGCTGCGACGAGTTCTTGGTTGCCTGCGTACGCCCGGTGTCGGGAAACGAAGTCGTGAACAGCGATGCGTCTGGCTGCCCACCACGATCCATCGAGTCGGGGCGCGTCGTGACGATGAGCACGCGTAACACCTGCAGCGACGAACCGATCCGAGCACCCAACCGCGCGTCCGCCGTGGATGCCCGCAACGCGCGCACAATGCCGGTGATCGAATCCACCGCTAAGGCCGAATCGCGTGGCGCGTCGGCGTAGAGATAGCGAATGGGTGCGCTGGTGATGGGGTCGCCCTTCACGTTGCGCACGATCGCGCGAATCGGCGTGATCACACCGTTGATATCGCGCAACGTGTCGCCAATGACCACCGCTGGCGACGGATAGGGCGTCATTTCGATCGCGGCGGCTGCATCCGGGCCTGTGCCGACTTCTGCGCAAGCCGCACCGACCGCTACCGCACCCACCGCGACCCACGTCATCCGGGACCGCAGAATGTTTCCAAGCCTCATGCGCGCTGATACCCGGTCATGCACGCAGCGATCCGACCACCCACAGCAGATGGCGCGCTCACGCGAATCGCTCGGCCAGACGCATCGCCAGGTTGACGTAGGCTTGGCTGGCGGGGTCGGCTGGGTTGCGCAGCACCACGGGCTGGCCTACGGCGAACGCATCCGCCGTGGCCGGTGTGCGCGGCACGGGCATGTCGAAGACGAGATGCTTGGGCAAGTGCTCGCGCACATAGTGCACGACACGCTCTGCCGCGGGATTCCCTGCCTCATACATGGTCAGCAGAATCCCTTCCAGCGTGAGCTCTTCGTTTTCCGAGATCATGTCCTGAATCGCGCGCAAAATCTGCGGTGTGGTCTGCAACGCGAGTGGTTCGCACTGCAGAGGTACGACCACATGCTGGCTTGCTGCCAGCACGCGCCGCGTGATCGCGCCCAACCCCGGCGGCGTGTCCACCACGACCACATGACATCGTTCACGCGCCGTCTGTAGGAGCTCGGCCAACACTGTGCTGTCGCCGACCTGACGCTGAAACGCGGAATGATCGGCCTGCTCGCTGACGCTGCCCGCGAGAATCACGCGAAGCCACGGGAGCGCCGTCGGCAGAATCACTTCGCGCAACGAGCGCTCACCGCGCAGGTAGTCGTCGAAGCCCACCGTCGGATGCCCTCGACGGAGCCCGACGCCATAGCGCACGGCGCCCTGCGGATCGGCGTCCACGAGTAGCGTCTTGAGACCGCGTCGAGCAAATGCGGCGGCGAGATTGACCGCCGTCGTCGTCTTTCCTACTCCGCCCTTCTGGCTGACAATCGACAACACGCGTCCCACGTCAGCCCTCAAGATCGTGCATGGCGCCGTGCTCAGGCGTTCTGCGAGACGGACTCACGCCAGGCGACCCATCGTCATGCTGCGTGTCATGCCGAACCGAATCGACGTGCCGCGTCTGGTCGTCATGCGAGTCCTCGTGCTGCGTGTCGACGTGCCCATGCGCGGACTGCGCCGACGCGGTCGACGACTCGGCCTCGGCGCGCAATCGATCGAGGGTTCGCTGCGCATGCGCCCGAAAGCGCAGCGTTGCTTCGTCGGTGCCGGTGCTGCTGCGCAAATACGCCTCGAGGTGCATGCCGGCGTGTGCCGTGTCGCTGCGTTTGAGCAGCAGAAACGCCAAGCCGTAATGAGCGCCCGCGAGATCCGGATCGATCTGCAGCGCGCGACGATACGTACGAATCGCTTCCTCGGGCTGCCCCGTCTTGGAGAACGCGATAGCGATGTTCTGCAGGACGCGCAAATCGTCTGGCCGCTCGCGCAGCGCCAATCGATATGACGTCAGAGCGTTCGGGAAGTCGCCGCGCGCTTCGAGTTCGAGCGCTTCAGCGAGGAAGTCCGTTGGGCGCGAACCGCGCCCGGACGTACCGCCCGTCAGGCGGTGCCACCAAGTCATGCGCGCGCGGCGGATCGGAGTAGAGAAGGGAGAACAACAGGCGGATAAGGCAAACGTATCGGCGGGTCACGCCATCAACAAGTCACGTACGCGGTGGTTGCGTGGCGTATCGCACCGCGCTGCGCTACACTCACCAATACTCACCACCGGAGATGCACATGTCCTCGCGACTGCCGTACGCACCCGATCTTTCCAAGGGCGTGTTGATCGTCGATTGGCCCCTCTTCGGTGAACTGTCCCGTGCGCTCGCACTGAAGGTTGCGCGTGCGTGGACGCCCGAGATCGTTGTCGGCGTCGCGACGGCGGGCGTCGTGCCTGGCGCAGCGATTGCCGCAATTCTCGACCTCCCGTTCCACAGCATTCTGGTATCCCGTCGCTACAGCACGGAGCGCGTGCGCGCGACGCCGGCGGTCTTTGGCGCCGCGCCCGCCGAGGTGCGTGGTAAGCGCGCACTGGTGGTCGACGAAACGTGCGGCTCCGGCGACACGATGCGTCTAGCCGTCGCCGCGTTGATCAACGCCGGCGCAATCGAAGTCCAGACGGCCGTGTCGTTCAAGACGGGCTCGTTCGAGCCGGACTTTCACGCGCTGGCCACCGAGGCGTCGATTGTCCTCCCGTGGGATCGCGAAATTCTTATCGGCGACGCACTGCGACCCAACCCGAAATACGCCGGGATGCTGCCGGGCAACGACCTGTACGCCGAGTGACGCAAGGCTGAGCACTCCGTCGACTGGCGAGGCGCGCCGTCGACACGTTACTGCGGCTGTTCGATGTGCCCTTCTTCGGAATCGGGCGTGGATGGCGCTACCGGTCGAATGTCGCTGCAAGCTGTGGGTTGCCTGTTCCGTAACGGAGGGCACTCTCCCTTCGGAGTCACGTGACGAGTTGCGGGCACCATTCTGCCTTCATCGCGGAAACGAAAATCGCGCACCGACGTGGGCGCGCGAGGTGCCGACGAACGGCGGTGGTCGGCGGCGTGCTACGCGCTGGCTGCTGCGCGCTCGTAGGGGATGCCGCGCGACATGGCTTCATGCACATAGCCAAGTACATCGCTCGAGCCGAGCAGGAAACGGCAGCGGTCGTCTCCGGACGTGCGGCATTCGACTTCGAGCACGGCCATCGGCGCATCGGCCAAGCGAGTGAAGAAGCCGGAGAAGAGACCAGTGGAGACTAAGCAACCCGTGCTTGCGCCGTCGGCCTCACCCCAGCGGTCGGCGTCGATTGCGACGACGGCATCACTGACGTTCGAAATGACGACGTCGCCCCAGCCTGCGGCTTCGAGAAACTCGCTGACCTTCGCCGCGAAGTGCGCGTCCTCGAGGAGCTCCGGTCCGTACTCGCCGCGATCGGCGAGCCAAGCAGAGAAGCCGTCATAGAGAGCGACGCCAGCGTGGAAGCCGGCATCGCGGATTGCGTCGGCCGATAGGTCACCCGGGGCGTCGCCGACCGCACGATGAAGTGCGGTCAGAAACTCCACCGGCATGGCCACGGTGCGGGACGTGAGGAATGGCAGCGGTGAGCTCATACAGTTAGGAGACGCTCGCGACCGAAGCAGGTCACGTCAAGGCACGCGATCATCGTTCTTTCGCCGGTTTCGCGCCTGCTCATGTCTGCACCCGCCGCCGAAGCTCGGCCTCGTCGATCACCTCGACGCCCAGCGCGACTGCCTTGTCCAGCTTGCTCCCCGCCTCCTCTCCGGCCACCACAAACGTCGTCTTCTTGGACACACTGCTGGTGACACGTCCGCCGGCCGCCTCGACCAATGCGGTCGCATCCCCCCGTGACAGCGTTGGCATCGATCCCGTCAATACAATCGTTGCTCCCGTCAGCGGACCGTCAGCCTGCACAGCATTCGGCTCGGCGAGCTCGACGCCGCGTTCGCGTAACCGCTCCATCAGCACTCGGGTCGTCGGGTCGGCGAAATAGTCCGCGACCGATGCCGCAATGACGTCGCCAATGCCGCGTACGGCCCCAAGTTGCTCCGGCGTGGCGGCCATCAACGCGTCAAGCGTGCCGAACTGGCGCGCCAGCAGCTGCGCGGCCTGCGCACCCACATGACGAATGCCCAGTCCGAAGAGCAGGCGCGAGAGCGGCTGCGCCTTCGCGGCCCTGATCGCCGAGACCAGATTATCGGCACTTTTCTTCGCAAAGCGCTCCAGTGCGACCAACTGCGTAGACGTAATGTCGAAGAGATCGGCGAAATCGTGCACGAGCCCCGCTTCCAGCAGCTGTTGGATGCGGGCGTACGACAGGCCATCGATGTCCAGGGCGTCGCCGGAGGCAAAGTGCACCAACCCCTCAAGCTGACGGCCCGGACACGCGACGTTGGTGCAATACGTCGCCACGTCCTCACCGAAGCGCTGCACTGGTGTGTCGCACCGGGGACATCGCGTCGGCAACGCCCATGCACGTTCGCTGCCGTCGCGCTTCTCCGGGACAGGCCCAAGTACGTACGGGATGACATCGCCCGCGCGCACGACCTGCACGTAGTCGCCTTCGCGCAGATCCTTGGCGGCGATTTGATCGGCATTGTGCAACGACGCAAACGTTACGCGTGCGCCTCCGACATCTACGGGATCGAGCACGGCAAACGGCGTCAGCACCCCCGTGCGCCCGACATTCACATCGATCCGCAGCAGCTTGGTGACGGCCATATCGGGCGCGAACTTCCGCGCGATCGCCCAGCGCGGCGTCCGATCGTTGCGCACACCCAGTTCGTCCTGCAGTGCCACGTCGTTGATCTTGACGACGCCGCCGTCGATCGCGAAATCCAACTGCGCTCTCGTTTCGTGCTCGACCTTAGCCGCCCACGCATTTACCTCGGCCATACTGGTGCAGCGCTGTCGATGCGGCGCGATTGGAACCCCCCACGACGCCAACGTGTCGAGCAGATCCCACTGGGTCGGAGCGACGCTGTTGCCGTTGGGCAAGACCACCGCATAGCCAAAGAAGTGCAACGGACGCGACGCACTGACCGACGGGTCGAGTTGACGCAACGAGCCGGCGGCGGCGTTGCGTGGATTGACGAAGACGGGTTCTCCGGCCGCCACGCGCGCTTCGTTCATCCGCTCGAAGCCAGCGAAGGGCAGATACACCTCGCCTCGCACTTCGAGTAACGGCGGGAGATCGGTACCGCGAAGGCGCAGCGGAATGCCCTTGATCGTGCGGATGTTGGCGGTCACATCTTCACCTTCGGTCCCGTCGCCACGGGTCGTCCCCGTCACGAGCACCCCGTCGGCGTAGGTCAGCGCCACCGCCGCCCCGTCGATCTTAAGCTCGACCGTATAGCCGCTGGAGCGTACGCTCTCGCCCACTATCCGCACCACCGAGTCCTCGAACGCCTGCAGCTCCGCATCGTCGAACGCATTGTCCAGCGACATCATCCGCACCAGGTGCCGATGACTCTGGAACGAGGATTGCAACGGTGCGCCTATACGCTGCGTCGGCGAGTCCGGCGTGCGAAGTGTGACGTGTTCCACCTCCAATGTTTGGAGTTCGCGGAACAGTTGGTCGTAGGCGTGGTCTGACAGGGTCGGCTGATCGAGTACGTAATACTCGATCTGCGCTTGGGACAGCTGCTCGCGCAATTCGGCGGCGCGCTGCACCATGGAAGGAGGGACGGCACTCATGCCAGAAAAATAGCGCGCATCGCGCGGGAGGCTGCATGTACTACGGACAGCGAAGGAATACAGGCAACGCGGCAGGCTTCGCGTTGGGCATGATGGTTGGCGCGCTGCTCGGCGCCGGCGCGGCATTGCTGATGGCGCCCGCCTCTGGTGACGATACGCGGCGCTTGCTGCGCAAGAAGGCGCGTCGCCTCTCGGAGCGCGGCAACGTGGCGCTCGGACACGCCGCCGACGATGCGGAGCGCGCGGCCCGCGACTTCGCCCGTCGTGGTCGCAAGTACGCAATGCGCGCGCGTGACCGCGCCATCGACGCCGCCGAAGGTATTCTCAGCGATCGATAGTTGTTCGCTCGGTCGTCGACTCATTGCTGTCGACGATGCACGCAGGCGAGTCATCCCGCGTTCGTGACTGCTATCGCAAGTCCGTCAGTTCCTGCTCGGCGGACTTGCGATAAATGTCATCATTCGGATCGGACGTCGGTGACTTGATGGCGGCTTGGTATGCCACGCGTGCGTCTGCAGCGCGACCATTGTCCCGATACACGCGCGCCAGATCGAGGCGATGGACCAGACGCTGCGGTTCGATCGTCACAGCTTGCTCCATGTACCGCGTCGCCTCGACCCAGCTTGCCGTCGCAAAAATCTGACCGCCCATGAAGGTCTTGGCGAATAGCCGTTGAATGCTGCCGAGTCGCATAATTTCGGCGTTCCACACTCCCATGATGTGCAGCGCACCGGCGTTGCCTGGCTGTAGTTCGAGCGTGCGAAGCGCCTGCGTGCGAATGTCGATCGCGTATCGCACACGCTCGCGAGCGCTGAGTGCAAGCGCCGTGCGTCCGAGCGCCCGCGCGAGGTGAAAGTGTGCCTCGGCGTCGTTCGGATTCACCACGACGGCGCGCTTGGCATAGTCCGTCGCCTTGGCATACAACATCGTGCGGCGGGCCGCTTGCGATTCAAACTCGCCGAGATCAACCGCCTCGCGCGAGGCTTTCCAGAGCGCCGCGTAATCACGCGGATCCTGCTGCAAGGCGAGTTCGTATCGCTCGAGAGCGGCGAGGCCACGACGCGCGCTACTCTCGCGATCACCAAGCGCGATCAGCTCGACAGTACTGAGCGTCTGTGCGGATGATGCAGACAGCGGCTGCGCGACCACGCGCACGAGCGGCAATGCCACGAGCAGCAACGTGACCGTGGCGCACAGCACTTGGGCCAATCGTGACACGCGTGCGACGCACTCGGTTCCACAGACGAGTCGTGCGGATGTCACTGAGGGATTTGGCAAGCGGCACTGCTCCACGCGTAGTAAGTTCGCTTCACTATGTTGGCACGAGCACTGATCGAACGAAAGCGGGACAACGGACGCATCACGACGTCCGAATGGCGCACGCTCATGCAGCAGTACGCCGTGGGCGACGTCCCGGATTACCAAATGTCGGCGTTGGCCATGGCCATTTTTTTCAATGGCCTTGATCGCGACGAAATTGGTGCGCTGACCGATGCCATGCTACACAGCGGCGCCACGCTCGACCTCTCGCATCTCGCGATGCAACGGGTCGACAAGCATTCTACGGGTGGCGTAGGCGATAAGGTTTCCCTGGTCTTGGCCCCGTTGGTTGCCTGCCTGGGCGTCGCCGTCCCAATGATGTCGGGGCGTGGGCTCGGGCACACGGGTGGTACACTCGACAAGCTTGAATCGATACCGGGGTTCCGTACCGATTTGACGCTGGCGGCCGCGACGCGACTCGTTGAGACGATCGGTTGCGCGCTTCTCGGCCAGACGAACGAAATCGCCCCGGCCGACCGGCGCCTCTACGCACTGCGTGATGCAACTGCCACGGTCGAAAGCATTCCGCTGATCAGCGCCAGCATCATGTCCAAGAAGCTTGCCGAAGGATTGACGGGGCTCGTGCTCGACGTGAAGCGCGGATCGGGCGCGTTTCTGCCGGAGCTCGAGCGCGGCCTCACGTTGGCGCGCACGATGATTGACCTCGGCGTCGATCACGGATGTCCGGTCGTGGCGCTCATTACGGCAATGGATCGTCCGCTTGGGCGTGCCTGTGGCAATGCGCTCGAAGTAGAAGAATCGATCATGGCGCTGCGTGGCGAGGGGCCGCCGGACCTGATGACGGTGACGTACGCGCTCGGCGCCGAGATGCTACTGCTTGGCGGCGTTGTGACTGATCGGGATGACGCACGGCGACGGATGGAAGTTGCGATTTCCAGTGGAAAGGCGGCGCGGAAGTTCGAGCAGATTATCGAAGCCCAAGGTGGGAATCCCGCCGTAGTCGACGATCCATCGCTGTTGCCGCAGGCCGCCGAATGCGAAATCTTCTTTGCGCCGCGCGATGGCGTGGTCGCACAAGTCGAGCCCAAGGCGATCGGTCGGGGCATTACGCTCCTCGGCGGCGGACGCACCCGCGTCGAGGATGTGGTCAATCCGAGCGTCGGTTTCGTGATCACCGCGCGGCCGGGCGATATTGTGCGCGCTGGCGAACCGTTGGCGACGGTGTTCGCGCACGACCGGCAGGGGATCGAGAACGGGCTTGGCGTTTTGCGCCAAGCGGTCCGCATCGCCGACGAGGCGGAGCCGCCGTTGCCGTTGGTCTCGCATCGGGTCACCGAGGCAGGGGTGGAGCTGTACGAGGCGTAGTGGCGGCGAAACTGCAGGGAACCGCTCGTTGCCCACTCCCCGTTGCGTCGATGTCCAGATAGTTTCCGGATCGTCGTGTTGGTCGCCTTGACGGCGGCTCAGCCAATTCCACGCGCGCCTGCGCACTCTCGGTCGAACGCCAGATGCTCTCTCCCGCCATCAACCGTTTGCTCAGTTTCGTCTTCCTCGCTGCCATTGTGCCGCTGATCGGCGTCTATGCGTTGCTGATGAAGATCGCGACGCCGTCGATCACTGGCGGCATGGAGCCGACGGTGACTACCATCTGCTACATCGCGTTTACGGTAATCAGCACGTTCCTTGCCGTCGTGTTGTTCAACTTCTCGCGGCAGTTGGCGCGACAGGCCAAGGG
>JBBQDB010000110.1:0-13865 GCA_038319245.1 Gemmatimonadales bacterium
AGCTCCTGCAGTAACGTGTTGAGACTCTTGAGCTCAGTGGCTTCGAGCTGCTGCAACCGCTGCAGCTGCACGTCGATCTTCCCACCCAGATCGTCCAGAATTTCACTGTGCTGCTTGGTGGGTGCGGCTTCCTGCCCCAGCACCTGCGCGTTCAGGGTGAGCATCATGTTGTACAGCTTGATCGGGAAGTGGAGCGTTGCCTGATCGTCGTGATTAAACCAATCGACAAGCTCGGTGCGTACGACCTCAAGCCGTTCGCGTACCGGCGACGCCGCTTCCTTCACGCGCTTCGCGTACTCTTGCGCGGACGATTGCTCAACGCGTACATCGATCTGCTTCTGCAAATCCTCAATACGATCGAATGCATCGACGATGCTGTTCATGCGTCCCTGCACCTTCATGCCAAGATCGAACGTCTGTTGCAGGTCGGCCGTGGTTGCCGTCATGCGCGGGTCGAGTTTGACGGCGAACGCGCGTGACATCGTGTCTTTGCCGACGATGAGACGGACGCGATAGGTGCCGGGCACCGCGGTTGGTCCACTCAACGTGCCTTCGTCGTTGATCACGCTTTTGATATGCTTGGCATCGGGCCAGCGGAGATTCCACCAGAAGCGGTTCGAGCCAGCGCGCGTCGTGACGATGGAATCCGACGCCACATACGCCAGCGAGTCGACCGGCTTGCGCGGCGTTTCGGTCGCGCTGCTGTCGACCTTTGCCGAATCGGCCTTCGGCTTGGCCGCATCAGCACTGGTCGTACCCTTGAACGTGCGAACGATGATGCCGCGCGGATCAATGAAGTCGAGGGTCACCGCGTCCTTGGGTGCGTCCTTGAACCAGTAGTCCACGAGCACACCATCGTACGGGTTTTCTCCCGCGCCGCGTCCGCCACCATACCCACCAGCAAACCGAAACGCATCGCTCGGCTGGAACAAGTGCACCTTCTTCGCCGTGACAGAATCCGCCATCTGGCGCAGCGACGAGATATCGTCCATGGCCCAAAAGGCACGACCATGTGTCGCAACAACCAGGTCGTTGCCGTGCACACGGATATCGCGCACGCTCGAGCGCGGCAGGTTGAGCTGCAACGTCTCCCAGTTGGCGCCATCGTCGAACGAGACGAACACACCAGTCTCTGTCGCTGCGAACAAAAGACCGCGGCGCACGACGTCTTCGCGAATCGATCGCGCGTACGCACCAACGGGAATGCCCGCGTCGATACGCGTCCACGTCTTGCCGTAGTCGGACGTCTTGTAGAAGTACGGCTTGAAATCGTCGAGTTGATAGCGCGTGGCCGACATGTACGCGACCGCCGGATCGTAGCGCGACGGTTCGATACCGGTGATGCGTGTGTGCTTCACCATCGTTTTTGGCGTCACGTCACTCCACGTCTTGCCGCCATCACGCGTGATATTCACGCGGCCGTCATCCGATCCCGCCCAGAGCAGTCCCTTGGCCGTGGGTGATTCGGCCAGCGAATATATCGTGGCATACCACTCGGTGCCGGTCATGTCCTTGTGCACCGGTCCACCACTCGGCCCCAGTGTCGCCGGATCAGCGTACGTCAGGTCCGGCGAGATCTTTTCCCAACTGCGTCCTTCGGTGGTGGACTTCCAAACATTCTGCGACGCGGCGTAGAGCACCCCGGGATCGTGCGGTGAGAGCATCACCGGAAACGTCCACTGGAAGCGATTCGGCACGTCCTTGGCCGGAATGCCGTCGTAGTTGCTGAGCCATACGGCAATATCACGCGACTGCTGGGTTGCGTTGTCGTGCCGACTCATCATGCCGGTATAGCAACCACCATACGTGATGTTCGGGTTGCGCGGATCGACCGCGATGTGCGCGTTCTCACACCCTGCCACCGGCCACCAGTCGCGGTCACCGATGCTGCCGTGATCAGAACGCGATGCAATGCTGACCGTGCTGTTGTCCTGCTGCGCGCCGTACAAGCGATAGTTAAACTGATCGTCGGTCACCACGTGGTAGAACTGCGCGGTAGGTTGGTTATTGATGCTCGACCAGCTCTTGCCGCCGTCGAGCGACACCGTCGCGCCGCCATCATTGCCGTTGATGAGCCGGTCGGAATTCTTCGGATCGACCCACATGATATGCGTATCGCCATGCGGCACGCGGGTGCGTGAAAACGTCTTGCCACCGTCAATCGATTTCCATACCTGGAGGTTCATGACCCACAGCGTGTTCTCGTTGCTGGGGTCTGCGGTAACCGCCGAGTAGTACCATGGGCGTACCTGGAACTGTTGTTGTCCGTTGGTACGATTCCACGTGTCGCCACCATCATCGCTGCGGAAGATCCCGCCGAGCGTGTCTTTCGCTTCGATGGAAGCATAGATGCGGCGAGGGTTCGCGGGCGAGACGGCAACGCCGATCTTGCCGATAGGTGCTTTCGGCATCCCAGGGTTAGCCGTCAGCTCTTTCCACGTGTCACCACCATCGAGCGACTTCCACAAGCCACTCTTACCACCGCCTGCTTCCATGCCCCACGGTGAGCGTTGAAACTTCCACATCGAGGCGAAGATGATGCGTGGGTTGGTCGGGTCGATGCTGATGTCGTTGCCGCCGATCGAGTCGTTAATGAAGAGGATCTTTTTCCACGACTTGCCGCCATCCATCGTGCGAAAAATGCCGCGTTCAGGATTCGGTCCGAACGCGTGACCGATGGCGGCGACGTACGCGATATCCGGATTGGTCGGGTGTACGCGAATGGTCGTGATCTGATGCGTGTCCGTGAGTCCAAGATGCTGCCACGTTTGGCCAGCATCGGTGCTGCGATAGATACCGGTGCCATAGGTGAGATCTTCGCGCAGCTGCGATTCACCAGTGCCGACATAAATCACGTTCGGATCGGAGGGCGCGACCGTGATCGCGCCGACACTGGAAATATCGCTTTTGCCATCGGTGATGTTCTCCCACGACATCCCGGCGTTCGCGGTCTTCCAGACGCCACCGTTGACTGCACCCATGTAAAACACGAGGGGCTTGTTCGGATCTGCAGATACCGCATCGACACGGCCACCGCGAAACGGTCCTACCAGACGCCAGCGCAGCGCCTTGAAGTTCCGATTGGTCGCGTTTGGATCAGTGTAGAGCGTTGGCGCGTACGCTGGCGCGGTCACCGCGGTCGGTGCCGCCGTCTTCGGTGCGCGCTGCGCCGCGATCGGTGTCGCGACGGTGATGGCGACTGATGCCACGAGCGGCAACGTGACTGCAACTACGAATGCGTTCGCGCGCGTCACGCGTGCAGACAACGACGGAACCAAAGCAAACGTCATGCGCATCAGTTCCCCGGGTGGTAGGAGCGCTCAACATGCTGCTCGACATCCGCGCGATAAAACAACACATCCTTGTACTGGCTCTTCGCGTACATCTCGGCCTGATCGACGAAGTGTTTCGATTTCGGATCGCCGCTCTCACCACCGGCGAGCAGGCTCTTGGCTTTGACCGTCGGACCGAACTCCACGACGGCCATGAAGCTGTTACCACTCTCACCGTACATCTTCTTCGTGTTGCGGAACACCGCACCAAATGACGCGAGTGAACCCCAGTTTGCCGACGGGAAGGCCACCGGGATACTCGGCTTGCTGTCGTCGTACTGTTGCACCACGTCTCCGGTCAGACGCTGAAAGCGATTGATCTCGCTCCACGGTGTCTTCCACGTGCCAAAGTCGGCTGTGAGTTTTGCCGACGCGCGGGCGAGAGCCGCCAGTCGCTCCTGCGGCGTGCTCTGCGACCCGATGTATTCGTCGGTGGCCATGCCCTTCGCGCGCGCGGCTGCACTCGAACGGCCCATAATGTCCATGCCCCAGTAGATCGCCAGCGACGTTGGCACCGAAGCGAGCGAATAGCGCTGGTCCCATGCCCGCAGCACGGTGATCTGCTCGGTGAGCTTCTCCTTGAGCGTATCCGTCGCCGGCGTCTGATCGTACGCGCGAATGAGCGCTGGCAGAATCACATCGAAGCCGGTGAGATACGTATCGTTCGCGGCGGCGATGAGCTTGTCGAGCGTGAAGTCTTTCTTGTTCTGCAACACGCGAACAGCGTGCGGACCACGCGCATTCTCGCCCTGCCCCGACATGTACTTGGGATAGTCCTGTTTGCGTGGGCTACTCGTACCCGCAGCTTCCCACGGCCAGTTGTTCGTGTTGAACAGCCATCCGCTTGTTGGATTGAAAAGCGAGATCGTCTCCTTGATCGAGTGCAGCCCCTGCCAATCCGTCTTCGGATCGCTGCCGTCCACCGGCTTCGAAAAATCGATCGTCGTATCGCGCTTCGGGATGAAGTTGCCATGGAAATACGCGATGTTCCCGTCGCCATCCGCGTACACCGTGTTATTTGACGAGTTGGTCCGAATTTCCATCACCTTCGAGAACTCGGCGTAGTTCTTCGCTTTCGTGCGCAGCCACGACTGCGTCAACGCGCGCATCGGATCGTTCATCATGCGCACCGCGATCCACTTGTCGTCGGTCTTCCGAATCACCGGTCCGTGTTGGCTGTAGTAGACCGTGATCACCTTCTGCGACATCGTACTGCCACTCTTGTACGGGACGCTGATCTGCTTCGTGGTGAAGGGTTTCTCGTCGGCCCCATACTTGTAGAAGTACTTGCCACCCTTCTCGATCACCGTCTCCTTGTACTCATCGATTACATCACCGCCGCCGGTCGTGTGCATCCAGCCGAGTCGCGTGTTGAAGCCTTGATAGATGAAGAACTGGCCCCACGTGACCGCGCCGTACACCTGCAGCCCCTCTTCGCTCACCATGTTCACTTCGGGGCGAAAGTAGAACGAAGTGTGCGGGTTGAGCAGCATCAGTGAATGGCCGTTCACCGTGTTCGACGGCGCGATGGCCATACCGTTCGATCCCTGCGGCTCAGGTCCGAAGCCGTTGTCGTCGTCACTCGGTGCGACAGGCAACGCTTTCTTACCATAGAATTCTTCGAGCCCGCGCAGCTGCACCGTGGAGATATCGCCGCCGATGCTCCCCTCGCTGAAGGTGATCGGCATCCACGGCTCGAAATGCGTGATGAGTCGTGGTTTAACCGCCGGATGCGTGGCGAGGAAATAGTTGAGGCCATCCGCCCACGCGGTCATCAACTGCTTGAGCCATACCGGACTCGCCGCGTACTGCTTCTTCATGTCAGCCGGATCGATGAACAGCTTCATGCGGAGATCGCGATACACCTCTGCCTCACCTTCCACTTCGGCCAGGCGACCACTCGCGTTGATGTAGTTCGTTTCGATGCGATTGAAGTCGTCTTCCGCTTGCGCGAAGATCAACCCGAATACGGCGTCCGCGTCGGTTTTGCCGTAGACGTGCGGCACACCCCAGGTATCGCGGATGATCGTGACGCGTGCGGCCTGCGCTTTCCACCGCGCGAGGTCATCCGCACGGGCGCGGGTCGGAGTCAGCGCAGCACAGAGCGCGAGTGTGGCGACAGCAATGGAACGTCTCATACGAGTACACGGCGTGAGGTAGAGAAGCGGAACTACAGCAGTAGACCTGTCCTGCAGAAGATGCCGTGCTAGCGTTCATGGGGCTACGCGTCGGGGCGTTCAGAATAAATTCATGTTTCCCTTTTTGGTCACGGATAGACGGATGCGCATTCTCGTGGTGGGCGCTGGCGGCGTAGGGGGCTATTTCGGCGGACGAATGCTGGCGGCGGGGCGTGATGTGCGCTTTCTCGTGCGGCCCGCGCGGTCTGAGGCGTTGGCGCGGACGGGGCTCGTCATTCGGAGCCCGCACGGCGACGTCGCCATTTCGTCCCCACCAACGGTGACCGCCGACGCGCTCAGCGGCCCGGTCGATCTCGTGCTGCTCAGCTGCAAAGCCTACGACCTCGAGAGCGCCATGGACGCGTTCGCGCCGGCGGTCGGCCCGGAGACCGCGATTCTGCCACTGCTCAACGGCATGCGGCATCTCGATGCGCTCGATGCGCGGTTTGGCGCCGCGCGCGTGCTGGGCGGCGAATGCAAAATTTCGGCGGTGCTCGACGCCGATGGACACGTGCTGCATCTCAATCGGGTCCATCGCGTGGCGTTCGGCGAGCGGACAGGAGGACGGTCGGCACGCACGACCGCCATCGAAGCGCAGATGGCCGATGCCGGCTTCGAGTTTGCCTGTAGCGAACAGATTCTGCAGGAGATGTGGGAGAAGTGGGCGTTCATCGCGACCGGCGCCGGGGCAACCTGCCTGCTGCGTGCAACCATCGGGGATATCGTCGCGGCCGGCGCAGCAGGCGTGGTGCACGGGCTTACCGACGAGTGTTCCGTGATCGCCGAAGCCAATGGATACCGGCCAAGTGAGGAGGCGATTGCCCGGACGCGCGCGATGTTCACGATGGCCGGTTCGCTGCTCACGGCGTCGATGTTTCGGGACATTGAGTCGAAGGCACGGATCGAGGGTGATCACATCATCGGCGACCTGCTGGCCCGTGGTGGCGATGCGGCGGGGTACCCGTTGCTGCGACTGGTGTACGCGCACCTGCGCACGTACGACGCCCGTCGGCTGCGAGAGGCGTTACCTCCGGCATAGTGCCCGACTGAATTCGTGCCCGTGCTGAAACGAATTGTGCCGAACGAGTTCAGAAGACGGGGGACGAGCCGACACTAGCCCGTGACACCTTTCAGATCTTACCCACGGGCATGGACAGTTCAGCGCACAGCAACCGACACGGTCCTGACGATGGGACGGGCGAAGAAACATCGCCGGTCCGGTATCGGCTGGCGCACATCCTCGAAGGGCGCGATTTCCCCGCGTTGTCGCAGCAGATCATCGAGACGATTTCTGCACTCGATGACGATGCGAGTTCGCTGCAACGACTGACGAATGTCGTACTACGCGAATACAGCCTCACGCTGAGCGTGGTGCGTACGGCGAACAGCGTGCATTACCGACGCGCGGGGCGACAGATCCAGAGTGCGACACGCGCAATGCTGCTGCTGGGCGCGCGCACCGTGCGTCAGCTTGCCAGCAGCCTATTGCTCTTCGACAGCTATCATCGACGATCGGCCGGGCTCAAGGATTTGATGGTGCTGTCGCTGCTGACGGCGAATCATGCGCGCGAAGTAGCCAATGCCGTAGGACGAAAAGATGCAGAAGAAGCGCATCTGTGCGGCATGTTTCGCAATCTGGGCGAGGTCCTCATTGCGTGTCACTTTCAGGATGACTACGCGCGGATTCAGGCGTTGATGCAGGAGAAGCGTCAGACGGAAGCCAGTGCGGCATTCGCGGTGCTCGATTTTCATTACGAAGACCTCGGCGAAGAGCTCTGTCGTCACTGGGGCATGCCCGACAGCGTCGCGGCGGCCATGCGCGCACGGCTCACGAAAAACACGTCGGAGCTCAGTGCCATTACGGCGTTCAGTCACGACCTCACGCAGGCGATTTATCGACGCGATCCGATGCGTGGCGATCCTCGTCGTGATCTCGACGAGGTGATCGCCAAACATGCCAGTCGCGTCAAGCTGACGCGCGAACAGGTCCAGAGCGTCGTCGAATCTGCACTCGAGGAAACGCGCGAACTCTTCGTGCATGCACGCGTACAGGTCGATGCGCGTCGCTTGCGAAAATTATCCGAAGCCGCGTGTGCGGCACTGGGTACCACCGAGCCGGCAGACGATGGCTGGCTCAAGGCGCAGAATGAAGCGCAGCAATTGCACGAACTGCGCATCAAGCTCGCGCAGGAGCTCGAGAGCAAGATCGATCCTGGCTCCGAGCACGATCTCGGGCAGGTGGTGACGTTGGCCCTCGAAGCCGCCTTACGCGGCGCGCCGTTCGATCGCGTGGTGTGGTTCGTGATGAGCCCCGATCGTTCACGATTACAGGCGCGCTCGGGGCTTGGTATTGGCGTGGATTCCCTCCTGTCGCAATTCGACTTTCCGATGTCGCGCGCCGGCGGACCGTTGCCCGCCGCCCTGCTGCAACGCAAGCCGCTCTACGTGCCCAGCGATCGCGCGATGACCATCCCTGAGTTGCGCTTCTCTGCCGCGCTTGGCGTTGGACAGTTCGGCATCTTTCCGATCGTCGTGAATGGCACGGTTGTCGGTGGTTTGTACGCGGATCGTGTCGCGCGTGAACCGTTGCCTGATCTTGAAGGGCGGACGTACGTCGCGTCTATCACGCGATTGGTGGTCCGCGCCATCGAAGCGCGTCGTCATGCGGCCGCGCAAACGTCGCGAGTCGAAACGCCGAGTACGGCGGCGCGGGCCCTGCGGACGCCAACGGTGGATATCGCAACGATGAGCGTCGAGACGAAGGCCGCGCTCGTCGTACGCCTGTTGCAGGGTGAGGATATTACGACCGTGTCTCGGACGAGTGGTGTCGCGGTTCAGTATTTGGAGCAGTGGAAGACCGCGTTTCTCGATGGGGCGGTGTCGAGGTTAGGTGCGGCGTAGCGGCGAATCACGCGTTCCTATCGCGGTCTCCTCGTCGCGCAGCGCTGCACCCACCTCGTCGCTCTCAGTTGAGCGGGATCGCCACCCCTGGCTCGGGCACGCGCGTCAACGCCAACCCGGCAACTTTTCGGCCGAGATCCTGACCTGACGTGACGTCGAATCGATAGTGCAGCCCCGCGACAATGCGCGCCTCGCCCGCCTCGGCGACCTTCGCACTCATCGTCGTGGCTGCGCTGGGGAAGAGGCCGGTCAACACGCCGGCCGCGGCCGCCGACAAACAGCTATGCGCGGATGGATACGACGGGAAATTCGGACGACCAACGGGTGTGCTGAGGGTGGGGTCGACCTGATACGGACGCACATACCAATACGTGTACTTCGCGTCCCAACAGCCGATCGACGCGTCCATCATCGCCATGTGCATGACCGCATACACGCGCGCCGTCTTGCGCTCATTCAAGTTCTGCCCGGTCGTGAGCCCGGTTGCCAGTTCGGTGAAATAGCCCATTGGCCCACCCGGACCTGACGCAAACTGCCAGAACTGGGCGAGGGTGAGCTGATCCGCGGTGCGGTTCACGGTCATGGTTTTCACCTCGGCCAGCGCGCTCGTAAAGTCCGCTGAATTGAACGCAGGCGGTGCCACCGGTCGGAATTGATTGCCCGACGTCAGCATCCACGGACGCGCTTCGCCCCACCGTGGTGCAACTGGCTGCGCCGGCGGCGTATTGGTCCAATATCCGGGGCCCGTTGGGATCGTCCCCGTCCAGGCCAGATTCGTCTGATCGGTTCCAGCGCGCGCCAACACTGCGGTTGCGATGGATTGCCCGATCGTGGTGCCGGCGGCGAAGTCGAGCGATGCTTCCGATGCAAAAGCGGGGAAGTACACCTTGTCGGCGGCGACTTGTGCGTTGATCGAGTCAACCTCCACCGGATACAATGCGCGGAGCACCGCCGCGGATGCACTCGAAACCGCTGCTGCTTCGGACGGCTGCTTCCCCGACGCTTTGGTTGTCCCCGCGGAAACGGCCGCGTTGTACTGCGCAACGGCCACCAGGGCGAATGAGCGGGCGGTTCCCAATGGACTCATTTCTCGCCGACCGACAATGTTTCGGGTCACAACCATCCATCGCGTCGAGGCGGTAGACTCATTTGTGGAGAGCGCCGGGCCTTCTGCGGTCACGGACGGCTCGGTGGACGATTTGTCGTCGCTGCATCCGGACGAACAGATAACGACGAACAACGCAAGCGGGAGGAGTTGACGCATGATGGCCTCGCAGGAGCGCGAAGAAGAGAGAATGGCAGACTGCTCTGCTCCTTACTGCGCAATCCGATCGCAAAACGAGCCACGCCCTGCATGACTTCCGTTGAGAACGTGACCGCGCTGCTCCGACAAGCGGCGACCGGGGACAGAAATGCCTTCGATTCGGCGTTCGAGCTCGTCTATGCGGAACTGCGCGGTCTCGCACACGCGCAACTCCGTCGCGAATCGGAGGGCCACACGCTCAACACAGGTGCGCTTGTCCACGAGGCTTACCTCAAACTCGGCGACAGCGTCGGTGGTGAGGTGCGCGACCGATCGCACTTTCTCGCTATCGCCGCGACCGCGATGCGCCGCATTCTGGTCGATCATGCACGTCGCATTCATGCCGACAAGCGCGGTGCCGCCGCACGCCCCGTTTCACTCGATGCTCCAGATGTACTCGACGCCATCCGCATCGATCAACCAGATGCCATGCTCCTCGACATCAACGAAGCACTCGATCGCCTGTCTGCGCTGGATCGACGCCAGGCGCAGGTCGTCGAGTGCCGCTTCTTTGGCGGACTGACAGAAGAAGAAACAGCCGACGCGCTCGCCATCGGACTGCGCACCGTCAAACGGGATTGGGCAAAAGCACGAAGTTGGCTTTATCGCGAGTTGCACCCGGACTCGATGTCAGATCTCCCGCCGAGCGCACTCGCGTGACGACCATCGTATTACGACGCGCGATATGAGCGACGAAACGGGTAACGAAGTGCGTGACGAAATGCCTGATGAGCAGGCGCGCTTTCATCGTACGGACACGCTGTTCGATGCAGCGCTCGATCTCGAGCCGGCCGAACGTGTCGCGTACGTGATCAGCGCGGCGGGAGGGGATACAACGCTGTGTAAGGACGTACTCGCACTGCTTCGTGCGCACGAACAGTCGGGTGCATTTCTCGACGTGCCCCCACGCGTACTCGCCGCAGCGGACTCGTTACTGGAGCGTCTGCAGCTCGCGACGGGCACCAACTATCGGGTGCGGCGGCGCATTGCCCAAGGTGGCATGGCCAGCGTGTATCTCGCCGACGACATCAAGCATCGTCGTGCCGTCGCGATCAAGGTCTTCGTATTCGACCGTGAGACGTCTTCGGACGCCGAACGCGGCTCGGAACGATTCCTTGCGGAAATTCGCATCATGGCTCGGCTCCAGCATCCGCACCTGTTGCCGCTCTTCGATTCCGGCGCTGCGGACAACCTGCGGTATCTCGTGATGCCGTTCGTCGATGGTGAAACGTTGCGGCAACGATTGCGTCGGGAGGCGCCGCTGCCGATCGATGAAGCGCTGCGACTCACGCACGCCATTGCGGGCGCGTTGGCTCACGCGCACGAGGCGGGGATCGTGCATCGTGATCTCAAGCCAGAAAATATTCTGCTGCGAAACGGCGAGCCGCTGGTCGCTGACTTCGGCGTTGCGCTCGCAGCAACGGAGAGCACGTCGCGGATGACACAATCCGGGGTGCTGATTGGCACACCGCAGTACATGTCTCCAGAGCAGGCATTGGGTTCACCGCTGATCGACGAGCGAACGGATGTGTATGCGCTTGGTGTGATGCTCTACGAGATGCTCACTGGCGATCCACCGCACGTCGCCAGCTCCGCACAGGGCGTGCTCGCCAAGGTTCGCGCCGAAGCACCGACACCGGCGCATCTGCTGCGCGATGCAGTACCTCTCACTGTTTCCGCCATCATCGATCGCGCACTCAGTAAACGTCCCGCCGATCGATTTACGTCGGTCAGCGCATTTGACGACGCACTCGCCCGTGCGATGCACGACGCACGCATGACGCCAGCGGGTGGCATGTCGAGCGGCGTGCCCGCGGCGCGAAGTTCTATGTGGCACCGCGTCACCGCACGGTCGGTCGCCGCTGTGGCCGGTATCGCGACGGTCGTGCTCGGGTCCATCATCGGCGTGCGCGCACTCCGCTCCCGAAATGAAGCGCCCGTGGCCGCGGCGCGTTTTGTCGTACCGCCGGTGCACGATGCCGCGATCGGTCGCCCGCCGATACTCACCCCCGATGGCGCGTTACTCGTGTATCCTGGCTCAGCGAGTGCTGGACGGCGCCTGTTCGTGCGACGAGTGAGTGAGTTGCAGGCGCGCGTCGTTGACGGGACCGACGGTGCGTTGAGTGCGGCGGTCTCGCCAAATGGGCAATCAATTGCATTTATCTCCAGCGACGACAAACTGCGGCGAGTCGCGATCGATGGCGGACACGCAACGGTACTGGCGGGTGTCTTTCGCTACAGCAACGCGGCGTGGGCTGGTGACGACTACATCGTGCTCTCCAGTTTTGGAGAACAGGGGCTGACGTGGCTGTCGGCAACTGGTGGTGCACTAGAACAGCTCACGCACGTCGACACATTGCTTCGCGACTCCGGTCATGCAGCGCCATTTGTACTCCCCGATCAACGCACGGTCGTCTTTACCATCCTGCGTGATCGCACCGGACCCGGTCCCGAGGTCGGCGAACTCGCGGTGGTGACGTTGAATCCGGTAGCGGGAGCGGCACCATCCACATTCACGCGACTTGGCGTTGTTGCGCGAGTGGCGGTCGGTTTTGTCGACGGATGGTTGTTGTATACCGACGCCGATGGTGCGCGCGTCATGGCGATGCGATTCGATCCGGCGGCGCGAAAGCTCAGCGGTGATCCGGTGACGGTGCTCGAGCATCCGGGCGGCGGAATCGGTGCTGTTTCGATCGCGAGTAATGGCACAATGCTCTATTCGCATTTTCAGTCGGCGAACGCCCCGGTATTGGTGGATTCGACGGGTACGTCTACCCCACTCTTCCCCGGTGTGGTCGGCAGTTTCATGAATCCGCGTCTGTCACCCGACGGAAAGCGTCTCGCTGTTCAGTCGTCGACTGCGCAGGGCAATGACGTTTGGCTGTATGACATGGAGACACACACCCCATCGCATGTCACGAACTCGGGGAGTGCCGTCGGTCCCTCGTGGTCACCAGATGGGCGGCATGTCCTCTACCTCTCATCGCAGAACGCGCACGATGCGATCTGGCGGCAAGCGGTGGACGGCACATCAGCCGCACAAGAACTCATTTCGGCGGGCGGCGTGTTCGCGCCGAGCGAGTCGTCTGACGGACGCACCATTGTATTTCAACGCATGGTTAAAGGCGTCTGGAGCGTGTGGTACGTCAACGGCGGAGTTGATGCGCAGCCGACTCAGCTGCTCGGCGCATCGACCGATGTGATCATGCCGTCGCTCTCTCCGGATTCGCGCTGGATTGCGTATGCCGCGAACGAGTCCGGCCGCTACGAAGTGTACGTGCGGCCGTTCCCCGGTCCGGGTGCAGCCGTGCAGGTGTCGCAAAACGGTGGGACCGAGCCGGCGTGGTCGTTGGATGGACATCGCATCTTTTATCGTGGCGATCGTCGCATGTATTCTGCTGCGGTTGCGACTGGGCAATCGGTGACGGTGAGCGATCGACGGGTGCTGTTCACCGACGCATTCGATGGCGACATGCCCATGCCGCATCGCAACTACGATGTCACACGCGATGGTCAGCACTTCGTGATGATTGCGACGTCGCCGGACGCTGCGCCGGAAACGATCGTGGTGCTCAACTGGCTCGAGGAGTTTCGGCAGCGCGTCGCCGGCGTGCTGCGGTCTCGCTGACCGTCTCGTCGCTTGGCCCTCGCCGACCGCGTGTATGGGGAGACCACGTGCCACGCATCGCGATTCGTACTTCGCATGGCAAGGAACGCCGCGTCTACATTCGCTGCATTCGCGCGTTAAGCCGCACACTCTGTAACGTGTTGCATATGCCCGCGCGCGTCTCCTTGAGATTGGACTGTGTGTATGGTCGATAGCCGTTTGCGCTTACCGTAATCGCGAACACGCCGGTTTGCTCAACCCCTCTGGCAGAGACCGGTGGAACGCTGCCGAAGACGAGCTGCGTGCGCTCGGTGGTGCTCTTGTCGCGGAATGATCGTTGAATGGCCATCGATCGGTGCAACCGCAGTCCGTAAATCCGCGACGCCCCACAGCCGAACAGGAGAAGATTTTCGTGACCTACGAGCCAACTGCATCACTGCGGCTACACGACGAACTGGAGTAGATAGCAGACGGCCAACACGACGAACAGCTTGATGTGAAACCGACGACGGTTCGCCATGTACTCCGCGCCGTATGGCGACTTC
>JBBQDB010000111.1:0-13696 GCA_038319245.1 Gemmatimonadales bacterium
ACTTGTCGAAACGCCGACGGCCCCGTGACGAGCACCGACGGCTTGACGCCCGCAGGCAATCCGTCGGTCGAGAGCGTGAGCTGACCGATCGCCGGTGCAGTAGCGGTCGTGTCGTGGCAGGCGAGCGCAGGCAGGACTGCACGCGCGAGTGCGAAAACGCGAAGTGGAAGGTGCATACCGAAAGCTATGTCGGTGCCAGACACTCTCGATGTCATCTGCACCGCGCGCGCTGGCGTACGATCACGCGATTGTAGTGATGAAACGAGCACTTTCATACAAAGTCGAGCTCGCCGCTGTCACTCTCACACGGTCTCGCGACGGCGGGAACAGATCGGCAAGAAGGGCCGTCTCTTAAGAGGCAGTCCGCGATGGGTCGCTCCGCCACGCACCACCGTCCCCAGCCCTCCGAGACCACCACCATGCCTTTCCGTATCAACACCAAGCGCGTCGCACGACTTGCCACAACGATCGTGGCCATGGTCTTTCTCGCACCACGCGTGTCGCATGCGCAGTCGTGGATCGCTCAGTTGAATGGTGCAAACGAACGGCCGACTTCGAACAGCTCTACTGCCACGGGGTTCATCATGGTCACACTGAGCGTACATACGCTGACGGTGATGGAGAGCTTTTCGGGTCTCGTTGGCGGCCCAGCGACTGGTGCGCACATTCATTGCTGCGCCCTTCCCACCGCATCGGCAGCGGTTGCAATCCCCTTTACCAGCTTCCCGTCCGCCACCGGTGGGACGTACACCAACTCCTTTATTTTGTCGGATCAAACGACATACACGAGTGCATTCCTCGCGAGCTCGGGCGGCACGGCAGCGGGTGCAGAAGCGGCACTCATCGCGGGCCTCAATAGTGGACAGGCTTACGCGAACATTCACAACGCGACCTTCGCAGGCGGCGAAATTCGTGGCACCTTGACCGCGGTACCGGAGCCAGACAGCCTCGCACTTTTGGCGCTCGGGATGGCAGGCGTCGGTCTGGTCGCCGCGCGCCGCCGTCGCAGCAACGCTTAGTTAACGGCGCCGAGGCACGGACAACGCGCTAGAACCCTTCGTGCGAAAGCACGTTCTTCCCTTCGGCCACCAATCCGTCCAGTAATCGTTGCATGTGCTCGTCTGTCGTTCGTGCGTTCATCACGGCAATGCGCAATACCCGATGTTTGTCGAGTGTCGTTGCCGTGATGAACCCGCGACCTGAGCGGTTGTAGCGCTCGCGCAGTGTGTCTGTCAGCTCATCGCGTCGCGAGAGTGGCACGCCCGCTGGCGTCCAGGCAAAGCAGAGAATGTTCGACTCCGGCTCGTGGAGCACCGAAAAATCGGTGCGAGCGGCGATCAAGTCGTGCAGATGTCGCGCGCGTTGACACAGGCGATCGTACAGCGCTGCGAGTGCGTCGGCCCCATAGCGTTCGAATGCGACGTACAGCTTCAGTACATCGGCGCGGCGCGAGCATTGAAAGCTGCGCGGCCCGACGTCCCAAGCGCGAGCCTCCGCGCCCGTATTGAACAGATAGGGCGCCGACTGCGCGAATGCGGTGGTGAGGTCCTGCTCGTCGCGCATAAGTAGCAACCCGGCGGCGAGTGGCAACAACAGCGTTTTGTGCGGATCCCACGCCACCGAGCGTGCGCGCGCGAGTCCGGCGACGCGGTGGTTGTGTTCAGATGACATCATCGCCGCTCCACCATGCGCCGCATCCACGTGCAACCAGAGATCACCATGCGCGTCGCGAAACTCGTGACACGCATCAGCGATCGCGTTGATGTCATCAAAGCTCCCCGTGGCGGTACACCCGGCGGTCGCAACCACGGCCATGACGCTCAGATGCGACGTGTGCAGCTGTTTGAGCTTCGTACGTAACGCATTGATGTCCATGCGATGTTCGTGCGACGGAATGACGATCACACGATGGAGCCCGAGTCCCATTTCGCCGGCCGCACGCGTCACCGCGTAGTGCGCGTGTTCCCCGCACACCAGCACCGGTGCATGCGGCGGCATCCCGTGCGTCCAGACGTTGGGAATCGCGCGCGAGCGTGCGGCCAGCAATGCGGTCAATGTGGCTTCCGTACCACCGCTGGTCATCGTTCCACCCGCGTGTTCATCCCAGCCGATCAGGTCCGTCATCCACGCGACAACCTGATGTTCGAGCGGCGTGAATGACGGCGACATCTCGCGCACAGCCAACGACTGGTTAAATGCACTGATCAACGCATCGGTCCACACTGCCGCGGGCAACGGCGCCGAGACCTGATGGCCAATCGCCATCGGATGCGCCAAGCGATTTACATCTTCGAGGAGAAAGCTCGCCAATCGCTTCGCCACGTCAGCAAGCGGACGACCACGACGTGGCATCTCCGCTTCGAGTCGATCGACGACGGTTTGCGCACTGTGCCACGTCGATACCGGCCCCTCGCCCGCACGCGTGTCGGCAAAGTATTTCGCGACGAGCGCCAACAAGGGCTCGGCCGCGTCCAGCGTCATATCGGATTCGAGATCCGCATCGAGTTGTGCGAGCAGCGCAGCCGTATCGAGAGGCATAGTCAGACTGAGGTAAGATGCGACGACCACGAAGTCGGTACTGCGCGCGTCGTCGCACGCAGACCGACGAAGCTCCACATAGTCAGTGCGAGCACATCACGTATTTCTCACGGCATCATCGCTTGGCCGGCGCCGTCCACGTCGCCACACCGACACGAGAATCGGCCGTACCGTAATACAACAGCCAACGCCCGCGAAACGGGATGAGTGCCTCGACAAAGGTCGTGCCCTCAGTGTACTGCCCGCTCTTTTCGTACACTTCGGTCGGCCGAATGAACGGCTCCGACGAACGGTCCAACAGCTTGATCGGATTGGTCGCGTCGAAGAGCGCTTGGCCACCGGTATAAATTCGCTGCGGCAGACTCGCATCACCATGCGTCCCAAGGTTACCGGCATTGTACAGCAGTATGATGCCGCGCGACGTAAGAATCGCTGGCGGTCCCGCTTCAACCAGCCACGAGTCGAAGTAGCCGGGGCGGGGCGAGAGCACCTTGAGCGGTTTCTCGTTCGCATCTTCGAGGGGTGTCCACGTAATCAGATCCGGCGACGTCGCGACCAGCACATCGGGAACGTTGTAGTACATCCAATAC
Source organism: Gemmatimonadales bacterium (assembly GCA_038319245.1). Taxonomy (GTDB): domain Bacteria; phylum Gemmatimonadota; class Gemmatimonadetes; order Gemmatimonadales; family Gemmatimonadaceae; genus Gemmatimonas. Next base: position 3,129 of record JBBQDB010000111.1, read on the forward strand.
ACGCCATTCACCTTGGTCGCGATGAGATGATCGCGCTCAACACGCGTCAGGATCGAACCGGACTTGGTCTCGCTGCGCAGATACTTACCATTGGCGGCCCGCGCGAATGCCGGTCCATGTTTAACCCACGAGATCATGTCGCGCGAGGTGGCCACAGCGAGCCTCGGCACATCGCCATTCCACTGCGTGTACGTGAGCACGTAGCGCCCATCGTCCGTTTCCACCACGCGCGGATCTTCCGTGCCGCCAGTCCACTCGAAACGCGCCTGCGCGTCGTGCTCGGGCTGCAGCACTGGTGTGGCGCGTCGCGTGAAGTGCAACCCATCGCTGCTTTCGGCGAATCCAATACGTGACGTATGCGCGCCGATCTGCGCAACGCCCGTCGCATCTTCGGCGCGGTAGAGCACGATCACGGCGCCATTGCGCACGACCGCGGCCGGGTTGAAGGTCGCGTAGGCTTCCCATCGCACCATGCTGTCCGACATCGCCGAACGCAGTTGTGCGCTGCTGTTCGGTGCGATGATAGGATTGACCCCTGTCGGTTTCTCGAACGGTCCGAACATCCACGAGCGATCAGGGGTCGCTTGTCGCGATAGCGTTGGTGTAACCGCCGGCTTCTGCGCATGGAGGCGGAAGGCACTGGAGAGACTAGTCCACAGCAACACCGTTGCAGCGAGTCGAGCGCGGAGGGAACACATCGCAGACACCGAGACGGGAATCAAACAAGGGAATAGCATCGCCCATGGCGGCACGCACTGGCCGTGCCGCGAGGCCCGAACAGCCGCTACGGCACCACCTTGACCTGTCCGAGTATCGACACATCCGCGTCGAACACCACCGCCTTCGGTGCAGCGGAGAGCGTGATCGGTATGAGCAGCGTCGACGTGGCGGATGCCGGCACCAGCACGCGTACGCGCTTCGTCACACCAGCGTGATCGGTGACATCGACCGCCAGCGAGAGGCGGTACGCTGGCACACGCGTCCCCTGCGTCACCGTGAGCATCAGTCGCTTCGTACGTGCCTGCCACTCGGACTTCGCGGTGACTTCGGCGTAACCCGGGCGCCGCAACCACTGCGCAAAGAACCAGTCGAGCGAACGTCCAGACGCGGCTTCGAATGCGCGCTGCAGATCGCTGGTGAGCGCATTGTCGTGCCGATGCGCGAGATAGTAGGCACGAATGCCGCGAAAGAACGCCGAGTCACCGATCTCGCGCCGCAGCATATGCAGCGTGAACCCGGCCTTTTGGTAGACGTTCGTATTCAGGACTCGGCGCACGTCATCAAGCGTCGTATCGATGACCGCCTTGTCGGTAGTGATCGGTGAAGCGAGCACTTTGGTGCGGATACCAACGAGGTCTGATCGAAACGCCGAGTCGCCATGCGCGTGCTCCGTGTAGAGCGCTGCGAAGTACGTCGCAAAGCCTTCGGAGAGCCAGACGTGCGGCCATTCGCGTTCGGTCACAGCGTCGCCAAACCACTGATGCGCTGTCTCGTGGGCGATCAGACTTTCGTTTGGTGCATCAGCGGAGAACAGTGCATCCGCGTAAAAGATCGCGCTGGCGTTCTCCATGCCCCCATAGCGCGTGGACGATGACACATGCGCCAGCTTTTCGTATGGGAACGGCGCAACGAGCCGCGAGAAGAACGCCACGATGTCGTCGGCTTTCGCGAAGGCGCCCTGTGGTGTATCGGTCGAGGCCGCGGCGCGTTGCGCAGGACTCGTCCAGACGGACTGCCGTACGCATCCCGGCAGTTCCGCGAGTCCGCAGGCCGTGTTGCCAAGCTCTCGCACCGCGAACGGCGCCACGCCAATGACCATCACCGCCGTATAGATCGGACGCGCAGTGCGCCAATGCGTGCGCACGAGACGTGTCGCGATCGGACCGGATTCGGGGACTTCTTCGATGAGGGCGCCGTTGGCGATCACGCGATGCGTTGCGGGAGCGCGCACAATCCAATCGACGAGCGCTTTGTCGGACGGATGATCGACCGTGGCGAGCCACTGCCGCGCGCGATCCGGAAAGTTGTCACCAAACGCGGTCCAGCCGAGGTCTGAGTCGCGACGAGTAATGAGTCCATCGGACGGAAACCCGTGGTAATACACAGCGACACGAACGGTGTCGTTGCTGCCAATAGGCAGCGCAACGCGCACGCTGTCGCCTGGCCGCGTGAAGTTGGTGCGCGCGCCGTTGACAAACGTCGAATCGACGTGGAGCGACGCGGTGAGGTCGAGCGCGAGAGCCGCAGTCGATGCCGATCGCTTCGCGGTCGTGGTGGCAACAAAACGAATGGTGTCAGGAAACGGCCGTGCGGGAAAGTCGACGCGAAACTCGTAGTGGAGCACGTCGATACCTGGCCGCGACCCGCCGGTGTGGCTGACCGTCGCGCGTTGCACTACGCGTTGCGCTGAGACAACCGGCGCGCTGAGCAGTGAGGCCGAGACGAGAGCGGTACGCAGCGCAGCGGCGGCGCGGTTCGTCGCTCGCCGTGCACCGCATCTGTTCTCCGCGCGCATCGAGGCGACTACCGCGCCAACCGATCGATCATCGCCTGCGTGATCAGTACGGTACCCTTCTCGGTGCGTCGGAAGCGCTTCGCATCGAGGACCGCGTCTTCGCCCACCACGAGCCCGGCTGGGATCTTCACGCCGCGATCGATGACCACGTTCTTGAGTCGGACCGATCGTCCGATGTCAACATATGGCTGGACGACACACCCATCGAGATAGGCGTACGAGTGCACTTTCACACCGGTAAAAAGCAGCGTCTTGTGAATGCGCGCGCCCGACACGATGCAGCCGCCCGATACGAGCGAGTTGAGCGCGAGGCCACGTCGTCCGTCTTCGTTGTGCACGAACTTCGCGGGCGCCGTGATTTCGCCGTACGTCCAGATCGGCCAATTGTGCTCGTACAGATCGAGCGATGGTACAACACTGGTCAAATCGATGTTCGCTTCCCAATACGCGTCGATGGTACCGGCATCGCGCCAATACGCTTCGACTTCGGTGTCGGACTTCACGCAGGACGTCGAGAAGCGATGCGCGACGGCCGTTCCGTGTTCGACGACATACGGAATAATGTCCTTGCCGAAATCGCGTGACGATTGCGGATCGGCCGCGTCGCGACGGAGCAACTCGAACAGGAACGGCGTCCTGAAGACGTAAATCCCCATGCTCGCCAGCGCCATGTTCGGATTGCCGGGAATCCCCGGCGGATCGGCGGGCTTTTCGAGGAACGAGACGATCCGATCCTCGGCGTCCACATGCATGACGCCGAAGCCCGTCGCATCGAGCCGCGGCACCTCAAGACACCCGATCGTCACGTCGGCATTTTGGTCGACGTGCTGCTGCAACATCAGCTCGTAGTCCATTTTATAGATATGATCCCCGGCCAGGATCACCATGAACTCCGGCGCGTACGCTTCGATGATGTCGATGTTCTGGAAGACCGCGTCTGCCGTACCCTCGTACCACTGCGTTTCGCTGACGCGTTGACTCGCCGGCAGAATGTCGAAGCTTTCGTTGCGCTCCGGTCGAAAGAAATTCCAGCCGCGCTGCAAGTGGCGAATCAAGCTGTGCGCCTTGTATTGCGTCGCCACGCCAATGCGTCGAATGCCAGAGTTGAGCGCGTTCGACAACGCGAAGTCGATGATGCGCGTCTTGCCACCGAAGTACACCGCAGGCTTGGCGCGAATGTCGGTGAGTTCATACAGACGCGATCCGCGACCGCCCGCCAACACATAGGCCATGGCAGTGCGCGCAAGAGTACCCGAGCGGTGCTGATTGTTCATTGCTGACAGGAGTGGCGGATGGCCGCGATGCGCCAAACGGGACAGTAGTGGCGCAACAGGAATGGCGTTTCACACGAGGCTGGAAGATGCTCTCAAGAAGCTACGGCCCCGACTGGATTTGAGAAACGGTTTGCGTTCGATGAATCGCGCCCCTCGCCTTTGTCCGGCGCGACGTCGTAAGATGCCCGGGCGTGCATCCGCCCATCGGCCGATCTCGCCCTGCCGCTTTCTCGACTCCATCCGCCCATGAATATCCTGTTCGTCGCCGCTGAAGTTGCCCCGTTCATCAAGACCGGTGGGTTGGCCGACGTGGCCGGCGCGCTGCCAGCGGCGCTGCGAGCCGCCGGACACGATGTGCGAGTCGTGATGCCGCGCTACCGCGAGCTCCGCGAGAAGGCATTACCTGTGACGGGACCGATTGCCTCGACGTTTTTGCCGGCCGGCGAGCGGCAGGAGGAACTTCGCGTCTGGCGCGTTGCCGACAGCGAGGGCGAAACACCGGTGTATCTACTCGATATTCCGGCGGCCTTCGAACGCGCCACGATCTATGGCGACCGCGATGACGATCGACGATTCATTCTGTTCGCACGCGGGGTACTGGCCCTCATGCAGCATCTGCGCGAAGTGGACGGCTGGATGCCGGACGTGGTACACAGCAACGATTGGCACGGCGCACTGCTCTCGAACTACATCAAGACCTACTACTCATACACATTCGGACAAATCGCCACGGTCTTCACGATTCACAACCTCGCCTACCAAGGACAGTACAGTCCGTTCACCCTGACGATGGCGGGCCTGAGCGAGGGAGGATTCGTCGAGAACGGCATGGGCCACGGAATCGCCGGCTCGTTCAACTTCATGGCGCGGGGCATTCTGTACAGCGACGTCATCAGCACGGTCAGCCCGACGTACGCACGGGAAATTATGACGGGCGAATACGGTGAGCGACTCGATGGGCTGCTTCGTTCGCGCGGCGACCGCGTCGCCGGTATTCTCAACGGTATCGATGGCACGGTCTACAACCCGGCAACCGATCCGCACATCGCGGTGCAATACGACGCCGACGACGTAAAGGGCAAAGCGCGCTGCAAGGCCGCGTTACAACGTGAACTCGGGTTACCGGTCGACGCCAAGCGTCCACTCCTTGGCATTGTGTCTCGACTTGCCGAGCAAAAAGGACTCGACATGCTGAGCGCCGTGGTCCCCTGGATCGTGTCACAGACGGATGCACAACTCGTCGTGCTCGGCGCCGGCAATACACAACTGCAGGATGCCTTCCGACGACACGCCGCGGCGCATCCGACGCGCGTCGCCGCGCACATCGGCTTTGATGTCGCGCTCGCGCAACGTGTCTACGCGGGCAGCGATGCGTTTCTCATGCCGTCGCGCTTCGAGCCCTGCGGACTCGGCCAGATGATTGCACTGCGCTACGGCAGCGTACCGATCGTGCGCGCTACCGGCGGCTTGAATGACACGGTGCGAGAAGGATTCGACGGCAATGGATTCCGCTTTCACCCGTTCGAGACGAGTCACTTCACCGACGCCATCGGCCGCGCACTCATTACGTATCGCGATGCTAAGGGGTGGGCACTGCTACGCGAACGCGGCATGCGCGAGGATAACTCGTGGAGCGCATCTGCCGAGAAATACGTGGGTTTGTATCGCTGGGCGCTGCAGACGATAGGGCGTTAACGCCGGATCTACTTTTTTCCGCGACCCTTCCACCGCTCGGGGTCAAAGTCAGCGAGATCGATGCGGCCGAAGTTGCGCGGTGGCGTGAAGACGCGTCGCTTCGCATAGTCCGGAGCGGAGGTGTGAAAGGATGTCTCTTCCACCCGCACTAATTCCCAGGTGCGATGGAGTCGCGACCACGTGAAGCTGTAGTCGACGGTCCAGCGCCAGTTGCTGCCACCGTAATGATGGACGACAAAGCGGTTCTTCTTCACGTCGAGCGACTCGAACGGATCGCCAAACACGCCGCCGCACGTCGAGCAATACACGACGCGATCGTTACGGGCCGCAACGGTGAGTGAACCACCAAGCTGCTGCACGAGCACCAGGAGCGGACGTTGCCCGATCTCGATCTCAGCGTCCGTAGGTAACGCTTTCTCCTTCTCAAGGATGAGGACGTAGTCGCGCAGTCCATCGCCATTGAGATCGGCCGAGTCGAGTGCGAGTACCCGCGTTCCCGCTGGTACAAATGGTTGTACCGCCGCAGGGAGAGAGTCCTGAGGCGCGAACGTCAGCCAAGTGAGTAGAACGTGTGTCAGCAGCATGGAGACCAAGTTAGCATAGGGATCCGTGGTCGTACTGCCAACTTCCGACATCGCTCCGGACGCCTCGCAGCTCAGGCGCTCACGATCGGAGGCCGCCGCGCGCCAATATGTGTCGCCTGCTCGAACGCGTGCCCCATCTGCAGCACACTCAAGTCCGCACGCATACGCCCGACGATCTGAATACCCACCGGTAGTCCGTTGTCGGTAAAGCCTGCCGGCACCGAGATAGCCGGATTACCCATAAACGAGACGTACCAACACGAACGCATCCAATCGATGTATGTCGGCATGGCGACACCCGCGACCTCGGTCGGATACGCGATGTTGATGTCGAAGGGCGCGAGCTGTGTCACCGGCAATACAAAGAACTCGTACCGTTGAAAGAACGTCGCCGTTTGCTCGAACATCTGCGTCTGCCGTGCGCTGGCGTTGGCAACGTCCACGGCGGTTTGCCGTTCCGCTTCGGCGATTTCCCAACGAATCGTATCTTTCACCCAGTCGGGGCGCTGCTTGGCTAAATCGGCGTACGAGGTGTGATACGACAGGTGTCGGAGTGTCGGAAATGCGAAATCGACCCCGCTGAAATCGGGCTCGGCGTCTTCGACGACGCAGCCCAGTGCCTCGAAGGTTTTCCGTTGACCGTCGATGATGCGGCGAATCTGTGGTTCGAAGGGGATGCCACCAAGCCCTTTGTGCCATGCGATGCGCACGCCCGTAAAGCTGCGATCGAGCGGCTTGGCAAATTGTGCGGGATTCTCGTCGATGGAGAGCGGGTTGTGTGCGTCGGGTCCGGCGATGGCGCTGAGAAAGAGTGCGACATCAGCGACGTTACGTGCCATCGGACCTGAGACGGACAGCGGCGACCAGCTATGACCGTCGCTCGCGACGCGCCCGGGCGACGGCCTGAAGCCGACCACATTGTTGAACGACGCCGGATTGCGCAACGATCCACCCGTATCGCTTCCGTCGGCGATCGGCACCATGCCGCACGCGAGCGAGACAGCGGCGCCGCCGCTGCTGCCACCGCAGGTCTTGCTCACGTCGTACGGATTGTGCGTCGCACCGAACACGGTATTGAACGTGTGCGAGCCGGCGCCAAACTCCGGCGTGTTCGTTTTGCCAACGGTGAGCGCACCGGCCGCGTGAATGCGCTGAATGATGCCAGCGTCTTTCGTGGGTACGAAGTCACGATAAAACGGTGAGCCACGCGTCGTGCGAATGCCCGCCGTGTCAACAAGATCTTTGTGCGCGATGGGCAGCCCGTGCAATACGCCGAGCGTGTGACCTTTAGCCACCGCGTCGTCTGCGGCCGCGGCGGCGCTCATTGCCTTCTCGGCAACGAGCGTCACGATCGAGTTAACCTTGGGATTCACTCGCTCAATCTGCGCGAGATGCGCCTGCATGACTTCGCGCGCGGAGGCCTTCTTCGTGCGGATCAACGTTGCAAGCTGCGTCGCCGACATGAAGCAAAACTCGGAGGCGGCCGCATGCGAGACAACGGACGGCGCGCTTGTAGCAACGGATGCGTCGGGCATGAGTCGATTCGGAAGAATGGCACCGCCGACCGCGACGGCGCCGAGTCGGCGAGAGAATTCTCGGCGTGAGATGTCGTCAGTCATTCATCCACCGATCCTCGAGAAGTTGCACGGGCTTGATATAGTCACGACCCCCAACCGTCAGCTTCGCGATGTAGCTGCCAGGCGTCGCGTTCGACGTTGCACCGCCGCGTCCACCGCCGCCAGTGTTGCCCGCACAGCTGACGTTTGGTGGGATCGCGACCGGCGCGGGCGTCGGGACTGGACCCGTCGTGGACGGAAGCGCAGCTACCCCTGCCCGTGCAGCTCCACTCGCAGCTGCGCCTAAGCCAGCCCCTGCACCACCTGCACCGGCACCACCGCCTAGTGCGCCGCCGCGTCCGCCGGCCGCCGGTGCTTGGGCCAGCATCGGCGCGACGAGCGTCCACTGCACGCGGTGCATCCCAGGCGTGGCTTTCACCGTCGTCTCACACATCGCACGACCCGCGGCATCGGTGATCGAGAGCTTAGCATCGCCGCTGACATTCGCGCCGAGATAGAACTGGATCGCCGTGCCTCGCGCAGGATTCTCACCTTCAAACTGCTTTTCGCCGCCTGTGTAGATGTCGAGCTTTACATCGTTTGCGTAGGCAACCGCCGGTCGCACGTCGAAGAGCGTGGCATCCGCCGCAGCGACTTGTGACGACCACTGTTGCAGCGGTGTGATGTCGTCGGCGATCCAGATGCTGCGACCGTGCGAGGCCACGATCAGATCGCCATCGCGCGGATGCACGAGGATGTCATCGGTACGCACAACTGGATAGCCCGTCATGAACGGCTCCCACTTGATACCCGCGTCGAGCGAAATGAACAAGCCGAACTCCGTGCCGGCGTACAGCAGATCGCGATTGCGCGGGTCTTCGCGAACGACTTGCACATTGCCCGCGCGCGGCAGCGAGCTGCTCACACTCGCCCACGTGCGCCCGTAGTCGCGTGTAACAAAAATGTACGGCGCGAGATCATCGCTCCGATGTCCATCAATCGCGACATACGCCGTCGCGGCATCGTAGTGCGACGATTCAATGCGTGAGATCCAGTACGGATTCTCACCACTTAACGCGTTCGTGGGCAGCCCCGTGATGTTCTTGCCCACCTCGACAAACGTGACGCCATTGTCGCGACTGAGCTGCAGATTGCCGTCGTCCGTTCCGGCCCACACGACGCCAGCGAGCACCGGCGATTCGGAAAGCGCGATGATCGTACTGTACGACGTCATGCCATCGTTCTTTCCAAGCTGCGGCGCTGTGCCCGCTGCACCCATGACGATGACGTTGCATCGATCGACCTGCTTAGTGAGATCGGCACTCGCGATCCATAAGTCCCCTTGATCGCTCGAGCGAAAGACTCGGTTGCCGCCGAGCCAGATGACGTTCGGGCTGTGCGGCGACAATGCAAACGGCGTGTTCCAGTTGAAGCGATACGTGTCGCCTGGCTTCGCATTGACGACGTTGCCCGCGGCTGGCGCACCGCCGCGCCCACCACCTCCTCCGCCTCCGCCACCAGGCCCACCCGCGCCGGCGGTCGCACTCGCGACGACCGGCGGCGTCACGCGTCCGTCGGTGCACGAACCTGCGACTGGCGTCGCGGCCGCCGCACCGCGCGGCGCAGGCGGTGCGACCGGACGGATGCTCTTCCCGAAGCCAGTGCGCAGATCGGTGCGTTGCGTATTGCCGTCTTGCGACTCGGAGAAGATCATCGCGCGATTGGTCGGGTCTACGGCTGTCTGAAAGCCATCGCCACCGCCGATCCGAAACCAGTTGTTGTCGCGAATACCGTTGCGACTGCGCATCGCGCTCGCACCGCCCCAACTGTCGTTGTCCTGCAATCCAAGGTAAACGTTGTACGGACGATGCATGTCGGCGCTCACCCAATACGCGAGCCCGGTCGCCATCGTATGGACATACTCCCACGTGACGCCCTGATCCCACGTGACGGCGAATCCCGCGTCTGCGCCGCGCAGAATGTGGTCAGAGTTAGCCGGATCGATCCAGAACGCGTGCTGATCGACTGTCTCGTTGCCGTAGCCCATGCCTGAGTCGATCGGCACGAAAGTACGACCACCGTCCTGCGATTTTGCCGCGCGTACATTCGCGATATACACGCGTTTGTCGTTGGTCGGGTCGACACGAATCTGGCTGAAGTACATCGGTCGACCGTCGCAATTGCTGACGAGCGTCCACGTCTTACCGCGGTTCTCCGAGCGATACACGCCAGGCCGATACCGACTGAGTGGCGGCACCTTGCGTGATGTATCCGTCGCACTCACGGGCGGCGCACCGGGCACTGGCGCGGGAAATCCACCCAGCGCACCCGCATTGCTGCACCAGTCGTAGCCACCGCGACCTCCACCACCGCCGGTCACCGTCGCTGCCGAGTCTGCGCCATCTGTTTCGACCTGCGCGTAGACCACCTTCGGATTCGACCGCGCGACATCGATACCAATGCGACCGAGCGTTCCCGGAGGCAGCCCATTGCCGGTAAGCTTGGTCCATGTCCGGCCGGCATTGTCCGTCTTCCAGAGCGCACTGCCCGCACCGCCGCCATTGAAACAGCATCCGGTACGGCGACGCTGATAGCTCGCAGCGTACAACACACTGGCATTCGACGGGTCCATCACGATATCGGTGAAGCCAGTATTCTCGTCGATGTATTTGATCTTGCTCCAGTTCTTGCCACCGTCGGTGCTTTTGAAGATACCGCGCTCGGTGTTGGGGCCGAACAGATGCCCCGGTGACGCGACATAGACGACGTTCGCGTTGCGTGGATCGAGCACGATGCGCGCGATGCTCTGCGTTTCCTTCAACCCGATATTCGTGAAGCTCTTCCCGCCATCGGTGGACTTGTAAATGCCGTCGCCGAAGGTCGACGTCTGTCGATTGTTCGGCTCACCCGTGCCCACGTACACGATGTCGGGATTGGACTGATC
>JBBQDB010000112.1:0-13628 GCA_038319245.1 Gemmatimonadales bacterium
CGTGTTCGTCATGGCCTTCGTGGACACGATCGGCACGTTGATCGGTCTCTCGTCGCGCGCCGGATTGCTCGATGCGAACGGAAATTTGCCGGACATCGAGAAGCCGATGCTCGCCGACGCACTGGTTAATCTGGTTGCACCGATGCTTGGCACTACCACCAGCGGCGCGTTTGTCGAGTCCGCCGTTGGCATCGAGGAAGGCGGACGTACCGGGTTCACCGCAATCGTCGTGGCGTTGCTCTTTGTCTGCGCGCTATTCTTTGCGCCGCTGCTCACCGCGGTACCGGCACACGCGTACGGCGTGGCGTTGATCGCGATTGGTCTGTTGATGGTCAGCTCGGTCACGAGCCTCGACACTCGCGACTACACGGAGCTCATTCCGGCATTACTGACGATCATCCTGATGAGCTTCACCTACAACATTGGCGTAGGCATGACGGCCGGATTGCTGCTCTATCCGGTGCTCAAGCTGCTCACCGGCCGCGGGCGCGAGGTCCCTCCGGCGCTGTGGATGCTCGCGGCGCTATCGCTGCTTTTCTACGTCGTATATCCGTACCGGTGATAACTGCAACTGCGGGACGCGAATTTCGCGAATGACGCGAATTGGTTCTGAGTACGGCGGAACACTTTAACGTTACCGTCGGCCCGTTTTGTCTTTTTTGTGACTGCTCCGCGCTATCCTCGCGTCGTCGCCTGCTTGCGAGCCGCAAGATTCGCGGCATTCGCGAAATTCGCGTCCCGCAGTTGCAGTTCTCAGCCCTTAGGTGCGCGCCCGCGCATCTTCGCGCGCCTGCGACTCGGTGCTATCTGCCCAGAGTTGCTTTGTCACACGGAGCAGCACGAAGCCGCTTACGATAACAACGCCCGTGAGGATCCACGCCGTTGATACGCGTGACGGATCGCCCGACGCGTACAAAAAGTTGCCGATCGCGAACAGCGACGACCAGATCAGCAGGCATCCAGAAATCCATCCGACGAACGCCGCGCCCACGCGATTGTCTTGCGCGACTTCTGCGTCGGAAATGCCAGCCGCTGCACGAATCTCTGTCCATCCCGGTCCGGCAGGCTTCACCTTTTGAACAAAGGCGATCAGCGTTGCGCGCTCGGTGGTCGGACCCACAAACGCCGTCAATAGCCACGCTACGGTCGTAATCGCGACCTGCACAATCGTCGTCGTCGCGAAGCCTGCACCGGGCATGAAGTGTGGCACCGCGAGCGATGTGACCAGCGACATCACCATCGCGACAATCTCGCACCACGCTGACACGCGCCACCAGAACCAGCGCGCGATGTACAACAAACCCGTGCCAGCACCGATCGACAACAACACCTGAAACGCCTGCTGCGCAGAGCTCATGGTCAGGCTGAGCAGCGCCGCAACGATGTACAGCAGCACCGTGGAAAGACGACCTGCGTTCACGTAGTGCGACTCGGACGCGTCTTTCCGAATAAACCGACGATAGAAATCGTGCACGAGATACGACGAGCCCCAGTTCAGGTGCGTCAGGATCGTCGACGAATTCGCCGCGAGCAGGCCACCGATCATCAAGCCAACGAAGCCGACCGGCAAGAACTTCAGCATTGCCGGAAATGCGGAATCGTGTCCGATGAGCGCGGTGTCCGCATTCGGGAACGCCGCTTTGATCGAGGCGAGGTCGGGATAGACGATGATCGAGCAGAGCGCCGTGATGATCCACGGCCACGGTCGCAACACGTAGTGCGCAACGTTGAAGAACAATGTGCCGCCGAGTGCGTCCTTCTCCGACTTGGATGCGAGCATGCGTTGCGCGATGTATGAGCCACCGCCCGGTTCCGCGCCGGGATACCAGTTGGCCCACCAGCTGATCGCGATCGGCAAAATGAAGATCATCAGTGCCAATTCCGACATGCCAAAGTTGGGGAGCATATCGAGAATCGGCTGTCCCGATCCATTCTTCACCGACATCACCGGCTGTGCATTGGCCGCGGTGCCCTGCACGACCTGCAGCGTGGAGAGCTTGCCAACCAGCAGCTTGAGGCCGAGCCATCCGTTTGCTTCACCTGCCAGACGACGTCCGACTTCCACGAGCGAGAACCATGCCGCGGCGAAGACAGCAGTCATCTTGATGAAGAACTGAATCATGTCGATGACCAGCACGCCCCACAGTCCTGAGTGTGCCGCGAAGACGACGTTCAGCACACCACAGATGAGAATTGTCTGCCACGGTGCCATGCCGAAGAGGATGTTCGCGATTTTGCACGCCGCGAGCGTCACCATCCCCATGATGAAGCAGTTGAAGAACAAGCCGAGGTACACGGCACGAAAGCCGCGCACGACCGACGCTTCAGTGCCCGAGTATCGAAGCTCGTAGAATTCGAGATCGGTGAGGACGCCCGACCGTCGCCAGAGCCGCGCAAAAAAGAACACGGTCGCAACGCCGGTCAGCACGAACGCCCACCATTGCCAGTTACCGGCGACGCCGTAGCGGCGCACCTGCTCGGTCACCCAGTTCGGCGTATCCGACGAAAATGTGGTCGCGACCATGGAGAGACCGGCGAGCCACCATGGCACGGAGCGACCGGACGCGAAGAACTCCGATGTACTCGCCCTCGAACGTTTGGCGAGGAAGAGCGCGGGTACAAAGCAGACGAGAATGGACGCGGCGGCGATGACCCAATCGATCCAGGAGATATTCATGTACAGGCGTGGGTACAGGCGTGGGGCGACTCGAAGGCAGGCATCAACTTGGGCGAATGGCCAATGTGGCGGCGGGGAATCTGTGCGGCAACGCACAACGCGCCTTTCGGCCACCGCCGTGTCCCGTACATTCCGGCATGGCCGAGGATGAGGTGATGGCGCGAGTTCGCGCGTCGGTGCACGGAACGTACGACATGGGCCGAGAGTTAGGCGGCGGCGGTATGTCGCGCGTCTTTCGAGCGACCGAATGCGACACCGGTCGCCAGGTGGTGCTCAAGGTGCTGCCCCCCGACCTCGCGGCCGATATCTCGTTGGCCCGATTCAAGCGCGAAATCGACGTCGCCGCCCGCATGCGCCACGCCAATATTGTACCGGTCCTTGGCAGCGGTGAAGCGGACGGGTTGCCCTGGTTCGCGATGCCGTTCGTGGAAGGTGAGACGCTGCGCGAACGCATTGGCAGTCGCAGTCGTCTCCCGATTGCCGAAGCGATGCGCATTCTGCGCGATATGGCGAGCGCGCTCGCGTACGCGCACCGCAAAGGCATTGTACACCGCGACATCAAGCCGGAGAACGTGTTGCTTTCCGACGAGGGCGCCGTCATCACCGACTTCGGCGTGGCGAAGGCCCTGCTGAATGCAGAAGGCGTTGCCACCGAACCGACCGGCCCAAGACTCACTACGCGCCGGATCGCCCTCGGTACGCCCACCTATATGTCGCCCGAACAGGCGTCAGGCGATCCGCGAGTTGGTACGCGCGCGGACATTTACGCGTGGGGTATCGTCGCGTATGAGTTGCTGGCCGGACAGACGCCGTTCGACGGACGCAGCCTGCATGGACAGTTGCGCGCGCACGTGAATGAGACGCCGGTCTCCCTCGCCGTGCATCGCCCGAGTACGCCAGTGCAGTTGGTTGAACTGGTGCAACGGTGTCTGGAGAAGTCGCCCGCGAATCGACCGCAGTTGGCCGATCAATTAGTCGAGGCGCTCGACGGCATCAGTGTCGCGAGTACCACGACGACATTGCCCACCGGGATGCCGGCAGTGGCGCCGGACGATTCGTCCGTTGTCGCTACCGACTCATCGGCGTCCGCCGTCTCCGCGGCGGCGCACTCGTTGCCGACGGTCGCGCACACCGTCGTCCCAACAGGTTCAGGGCTCGGGACGATTCCTATGATGATCGGCGCGGTGCTCGTTGCCGCAATCGCCGTGTTGTTGTTGCGCAGTCGCTAACCGGCGACGCACGAGCCAACCACGCGCGAAGCCGACTGCCGGAACGGTAGCACGCACCGAAGCGCGTACCTCGTGAGCTATCGCATCACGTACCGCCGTACCACTCGTAGCCACGATCGGTCCAGTAACCGCCGTTGGGCGCCGCCATGAACTCAAGGCGCGTCAGGTATTTGGTGTTCTTGTAGCCGAGTTTAACTGGCGAATGCACACGCGCAGGCGCACCGAAAGCCGGAGAGAGCAGTTTGCCATCCTTCGCGTACACGATCATGGTCTGCGGGTGCATGGCGCTTTCCACGTCCCAACTTTCGTGGTAGCTGTCGTCGAAGGATTGAAAGTCGACGACGGTGGCTTGTGGCATCGCGCCGGCCAGCTTGGCGATCGTGCTGACGGGCACTCCGCGAAAGACCGCGACGGCGTTCCATCCTTCCACGCAGAAATGATCGACGCGCTGCTCGACTGCGGGGAGCGCCATCAGCGCCTGCAAATCGAGCGTGAGTGGCGTACGCACCATCCCGGCGATCTCAAGCTTCCATTCGCCCGCGGTCGCGGCGTCCCACGTCGGGACAGCGTCCGATACGAAATAGCTCGGGAACTGCCCGCCCGCCGTGATGGCGCCGCTGGATACGTGATCCATCGACGTGTGCTGGAAGAGCCAACGTTCGACCTGCTCGTTCTTGCGCGTAGCAAACTTGAGGAGTGGCTCGGCGCGTTCCGGGCCTGACGAATTGCAGGCGGCAAGGAATGCCGCGGCAAGCGACGTCGCACTGATCTGCAGAAAATCGCGACGTGATCCCGCGCGCTGTTCGAGCACATGCACCGCGCGGTCGACCACATCAACCGCGCGACGGCGTAACAAGCGAGGGACGATCATGGTGTCTCCGAAGTCGCGGTCGTCGGTGCGACCGTGCGTCGCGGAAAGAGTCCTTGAAACGGACGGGCGTTGCGTGCGATTGGCGAGAAGCGATCACTATGGCCGCCGGTGATCATGCTGCGCAAGCTCCAGGGGTCCACACTGATGACCATGAACACGTGTACGACGCTCAGTGCGACCAGCGTCAGCATGCCCATGAAGTGCCAGTAGCGCGCCCACACGTAGCCGCCAAAGATCGCGGTGAGCCAGCCGAGCGTCACGGGTTTCCAGACCGCAATGCCGGAGAGTACGATGACCGCACCAACGAATGGCATGATGAAATACGTTGCCTTCTGTAGCGCGTTGTGCTTGCCGTGATGCGGATGATCCTTGCGTCGATACATGTAGAACTTGATCATCTCGATCGCATCGCGAATGTCACCGCGACGCGGTACGAGGTCACGCCATTCACCATGCAGGTAGATGAAGCTGACGTATACGATCCCGGTAATGACCAATACCCACATCATCGCGAAGTGCCACTGCCGCGCCGCGCCCAAAAATCCGCCAAAGGTGAGCCAACTTGGAATCGGCTTTCCCTCGAACGGGTAGCAGCAGAACGTCGAGCCTTTGCGATGAAACGACGGATAGGCATTGAAGATCCGCAGTCCGCTACCGACCATGAGTGTGAAAGCGACTGCGTTGACCCAGTGCGTCAATCGCACAATCCAATGGTGCCGCGCTCGTTCCGTCACGTTACGTCTCCTCACCACGATTAGGGAAATCATCCTTCGTCATCAGTGCTTGTATGCGCAACCGCAACGCGTCGGACACGACGTTGGTCGGTCTCGCACTCCGCACGACGCCCAAAAAGGCGCGTTCAAACGCAAAGTGCGACGCACACATAGTCTTGCAATCGCGCAGATGCTGATCGACTGCGTGCGTTTCCAGCACCGACAACTGCTGGTCCAGATAGTCCCAGAGTCGGCGCACGGTCTGCTCGCAGTCGAGCACGGGCGGTTCAGCGACGGTGAGTGAGGCGTTCATGATGACTTGCTCGAAGTTGAGGGCGCACTCGTGACGGCAAAGCCGACGTCTCGCGCATGCGCGACCAGTTGTTCCTGCAAGAGCCGTCGCGCACGGAAGAGGCGCGACCGCACCGTTCCCACCGGAACGCCAAGCACATGCGCAGCGTCCTCGTAGCCATACCCTTCCATGTCCACGAGCACCACCGCCAGGCGAAACGGTTCTGCGAGTGTAGCGAGCGCCGACCGGATCGCGTCCGACATGCTCAGACTGTCGAATAGCCGATACTCGCCCGACGCAACGAGCGTGTTGTGATAGCGCACCGCGGCCAGCGTTTCGTCGGTCGGATCGTCATCGAGCGACACGTGATCCTTCGCGCGTTCGTTGGTCCGCAAGAACGCATTCTTGCAGATAGTGAAGAGCCATCGACGCATGTCCGAACCATCTTTCCAGGTGTGTCGGCTACGAAAAGCCCGAAGATATGTCTCCTGCACTAAATCATCTGCCTCATCGGGCGCATGCGTAAGCGAGCGCGCAAAGCGAGCCACGTCGTCGAGACAGCGCAACGCATCGTCCTCGAACGTTAGCGCTATGCCAGTTGGCACGTGATTCTGCGTCTCCCGCTGCGTAGGCTGGCCGTCGTGCGTGGTCATGCGTTCCCGGTGGTGCGAAGTATTAGTTGGTCCCGCGTTTACCGGCGCTCATCGCTTTCTGCACGGCTGCGTCGATGTCTTGATCCGGCCCAACGCCGGTGTAAACCACCGTACCGCTGGCATCGACCACAACCACATACGAGGTATGCGTTGCCTTGTACGCTTTATATGCCATACCGTCGCGATCAAATACGAATTCGCCGGTCATCTGCTGCTGCGTGACATAGGCCTGCTGCTTTTCGGGCGATTGATTCTGCGGCACGCCGACGTGCACGAATGTTACCCCGGCACCGTACTTGAGCTTTGCCGCGGCCATTTGTGGTTCCAACTTTTTACAAAGCGGGCACCAGGTCGCCCAGAACTCGAGCACCATCGGCTTCTTCCCGACGAACGTCGCCAAATCCATTGGCTTTCCCGTAAGCGATTCAACGGCAGCGGCTGGAGCCTTGGTACCAAGCGCAATGCCTGCTTCCTGCGCGGATGCAGTGACCAACGGCAATGCCGCCGTCAATAAAAACGTCGCCGTCAATGCAACACGACGCAGTGACGGTCGCGAATCAGAGAACACGTGGCGCATGAGATCAACTCCAACAAGAAGGTGAAGAGCGACCGAGGAAAGGACCACGGTCTAACGAACGAATTAGCGAGACGACAACAGTCGAGCGGCAATGCGTCGTTACAGCAGGACCTGCCCCGCCTGCACGAAGTAGTATTCCGCGGTGCCGAGCATGATCACCGCGAACACGCGTTTGACGTGCAGCATCCACGCCCCGGCGCGCGGCAACTGAACGGCACCACCTGCCGCGAGGCCGACGACGACGAGCAGCGAGCACATGCCGAGTGAAAAGACAAACAGGTAGGCGAAACCGAGTACCGCGCTATGGGTTGCTGCGACCCACGTCAGCAGTGTCGCCATCACCGGAGCGCCACACGGCGCGGCCACGAGCCCAGATGCTGCTCCCATGGCAAACGCGCCCAACACTCGGCCGCGGCCGTCCATCTGCGCCGCGTGTGACAGCCATCGCTGCGGCACCGGCACCGGCAGCACGTCGAGCATCATCAGCGCGAACAGCAAGAGTGCGTTCGCCATAACGATGATTACCCATGGGTTCGTGCTGATCCCGCCAAATAGCGTACCAGTGAGGCCCGCGACCATGCCCAGCAGGGCGTACACCAGCGCCAGTCCGCTCACATACGCAGCGGTCATTGTGATCACGCGTCGGCGATCACCAGCCTGCCCACCGACGACGGCCGCCGTGATCGGAATCATCGGATAGATGCACGGCGTCAGACTTGTCAGCACACCACCCGCGAAGACCAGTGGCACCGCCGCGAGAGGCTGGTCAGTGAGCAAGGACGCAATGTTGGGCAGCGGCATATCGCGGATAATCGAGTGAGACCAGTGTCGTTCTGGCGCACCTATCCAGCGTCTTCCGAAAAAGTTCCACTAGCTTGCAATGCGTTGATCTTAGTCCGCGAATTCACGCCGTTCGAAGAGGGCGACACACCATGAATGACTACCTGCTGCTGATGCACAACGACCTGCCCATCGGGGACGCGGCACCGAACGGTGACGCATGGGGCAAGTACATGAATACGTTGCGGCAGGCGGGTGTGTTCGAGGGCGGGAGCGCGATTGGTGGCGGCATCTGCCTCAAGAAGTCGGGAGTCGCGTCGCAGATCGCCTCGCACCTCACCGGGTATCTACGCATTCAAGCATCGAGCCGGCGTGCGCGCTCGTCGTTGGCAACCCGGACTATGAAGCCGGCGGTACCGTCGAAGCGCGCGAGTTGCCCCGCGATTAACTGCGCACTTCCGTGGCAGCGGCATAATCGTACGCGATGGACACCGAGCGCGATCAATTACTCGGGGAATCAGTGCTTACCGAGTACACCGGTGCCACGCATCTACGCTCGACCGTGCGGCGGCATCTCCGGCATCAACGAACTGAATTCGCGCGTGGGCATGCGCGCACCGCCGCGTAACTGCTCCACCACCTCATCAGCCCGATCGTCTTCAACGCCGAGCGACCGTAAACTGTAGTACGCCATCCCGAATGCAAGCTCACGCTCGCCCATCAGTGCCTTGCTGACGCCGAGCGATTCGAACAACTGCTGTTCAACGTCACTGTGCGTTCGCACGACGATATCGATCGTAGGGTTCTTCGCCCGCACGAGCGTGATGATATGACGCGCATGGTACGGATCAGGCGACGCAATCACGAGCAGCTTCGCGAGTTCCGGATACGAATGCTCGAGAATGCCCGGACGCGTCGCGTCGCCGTAGATCGTCGAGACGCCGGTGGCACGCATCGCCTCAACGACGCGCCGATCCTGTTCGACGGCGATGAACGGAATGCCATATCGATGCAACGCATCGCCAATCGTGCGTCCAACGCGACCATAGCCGACCACGATCGCGTGCCCTTCTTGTAGCGCCACATGCAGATCGGTCGCGATGATACGCGGCTCCTTACGTCGCTCGAGTCGATCCTGCAGCTGCGGACGATTTGCGAACCAATCGCTCAACTGGTCGGCCAACCAAAAGAGCAGCGGGTTGAGTACGATCGTCAACAGCGCCGACGCCAGAATCAGGCTGCGCGCGGTCTCGGACAGCACGCCGATAGAGACGCCGAGCGCTGCAAGAATAAAGGAGAACTCACCGATCTGTCCGAAACACGCGCCCAGTCGCAACGATGCACCGAGGGGATGGCGCAGCAGCACCAGCAGCCCGGTCGACACCGCGGCGTTTACCAGGATGATCACGCCCACCGTTTGCGCGACTTTAACTGGCTCCTGCAGCAGGATCATCGGGTCGATCAACATCCCGACCGAAACGAAGAAAAGGACGGCGAAGGCATCTTGCAGCGGCAACGCGTCCGCACCGGCGCGATAGCTCAAGTCCGATTCGCTGATCACGACGCCCGCGACGAACGCGCCGAGCGCGAACGAGACGCCGAAGATCGAGGCCGCGCCAACCGCGACACCCAACGAGACCGCGAGGACCGCGAGCGTGAACAGTTCGCGCGAGCCGCTGCGAGCAACGTGCATCAACAACCACGGCACGGCGCGCCGTCCGACTACGCCCATCAGCCCGATAAAGACCGCCACCTTGAGCAGCGTCAGCGCGATCACACCGGCAACGCCACCGGTCGGCGCCGTCGTCGTCAAGGTCGACGCACCAAGTGCCGTCAGTACCGTCGGCAACAGCACGAGCGCGATCACGACCGCGAGATCTTCCACGACCAACCATCCCACTGCGATGCGTCCGTCAATCGAATCCAGCAACCCGCGCGCTTCGAGCGCCCGCAAGACAACGACCGTGCTCGACACGGACAACGCGAGCCCAAAGACGATCGCGGCGGGCATTGTCCAGCCCCACGAGTACGCGAGCCAGCCTCCAATGACGAGAGCGATCAGCATCTGCAGCAGCGCCCCGGGCAGCGCGATCCGTCGCACGCGCAACAGATCACCGGGCGAGAAATGCAGTCCGACGCCGAACATCAGCAGAATCACACCGATATCGGCCAGTTGCCCCGCGAGCTCAACGTCCCCAACAAAGCCGGGCGAGTGCGGACCGATCACGATCCCGGCGAGCAGATACCCGACGAGCGGCGGCATGCCGACGCGCGAGGCCAGAAAGCCAAGCACGAAGGCGGCCGCGAATGCGGAGCCGAGCGTCAGCAACAGTCCCGAATGTGCCAATCTCTGCTACCCCACTCGCGGGCTTCGACGCTCGAGCAGCACGGTATCGCGCCACTGCCCGTGCAGCGCCTGCCCCGTAGCGATCCCTTCGGCATAGATGCGCGCGACGTCCGGCCAGTCAGCGGCCGTCATGTCGCGGAGGGTTACCACGGCGGTCTCGTTCGGCTCGGACATTGGCCCAATGTGCCACCGCACCGCTCGATGGGAAATGCCGTGTGCAAGAAAATTCGGCGTTGACGTCTCCTGTGTGAACCCTACCCGGAGACTCACATGTATCGTCGTCTGGCCAAACCGCCCCTGCCCTCGCCCCAGCGTCCGTTTCACCTGCTGCATCAGCAGTCGCAGCGCGTCGCACGCGCGGTCGCGTCACTGTGCACGTTGATACTGTTCAGTCCATTGGTTGCCGATGCGCAAGGTCGCCTGATCGCGCGACCGTGTGTCAACCCGTGTCCGCCGAACGCAATCTGCGAGATGCCGGCGCGCATACCCTGTGGCGCGCGGATCGAGCGGCGTTCGAGCGCGACACGCGTTACGCTCGCTGATCGCGTGCTGCGATATGAGGTGACGGAAGTGTTTCGCAACGAAGGCAATAGTGTCGGCGAGGCGGATTTCATCTTCCCGCTGCCCGCTGGCGCCGCGTTCGAAGATCTCAAACTCTCCATCAACGGCGAAATGGTCTCCGGCGAAACACTGGGCGCCGATCAAGCGCGTGGCGTGTATGAAGATATTGTGCGTCGCATGCGCGATCCGGCACTCGTCGAGTGGATGGGCACCGGCATGCTACGCGCCCGCATCTTTCCCATTCAGCCTGGCGAAGATAAAAAAATCATTGTGCGCTACCAGAGTGTGGCCGCACGTGAAGGTGACGCGCTCCGTATCGATGGACGCCGTGGCGGTGACTTCGCATTGCAGTACACGCGATCGTCGGCGTACGGCGAACCATCATCGCCCACACATGTGCTCCGCACGCGTGACGAAGGCACAACGCGCGTGGTCGAAGCGCAGGGCGCGACCAGCGACGTGACCGTACTACTCCCGCTGCGGCGTGCCAACACGGCGGGGCTCACAGTGCTCACGAATGCATCAGCCGGCGAGTCAGGCTTCGCAATGCTCACTATTTCACCACCGACGACCGCCGCGCGCGTGACACCACGCGATCTGACGTTCGTTCTCGATGTATCCGGGTCAATGCAGGGGCGCAAACTCGAACAGGCCAAGGCAGCAGGACAATCGCTCCTCGCGTCACTACGCCCGAACGATCGCTTTCGGCTCATCGATTTCTCGACAGACGTCCGCATGTATCACAACGGCTGGCTCGATGCCAGCACGGAGAATGTGCGCGATGCGAGACGCTATCTCGAGGCACTGCGCGCCGAGGGGTCGACAAATATCAGCGAGGCACTGAGCAGCGCACTCGCCGGTAGCTCGCGCGACAGCGAACGTCTGCCGCTCGTAGTCTTCGTCACCGATGGAGAGCCAACGGTAGGCGAGCGAAATCCGGATGCCATCGCCGCGCTCGGCGCACGCCTCCGCGGTAGCGCGCGCGTCTTCACCGTAGGCGTCGGCACGGGAGTCAACGCGTCGCTCGTCGAGCAACTCGCATTGCAAGGACATGGGACGGCGCAGTTCGTGCGTGACGAAGAATCAGTCGAGTCGGCGGTGTCGCTGCTTGCACGTCGTCTTTCCGTACCCGTGTTGACCGACGTCCGCATCTCGGCCAACGGCGTGCGTCTCTCACGCATCCTACCCAATGGCCCGATCGATGTGTTTGCCGGGCAAGATATCGTGGTGCTTGCTCGCTACGATGGTACAGGCGACGCGACCATTCAGCTTGATGGGCAGTCGCCGGCTGGACCTGTGACGTGGTCAACGCGCGCGCGCTTCACCGACGACAGCAAGGCCAATCCGTTTGTCGCGCGTTTGTGGGCCGCGCAGCGTATTGGCTGGCTCGCGGCGGAGAAGCGTCGGAGCGGCGGCACGAGTGAGCTCGATGGTGAGATTCGATCATTGGGCGAGCGGTACGGCATCCCGACCGAATTCTCATCGTATCTCGTGGTGGAGCCCGGTACAGCGGTCGCGAGCAACACCGGCGTACGCCGCCTGCGCGATGACGCAATGATGCCGATGGCCGCACCGTCATCGCCAAGCCCGCAGAAGGCGCCGAGCGCCACGGCATCGAATGCGCCAAGTGTGGCGTCGGCTGACAAGCGATTCGAAGCGGCGCGTAGCTCGGCCGTACAACGCGAGGCGAAGTCGATCGGCGCGCTTGATGGGGCGACACAATTGTCGGAGCGTGGTACGGTGATCAACGTCCGTGTCGTCGGCAACCGTCGCTTCACCCTCGCCAACGGCGTGTGGACCGATGCACGTTTCACGACGTCACTGCGCACAGTGCGCGTCAAACCGTACTCCGCGCTCTACTTCGAATTACTCAAACGCATGCCCCAACTACAGGACGTGTTTGCCATCGGCGATCGACTGATCGTGGCCGGCCGCGCGGTCGCCATCGAACTTGCGCCCGCTGGCGACGAACGCGTTGACGTCGCGCAGATCACCGCATTGCTTCGCGAGTGGTAGTGGCGTCATGACCGACGAAGAGCTCGAGCGCCTGTTCCGACTCTACCATCTGCCACTGGTGCGCTATCTCACGCGCCGACTCGGCGATCGCGATTGGGCCGACGAGGTAGCGCAGGAGACGTTCCTGCGCGCCTTGCGGCAGGACGCGTTGCAGAGCGAACGCTCGTGGCTCTTCGCGGTCGCGACGAATCTGGTACGCGACGAGGCGCGCAAGGACACGCGCCGCCGCGCACGGCTGCAGCAACTGTCAGACGAAGCGCGCGTCGAATCGCTGCAGGTCGATTTGGCGGACGATGAGCCGTCGCCGGAGCGCGCACGCGAGCGTGCGTTGGCGCGTAAGGCGGTAGATGCATTGGCAGAGAAGGATCGGCTCGCGCTCCTGATGCGCGAGGAAGGGCTGGACTATCAGGAAATCGCCGCGGCACTGGAGTTGTCCGTTGGGTCGGTAGGAACGACGCTGTCACGCGCTCGCCGGCGCTTGACCGAGACGTACGAAGCGATGCAGGCCGATGCGCAGTTGCCCCCTGGAGGTCGTGATGCAGCATCCTGATGAAGGCACCATTCACGCGTGGCTCGATGACGCGCTCGACGCGAACGAGTCGAGCGCACTCGAAGCGCATGTCGCGACCTGCCGCGAATGCCAGGCAGTGGTCGCGGAAGCACGCGGCTTGATTGCTGCGGCGTCGCGTATCGTCGGTCAGCTGGACGGTGTACCACGGGGTGTCATTCCGCGAGAGGCACTGCGCGATGGACAGCCGGACGTTCAGCCGCGCATTGTAGCGATGCCACTGGTTCTGGCACCGAAGCAGTCGCGAGTTAGTCGTTGGCGCAACGTTGGCCTGGCTGCAGCAGCGGTACTTGGCATCACGACAACCACGTGGATTGCACGTAATCGTCTCTCGGTGCGCGACC
>JBBQDB010000113.1:0-13407 GCA_038319245.1 Gemmatimonadales bacterium
TGGTCCAGCGCCGAGTGGGCCGCCGAACAGCATGGCGCCGGGGCGCGCATCGACGGTGGACACAAGCTGCGTGCGCAACAGGATTTCGCCGTCGCCATCACCCAAGCTGTCCGACGCGTTGGTGATCAAGTTCATGAGCACTTGCCGCAGTTGGGTCGCATCCCCGCGCACCAGCGGGACGTCATGCTGCACGTCGAGTCGCAGGCTGGCGCGCTTGGAGACCACCGTGCGCAGCAGCTGTGTCATTTCGACGGCGAGCTCGCTGAATGACAGCGGCTCGATGATGAAACGCCCCTTCCCGGCGTAGGCGAGCAGCTGTCGAGTAAGCTCTGCCGCGCGCTGCGCCGCTCGCTCGATCTCACGCACGGTATCGTAGGCGGAATCGTCCGGCGACATGTCCATCAGCGCCATGCTCGCGTTGGTCAGGACGCCGACGAGCAGATTGTTGAAATCGTGCGCGATGCCGCCCGCCAGGACGCCGAGCGATTCCAGCTTCTGCGTCTGGTGCATTTGCCGTTCGATCCGCGCTTTCTCTTCACGCGCCGACATCTCTTCGGTGAGATCTTCAAGCGCGCCGATGTGCCCTGCAAATCGGCCGTCAGGTAACCGCAAGATTGCCAAGGTGGCCCGGACATGGTGCACAGAGGCATCCCGCCACACAACACGATATTCCACCCGAATCGCCTCGGCCCCGTCGCGAGCTTCGCGCGTATACGTCGCGACTCGCTCCCGATCGTCCGGATGTATGCGTTCGCGCCAGGAATCGTCGCGGAAGTCAGCGAGGGTGCAGTCGAACATCTCGAGCAACCGCGGATTCGCATAGACCGAATTCCCCATCGCGTTGCTGAAACGAATGCCAATCGGCGACGCCTCCCAGATCGTGCGAAAGCGCTCTTCGCTTTCACGCAGCGCACGCTCTTGTTCACGTTGCTCCGTGATGTCCGAGAGCAAGCCATGCAGCGAGACGGTCGTGCCGTCCAGGTCGCGATCGACTTCGCCGGAGAGCCGCACGGTCAATCGCCGTCCACTTGGCATGACCGTTTCCGCTTCGATCTCGTACCCCTCTCCCGTCTCGATCGCGCGCTGGACCAGTCCCCGATAGCGCGCCGCGTCTTCAGGAGCGAACCGCGCCAGCGCCAGCTCAAGCGTTGGCGATTCATCATCAGCGATTTCGAGGATCGTGCGCGTCATCGGCGACCACCACAGCTGTCCCGTTCGCGCCGAGCGGACGAAACTCCCGACGCGCGCCATTCGCTGCGCGCGATACAGCTCCTGCTCGGCCTGACGCAGCGAGTCCATCGCGTGCCGTCGTTCGGTCACGTCTTCTGCGGTGCCGGTCATGCGTACGGCAGTCCCCGATGCATCTCGCTCGACTTCGCCCCGCGTGTACAGGAGCCGGATCGTACCATCGGCACGACGCATCGGCATTTCGAACTCGTAACGCGCTTCGCCCTTGAGCGCCCGTTCGACCTGCGCGAAAAATTGCGCCTGCCGCGCTTCGTCGACGGCGACCGCCAGCACACGCGCGAACGTCGGCGTGGTCAACGCGGGATCATAGCCGAGAATTCGATACATCTCCGCCGACCAGGTGACGTCATTGGTGACCACGTTCCAGGTCCAGCTGCCGATTCCCGATAAGCGTTGCGCCGCGTTGAGTTGCCGTTCGCTATCGAGCAACGCGGCGGACGCGTCACGTTCCGTGTTGATGTCGATGACCGTGCCGGAACTGCGAATGGCGACGCCGTCTGCGTTAAACGTGATGTCGGCGACGATGCGCACCCACGCGACGCTGCCGTCGGCTCGTGTGATGCGGCAATCGCTGGTAAACGTTTGCCCCGTTTGCCCAGCGGCCGCGGCGTTGGCGCGCATGGCGCTGAGGTCGTCCGGGTGCAACTGCTGCGCGTACGCCTCCCACGACGTCGGTGCGTCACCCGGCTCGTAGCCAAACAGCAGGCCAAAGGTTGGGTTGAAGTACGAGAGCCGATTGATGAGATCGACGTCGAAGGCACCGGCACCGGTCGCGGCGAGCACGCGCTGCAGATGCCCTTCGCTCTCCAACAGCGCATTCTCTGTCGCGAGCGCGTCGGTCACATCCTTGATCGCAACGACCAGCCCATCGAGCGTCGCGAATGCGCTGACGTTCACGCGGCGTTCATCGGCACGCAGTTGACCGCTGAATTCCTCGGACGTTCGCTCCTCCCACACGTGACGCAATCGCGCGGCTACCGCATCCGTCGGCGACGCTTCGCCGGTCATACGCATCGGTATGAGATCGGTCAGCAGCGCACCGTGCACATCCACCGCTGACGCAGACAAAAATCGACGCGCCGCTGGATTGATAATGCGGATACGCAGCTCCGCATCGAGCAGTACATACCCGTCCGGTGCGTACTCAAACAACTGTTGAAAGAATGGTGCGGTCGTCACGCGAATACCACCGTCGCTTGGAGCGCGAGCGCACCGTCCGCCGCCTCGGCGCGCAGGTCGGCGCCGTCGCTCGTCGGCGTCGCGACTAACCGACACGGCGTTCCGTCAAACAGCGGAGACATGCCGCGAAAAGTGAATCGAGCAATCGGCCGTAGGTCGTTCGCACGCACCAGCGTCGTCAGTAGCATCGCGGTCAGCGGCCCGTGTACCACGAGCGCGGGGTACCCTTCGACGCGCGTGGCGTAGTCGCGATCATAGTGAATGCGATGCGCGTTGAAGGTGAGCGCCGAAAAGCGAAAGAGTAGTCGTGTATCCGGTATCAGCGTGCGCGACCATGCGTCCGGCGCCAATGGCGGCAGCTTGACCGGAATGGTCGCCGGTAGCGACTCACCGGGTTCGCGATACACGATATCCTGCTCTTCCTCGATGCACAGCGTGCCGTTCTGCACGATGCGATAGCCCACCGTCACGAATGCTAACGAGCCACTACGTCCCGACTTGAGTGCGACATTGCGGATCTCACCGTGTCGTTCGGCTGGGTGACCGATGCGCACGGGTGCATGAAACGTGATGCGCGCTCCGGCAAACATGCGGCGCGGATATGGCACCGATGGCATAAACCCACCGAGCATCGGATGGCCGTCGTCGCCCAATGTGTGCTGCGCCACGCGAGGCAAGAAGAAACACCAATGCCAGAGCGCCGGCAGCGTATCACCCAGCGCGACGGGCGTGTGTGCAGCGTCGAGTACCGCCGCGATGGACGCCGCATGCGTTGGACTGATCTCGTCGGTTACAATCTCGGTGCGCCCTACCCAGTCGTGCTGATTCACCGCAGGTTTCGCCATCGGCTGATTACATTTCTCGCGCGACACGATGGCTTCGCCGCCACGTGCTCGCTGTGGGCATCTTACGACCGGGACGATACGGAAAGCTAGCAGTGGTTCGGTTCGTGAACAGATTGGACTGGCCGACCCACGCCTCGATCGCGGTACGAAGTCACACGTTGAACGTCAGGGAGCCGAGTGCAATCAGGACGAGAATGCCGTCGAACGTGGCGAGGTGGGTGGAATGGCTGATTCGGCCAAGGACGCCACTGCGCAGGACGACACTGCGCGGCCCATGAGCGGCATCCGCGTGATCGATGTTGGCAATTTTCTTGCCGGACCGTACGCGGCCGCGATCCTCGGTGAGTTCGGTGCCGAAGTGCTCAAGGTGGAGCATCCCATCGCCGGTGATCCCATGCGCCGCTTCGGCACCGCGACCTCGCGCCCAGACGCCACGCTCAAGTGGCTCAGCGAAAGCCGGAACAAAAAGTCCGTCACCATCGACCTGCGGCAGCCGGACGGCGTGGCGCTCTTTCTCAAACTCGTCGCCAAATCGGACGTCCTGATCGAGAATTTTCGGCCGGGTACGATGGAAGAGTGGGGACTCGGGTGGAACGAGCTGCGTGCCGCGAATCCGGCGCTCGTCATGCTGCGTGTCTCGGGCTACGGTCAGACCGGACCATATCGGCGGCGCTCCGGCTTCGCGCACATTGCACAGGCGTTTGGTGGACTCAACTACCTCGCCGGTTTTCCTGGCGAAACGCCGGTCCTTCCGGGCACGGTACCACTCGGCGATTACATCGCGAGCCTGTTTGGTGCCATTGGCATCATGATCGCGCTCCGTCACAAAGACGCGACGGGACGCGGGCAGGTGATCGACGTCGGCATCTACGAGGCCGTGTTTCGCGTGCTTGAGGAAATCGCCGCGGCGTACGGCGTCGACGGTCGCATTCGTGAGCGCGAAGGGTCGGGCAGCTTCGTTGCGTGCCCACACGGACACTTCAAGACGAAAGACGACAAGTGGATCGCGATTGCCTGCACCACCGACAAGATGTTCGAGCGATTGTCGGTCGCGATGGGGCAGCCGCATCTGGCGTCGTCGGGGCTGTACGGCGATCAGCGCAAGCGGCTCGCCGCGCGTGACGCGGTCAACCAAATCGTGATTGAGTGGGTGGGCAGCATGTCCCGCGACGAGGTGCTGACGCGCTGTCTTGCCGAAGAAGTGCCCGTGGGGAAGGTGAACAGCATCGCCGACATTTTCGAAGACGAACACTTCATCGCGCGCGGCAATCTCGCACACTTCGACGAGCCGGGGATCGGTGACGTCGTAATTCCAGGGGTCGTACCCACGCTATCGGCGACGCCGGGTCGCATCACGAATCTCGGGCCGACACTGGGCAATGCGACGACTGACGTGCTGCACGAACTGCTCGGCATGACGACCGCGGAGATCCAACGGTTGCGCCAACAAAAGATCATTTAGCCGATCACGCGATGCATCCACACACTGATTCTTCCGCGCACTCCGCTCCCAGTGCGTCAGCGACACTTCCGCTCGCGGGCATTCGCGTTGTGGACATCGCCACGGTGATTGCCGCGCCGTACTGCGCGACGATTCTCGGCGAGTTTGGCGCGGATGTGCTCAAAGTCGAGCATCCGGTCGGCGGTGATGCGCTGCGGCGATTCGGCACGCCGTCCAAACGCGGCGACACGCTCACCTGGATGAGTGAAGCGCGCAACAAACGCTCAGTCACGCTGGATTTGCGGCGCGCCGAAGGAGTGGAAGTCTTCAAGCAGTTGATCGAGAAGACGGACGTGCTGTGTGAAAACTTTCGCACCGGCACGTTGGAGAAATGGGGACTCGGGTGGGACGTGCTCCACGAGATCAATCCGCGTCTCGTCATGCTCCGCGTCACCGGGTACGGCCAGACTGGCCCGTATAAAGATCGCCCGGGCTTCGCGCGCGTGGCACACGCGGTGGGCGGCATTGCGTATCTCGCGGGGATGCCCAAAGGCACGCCAGTGACACCCGGCTCGACGACGCTCGGTGACTACATGACGGGGCTCTACGGCTGCCTGGGTGTGCTGATGGCGTTGCGGCATCGCGATCTGACGGGTGAAGGACAGTACGTTGACGCGGCACTCTACGAATCCGTCTTTCGCTGCACCGAAGAGTTAGCACCCGCCTTCGCGATGTACGGCATCGTGCGAGAACGATTGGGATCATCGCACAACGATTTCGCCTGTCCGCACGGACACTTCGCGACGAAAGACGGCAAGTGGGTCGCGATTTCCTGTGCGACCGACAAACTGTTCATGCGACTGGCGTTGGCGATGGGACGTCCCGAGCTTGCCTCATCGAGTACCTACGGCGAACAGAAAACCCGACTCGCCAATCGACACGACGTGAACGAAATCGTACGCGATTGGTGTGGTTCACTTTCGCGCGAAGAAGTACTCGACCGTTGCTACGCCACCGATACGCCGGCCGGTCCGCTCAACAACATTGCCGACATCTTTGGCGATCGACAGTTTCACGCGCGGCGCAATCTGGTCGCGATGGACGAACCAGAGACCGGAGAGTCCATCATCGTGCCGTCGCCGGTGCCGCTACTCTCGGAGACGCCCGGCACGATCCGAAGCCTCGGGCCAAAGCTTGGCGAACACACCGACGAGGTGCTTCGCGAAGTACTCGGTATGAGTGATGACGAAATCGCTGCGCTCCATGCGAAACGTGTTGTCTAAGTCGGCGCGCACGTGCACTTGGGCGCTGAGCGCATGACCACATCAGGGATGTTGCAGGGACTGCGCGTCATCGAAGGGTCTGCGTTCGTTGCGGCGCCACTGGGCGGCATGACGCTGGCGCAGCTTGGCGCCGACGTGATTCGCTTCGATCCGATTGGCGGTGGACTCGACTATCACCGTTGGCCGCTCACGAGTGACGGGGCGCACAGCCTCTTTTGGGATGGACTCAACAAAGGCAAACGATCGATCGCCGTCGACATTCGCATGCCGCGCGGACAGGAGCTACTGACGGCGCTGATCTGCGCACCAGGCGCGGATGCCGGTATCTTCAGCACCAATTTTCCGGCGCGCGGATGGCTGCAGTACGATCGCCTGCGCGCCCATCGCGATGACCTGATCATGGTCAACCTGCTCGGCCGTCGTGATGGCGGATCGGAGGTCGATTACACGGTCAACCCGCAGGTCGGCTTTCCAAACATCACCGGTCCAACGGATTCCGATCTGCCGGTCAACCACGTCTTTCCCGCGTGGGACGCGATCGCCGGCAATATGCTGGCCGTGGCGATGCTCGCCGCAGAACGACACCGCACGCGCAGCGGTGAGGGGCAACTCGTCACACTCGCGCTCAAAGATGTGGCGCTGGCAATGCTCGGACATTTAGGCATGGTTGCCGAAGTGACTGTCGCGGATACGGATCGCGCGCGCTACGGCAACTATCTGTACGGCGCCTTCGGTCGTGATTTCGAGACGAGCGACGGCCATCGCGTCATGGTGGTCGGGCTCACCGCCATGCAGTGGAACACGCTCGTTGCCGCGACGGGCCTCGACGCAGAGTTGCAGGCGTTGGGCGAGTCACTCCAACTCGATCTGTCGCTCGAGGGAAATCGCTTTGAAGCACGCGTGGCAATCGCGACGTTGTTCGAGCCGTGGTTTCATGCGCGAGACATCCGTACAATCCGCACCGCGCTTGATGCACATCGTGTAACCTGGGCACCGTATCGCTCCGTGCGAGAGGCGCTCATGTACGATGCAGACCTGTCTCCGGCAAATCCCATCTTTGCGTCGGTCGCGCATCCAGCCACCGGCACGTACCTCACGCCAGGCTCACCGCTGCACTTCGGCGCGACCACTCGTACGCCGCCTCGACCCGCACCGCGGCTCGGCCAACACACCGACGAAGTGCTGCTCGACATCCTTGGTTTGAGCGCCGCGCAAGTGGGCACGCTCCACGATGACGGCGTGGTCGCCGGCCCGTCACACTGACCGTCGTATTGACATACACTCGCGCAAAAATGCCGCGAATCTCACGCACCAACCCGGAGTGTGCATGAAGCTGCCGATCAATTTCTACAAGCCGTTGGCGACGGGTGCGCCGCAACCGTTGCGCGAATTACCGGTACGCCCCGAGCGGATGATTCACTTCTTCCCGCCGCACATTGAGAAGATTCGCGCGCGCGTACCGGACATGGCTGCACAGGCCGACGTGCTTTGTGGCAACCTCGAAGATGCCATCCCGATCGAAGACAAGGTTGCCGCACGCCATGGCTTCATCGCCGTTGCCCGCGACAACGACCTTGGCGACACATCGCTCTGGGTGCGCGTGAACTGTATCAACAGTCCCTGGTTTCTCGATGACCTGCACGAGATCGTGCGTGACGCCGGTAACAAGGTTGACGTGTTCATGATTCCCAAGGTCGAAGGGCCGTGGGACATCCATTTCGTCGACCAATATCTCGCGCTACTCGAAGCACGGTACGCCATCACGAAGCCGATTCTGCTCCACGCGTTGCTGGAGACTGCCGAAGGTGTAAAAAACGTGGAGCAGATCGCGGGTGCCAGCCCACGCATGCACGGCATGAGCCTCGGCCCCGCAGATCTCGCTGCGTCACGTGGCATGAAGACGACGCGCGTTGGCGGTGGTCATCCAATGTACGGTGTACTCGGTGATCCCACCGCAGATGGCGCACCGCGACAATTCGGGCAGCAAGACCTCTGGCACTACACGATTGCGCGTATGGTGGACGCCTGCGTCTCGCACGGCATCCGCGCGTTTTACGGACCGTTCGGTGATCTCAAGGACGAGGCAGGATGCGAGGCGCAGTTCCGCAACGCATTTATCATGGGGTGCAGCGGTGCATGGTCGCTCGCGCCCAATCAAATCGCCATCGCGCGCCGAGTCTTCAGTCCCGATGTGAACGAGGTACTGTTCGCGAAGCGCGTATTGGAGGCGATCCCGTCAGGCAACGGCGTGGCCACGATTGACGGTAAGATGCAGGACGACGCGACTTGGAAGCAGGCGAAGGTTATCGTCGATCTCGCGCGACTTGTTGCGCGCAAGGACCCCGCGCTTGCCGACGCGTACGGCTTCTAGCCGATGAGCAACAAAACACAGCTCGGCAACTTCTTCGAGGACTTCGCCGTCGGACAGATCATCGTCCACGCCACGCCGCGCACCATCACGCACGGCGACGTGGCGCTGTATACGGCGTTGTACGGCGGTCGATTTGCGCTCAACTCGTCATCACCGTTTGCGCAGTCACTGGGCTTCACGGTCGCGCCAGTCGACAGCATGCTGGCGTTTCACATGGTGTTTGGGAAAACAGTGCCGGATATCTCGCTCAACGCGATCGCCAACCTTGGGTATGCGGAGGGTCGCTTCGGTGTGCCGGTCTATCCTGGCGATACGATTGCGACAACATCCAACGTGTTGGGTGTGCGTGAGAACAAAGACGGCAAGTCCGGCGTGGTCTATGTCCGCTCGGTGGGCACCAACCAACACGGCGAGACCGTGCTCGAGTACACACGATGGGCGATGGTCCGTAAGCGCGCTCATTCGTCGCCCGCGCCAGTAGCCGTCGTGCCAGCGTTGGGCGAGTCGGTTCCCGCAGACGCGCTATACGCACCGATGCAGTGCCCAGCGGGCTTGTACGACATGACGCTTGCGGGTAGCCCGTTTCTTTGGGACGACTACGCGATAGGTGAGCAGGTCGATCACGTCGACGGCGTCACGATCGAAGAGTCCGAGCACATGATGGCTGCCCGACTATACCAGAATACAGCGCGCGTACACTTCAACCAACATATCGAGCGCGAAGGACGATTCGGTCGCCGTATCGTGTACGGCGGCCACATCATCAGCATCGCACGCGCGCTGTCATTCAACGGTTTGTCCAACGCGCAAACGATCGCCGCGATTCATGGCGGCCGACACGTCAGTCCAACGTTTGCCGGTGACACGATCTACGCGTGGACAGAAGTGCTCGAACGGCAGGAACTGTCAGGTCGCTCGGACGTCGGTGCGCTTCGCTTACGGACCGTAGCTACGAAGGATCGTGCGTGCAGCGATTTTCCGTACAAGGACGCGACCGGTGCCTACGATGCGGCCGTCGTGCTCGACTTCGACTACACCGTGCTCATGCCGCGCCGATAGCCGCAGCAGCACTGCCTTTCGTAAAGAGCATCGTCTTACGACTACCGTTACGCTCGACCTGCACGATGTTCACTTGATCGCTGTGCCACTCGGTCAACATCTGGTTACGAATCTTTGCGCCAATGCCGCCCTGTGGCAATGCCGCATGAAAGCAGACCCAGTACAGCTCAGCGGCTCGGCGCATGCCACACGGTTCGAGCGTGACCGGCACGCCAGCCGGCGTTGCGACAACGAATTGCGCACGAACGTATCGCGCGACGTCGGAAGCTGCAGCCGACGAATCCTTCGGTGCGGCATGTCCGCCAAATTTCGCAACCGATCCCGAAAAGTCATCCGCGAACGCACGGATATTGAGCGTAATGCCATTCGCGTCTATGGTCACGACCGTAAGCGTCGTATGAATCGCGTGCGCCTCCGCGATGCCTGCAGCTGCCAACAGCAGCGCGCACACTGCACCGAGAATACCTCGCAGACGGGTCATCTCGGGTAGCGCTCCCACGCCCAGCCGGTCGCGATGAGTGTGATGCTTGCTGACACAGCGATGAGGCGAAGCTGAAATGCATCGGGGAGTCGCTCGCGCCGTGGAAGTTTTCGCAGCGCGCTATCCACCACCAGAAACGCAGCGGCAGCCCCAAGCAGTACGACGAGCTGACCGAGTTCGATACCGACGTTGAAGCCTAACAACGGAAGCGCAATGTTGGCGACGAACAGGCTTTTGAGATATCCGGCGAAGCCCGCGCCATGCACCAAACCGAAGATGCCGGCAAAGATTGGACGATGTCGCGCGCCGGTACCCGCTGCCGCACGATCGCGCATAATCAGATTCTCGACACCGGTCGCCACGATCGTGACCGGAATCAGAAACTCGACCAAACGCGACGGAAGCACCAACACATCGGTTACCGCTAGCAGCAGCGTGATGGAGTGGCCAATCGTGAACGCGCTGATGACGGCTAAGGCTGCACGCCAATCACGACCGCGGTAGATGGCCGCCAACGCCAGCAGAAACAGAATGTGATCGGCGGCGTCCCACGCGACGATGTGGTGAAAGCCGATCTGCAGGAACGCCCAGAAGTCAGACATGAGTATGCGAGCGAATTGCGAAAGTCAGTTGATCAAAGTCGGTTGATCGACGCGACGATCGACGTCTGCACGCCAATCGCAGTTGCATGTCGGATCAACAGCGGATCGGGCGTACCGAGTCGCAACGCCTGCACCATCGCAGCCTTGGCTTCGGCGTGCCGCCCGGACTTTTGCAGGGCCCAGGCCACGATATCGTAGCCATACACATCCTTCCGGTCGCGCAATTCCGCCTGCGCCTTCTGTAGCACCTCGTCGACGCGCAGTCCGTGATCGAGCATGTACAGACTCCACGCGCGGTGATAGGCACCTGGCTGCATGCTTACCGCGACACCGAGCGTTTGGAAATATTCATCCGACTTCGCCTGATCGCCGAGCTTCGCGTAGGCGTCGCCAACAAGACCGAGTGTTGCGGGGTCAAGCTGCAGGCCAATGGCACGTTCGCCCCACGTGATCACGTCACGATAATTCCCACGGCTATCGGCCAATCGTGCCATTGCGGCCAGCAGTCGCGGATCGTCTCCCTCAATCTTGAGCCCTGCTTCGAATGCAGCCTGGGCCGCGCGGTCGTGACCGCTGCGCAATTCGAGGTCACCCACCCGCATGTCGAACCACGCCTTAGTCTCCTTCGCCATGTCGCGACGAGATACCGCGTCATCACGCGACGCCACAAGCAGCTTCCGGGCTTCGCCGACGTGGTTGCTGATCTCCAACCATCGTGCGAGCCTCGGCGCTATCGACAACGTCGATCGCTGTTCCCATACCGAGCGGAACATTGAGTCGGCAACAACATAATCGCCCAATTCCATGGCCACTTCACCCAACGTGGCGCGATACTCGGGAATATCACCCTCGCGATTCACCAACTCTGCGGCAATATCGCGTGCCTCAGTGAAACGATGCTGCGCGAGTAGCACCGACACGAGCGTGACTGCAGTCGACGCGTTGCGGTTGGTCCGTTTTCCGAGCGACTGTCGCGCAAGCTTTTCCGCGATCACATAATCTTCGAACGTCCCGCCCTCGCGGGCTCGCTGCGCATGCAAAGCCGCCAATTGACCAAGCGCGATGGCGCTTGTCGGGTCAGCGTCGAGTGCCTCATGCCACACCTTGATTTGGACATCGCGCAAATCCCGCTCAGAGAAACCCGGCTCTTTTGCTGCGACGCGATTGGTGCTGGCGACAGTTCCTCCGTTGCCAGCGACCATCCTCGCGTGCGCCCGGCGCGAGGTGCCCCAGACAAGCGCCGAGCCACCGATGGCGAGCGCGACGGCGACCATGCCGACTCGACGCGTTGTCTGGGTCTTCATTAACGTGCCGCTTCGAGGTACGGGAACGTGGTCAAATACGTGCGCGTGCTCGTGCTGATGTTGTCCGAGGTTAAACCCGGCAGGACTGCGGCATTCGGGTCGAGCAACTTACCGAAGATTGCCGTGAGGCCAGCGTCAACGACGTCGTCGCTGAGATTGCGACCGCCGTAGCCGTTCGCGAGCGCCCAGCTCAACCAGCCCGACGTATTGCCGGCGCGATTCGGATACACCATCAGCATGTCGGGGACGAGCACCGCCGCCAACGTATTGGCGATCATCGGGCCACGATTGAACGCATTGGTGAACGCCTTGATCTTGTCGCCGAAGCCGTTCGCGACGTCGGTAGCCGGCGCTGAGCTGTTGGCCAGACCGTGATCGCGCTTCATGAAGAAGACTTCGCTCACGAGCGGGTTACCAAGACGCTCGACCTGTGTGTAGGTGCGGACGGGCGTGATCGGCGTGGTGATGGTGTTGTTGGTGTTCTTGTCCGAACAGGCGGCAATCAAGGGCAGCGCAAGCGCGACAATCAGCGCGCGCGGCGAAACGAGGGAACGCATCAGCGTGGCTCCGAGTGTGTGTGAGAAGTGGTCTGGACGAGGCATCAGCGGCTGATCGTGCTCCACACACCGATCTTTGCATCGGCGGCGGTGCTAGGCTGCAGCTGCGCCTTCGGCAGCTCAATGGCGATCGAGAGCGCGTTGAACGGCTTGAGGAAGTCCACACCAGGCGAGCGGAACGAACCGGCGGCCGCGCCATTCTGGACCGACAACGGACCCGTGGAGGGACGACGATCTGGAATGATGTTGAAGAACTGCTCCAGATCGATCACGAACGGATCGGCGCGAAGTCCCGCGTACGTTTGCGTTGTGGTCGACGAGCCAGCGGCACTACCAACCGTGCCCGTCACCACGGGACCGGTCGTGATCAGCATGTTCTTGACACCCGTCATGCTCGGTGCGACTGGACCACGGACCGTGTACTTCTGCGCGGCGCCAACGCCGTCATCGAACGTGACCTGGAACACGAGATCTTCGACGGCATCGCCCGTGTTGTCGACCTTGATCTGATACAGCAGGTTCGGATCGAACGATGCAGACTGACCGGCGATCGGGCTCGACGTGGTCAGCAGCAACGCGATACGATCGGCACTCGAACCAGGAAACACATACAGGTCGTTGATGTCGGAGCGCGGGTTGAGCTCGACTTCAGGCGTGTCCTGGTGGTCGGATGCGTACACACGCTGCGCGACGCCGAGCGCGGCAATACCGACGGCGACGAACGCGACGTTGCGCAGCGAGCGCCGGCTGACAGCTGGAAATGGCATGAAAGACTCCGAGGGAGTAGGGGGAGTAAATGCATCGGTGTTCGGCTGCCCCTCATGCAATTGGTGGGCCGCCTTCGACCGTGATTCGATCGAACACAGTGCATACGACGCCCACCGCCAATTGGATTTCTCGGATTTCGAACATTGTGTTACAGATCATTTCAACGGCGTCAGCCGAAGCCTTGCTGCAATGACGATAGCAAAGTCAAATGACACGCATCGAGTTCCGCATGGAAGAACTCGCTAACGCGTATTGCATTCACAACGGCG
>JBBQDB010000114.1:0-13372 GCA_038319245.1 Gemmatimonadales bacterium
CAGCTCTTGATCATTCTGCCGGTCGTCGTCGCCGGGATCGTGCTGTTGTTCAAGTACAGCATCAATCTGGCGTTCGGCTTTGCCGGCATCGTCGCGGCGGTCCGTTTCCGCAATTCGCTCGACGACAGCAAAGACGCCGTATACGTCTTTCTCGCTACGGGACTTGGGCTCGCGTCGGCGGTGAATCTACCGGTCGCTGCGGTGCTGTCGATCGGATTCAACATCACCGCACTCGCGCTCTGGTACACCGACTTCGGGAGCGCGCCGGCCGAACTCGAAGGACGTATCGCCGACAAACGACTCAAGCGGGCGCGCGAACTTGCTCGCACGGGCACGTTCGTCGCGCGTATCGACGACGAAGTATTTCAGAACATGACCCGTGAGCAACTCGAAGGCGTGGCCGAACGGGCCTGGAAGCGCGCGAATGCGGCTGCCGACGGCGAAACGCCCGCGGCCCCGGTCGAGACTCGGCTGCGTATCGTGACCAGCGACGCGGCCGCACTGCGTCGCGCCGTCGAACCACGGTTGCAGGAGTTCGTGAAGCAGTGGCGCGTCGGCGCACTGACCACCTCCGACGAT
This sequence comes from Gemmatimonadales bacterium, assembly GCA_038319245.1. GTDB lineage: Bacteria > Gemmatimonadota > Gemmatimonadetes > Gemmatimonadales > Gemmatimonadaceae > Gemmatimonas. The sequence goes on from JBBQDB010000114.1 coordinate 580, forward strand.
GGCGACACGGTCGAATACGTGCTGCAGCTACGTAAGAAAACCGCGCCGGACGATATCATCGCGCTCGTGCGCGCGGCCGGTTCGACGCACGTGCGTGACGTGGAGCTTCGCTGACCGGTGCTGTACCCGTGCTGTACCCGTGCTGTGTCCGTGCTGATGTTCGTCGCGCGATTCCCTGACCCTTCTTCGCCCCGACTGCTCATGTCTCGACTCACCGCTCTGATCGTGTCTCGACGCACGTCGCGCCTGGCGTTGCTTGCGTGTGTTGGGCTCTGCATCGCAAGCACCCCTCGCGACTCGTTTGCACAAACCAAGGACACAGCACGCACCGCGGCGACGAAGAAAGAGAAGAAAGAGAAGAAGGCGGCACCAGCCATCGACACGACACTCGGCGCTCCGATTCCGGTGCCGAAAGTCCCCAAGCTCTCACCGCTCTTTCAAACCGAAACGCCACTCGCCGTGACGTTCACGACGAACATCAAGCAGATCAAACGCGATCACGGCGAGAAGGCGCCATATCATCCGGCCACGTTCACGTACGCCGACAGCAGTGGTGCGAAGGTGGTGGTGCCGGTGAAGGCCCGCACGCGCGGCATCTGGCGGCTCAAGAACTGCGAGTTTCCGCCCGTTCGCATCAAGGTCAGCGACAAGGAAGCGAAGGGGACGCTCTTTCACAGCGTCGGCGAGCCGAAGCTCATCAACTTCTGCCGCAGCACCGAGACGTACGAGCAGTACATCCTGCAGGAGTTCATGCTGTATCGCGTGTATCAAGTGCTGACGCCGGTCAGCCAGCACGTGCGGCTGCTCAAGATCGCGTACGCCGATAGCGCGAGCGGCAAGATCGAGAACACGCGCTACGGTTTCTTGGCCGAAGATCCCGATCAGGTGGCGGCGCGCAACGGCGGCACGATCGTCAAGCAGAAAGGTGCCACCGCCGATGACCTCGACCCGAAGCAATCGGCCATCGCGTTCATCTTTCAGTACATGATCGGCAACACCGATTTCTCGTTTGGTGGCTTGCACAACTCGAATCTCATTCGAACCAGTACCGGCGACATTTTGCCGGTCGCGTACGATTTCGACTATGCGGGCGCCGTCAACACCTCGTATGCCGTCCCGGATCCGCAACTGCGCATCAAGAGCGTGCGCACCCGTCAGTTTCGCGGATACTGCGCGTTCAAGAACGACTACATCAAGGCGCTGGACCTGTTCAACGCAAAGAAAGACGCCATCTACGCGTTGTATACCGATCCGGTCGGACAGTTGCTCTCACCGCGGTCGGTGAAGGATGCGATCAGTTACTTCGACGAATTCTACAAACTGATCCAGACGCCCAAAAAGGCGCAGAGCGAGATCTTCGACGAGTGCGTCAAGTCGAATTGACCGGCGTCGCGCGCGCGCGACGGGGTCGCCTCACATCGCGACCGCCCCCGTACTATGTTGCGCTATGCCGAACGGTGGTCGGGCGGCTGATGCGCAGGTTTGTTGTGCTGCCGCATCTTCCTGTCACGCTCACGCTCGAAGCGGAGTGAACCCGTTTGGCTCGCAAACCCAACTACGATTACGAGAAGCGCCGCAAAGAGATGGAGCGGCAGGCGAAGAAGGACGCCAAGAAGGAGGAGCGCGCCCGTCGCAAGGCCGCCGGCCTTCCAGACGATGTGGATGAGTTCGGGAATCCGCGCAGTGGCGACGAGCCGGACGTGGACGCGGACTCGGAGTCAGAGCCCGAACCCGCGTAGCGCCTGTGTGCCCGCCGGCACGGCAACCATCGATGCCGCGGGCAGCCTGAGGATGAATTGCGCGCCGCCGCCCGCTCGCGGTGCGTAGAGCACGTCACCGTGCTGTGCCTGCGCAAAGGTCCGCGCGATCGCCAGCCCCATCCCGCTGCCGCGACCCTCGCTGGCTGCGGCGGACCCACGGTGCAGCGGTCGGAAGACCTCGTCGATTTCGTTGTCGATGAGACCGGGCCCGCGGTCTGACACCACGATGCGCACTTGCCGGTCGTCCGTCGTAGCACGGATGTCGATCGGAGCGCCTGCGGGTGAGTAGCGCGCGGCGTTTTCGAGCAAATTGCCAAGTATGCGCAACGAGAGCGTGAAATCGCAGCGCAGCAGGACGAGGGTGTCGGCGGTCTGCGTCGTGATCGGATGCCCTTGCAACGCGGCCTCGGTCGAGCTGAGCGCGGTCCCGATGAGATCGTCCGCGACATGCGTTTCGATCGCCAGTAACTGAGTGGCGTGCGGGCCAGTCGTGAAACGGCCGAGCGTCGAGAGAAATGCATCGATGCGGTGGACTTCGTCGCCGATACGCTGGAGCGCCGACTCCGCTGAGACGCCGGAATCGGTCGCCGCGAGCATCGTCATGGTGGTGATCGGCGAGCGCAAATCGTGCACCAGCGATGCGATCAGGGCGTCCTTCAGACGCTCGGCTTCGCGCAGCACGTCGGCGCGCGAGGCTTCGCGTTCGAGCAACACTCGCTCGGTACTCAATTTTTCGATCTCCTCGGCACGATGGGTCGCGAGCGTCGCCGTCTGTCGCAGGTTGACCACCAGCTGCGAGACGACCACGGCGGTGACGAGAAATCCCACGAGAATGATGAAGTCGAATTCAGACGGGAAACCAATCGCGCGACGCGGCGGGACAAAGAACCAGTCCACGGCGAGGTAGCCGAGCACCACCATGGCCGCCGACAGTCGGCGCCCACCCTCGCGACTCGCGCCAACAATGAGCAGTAGGTACGCGAGCACGCCGTGCGAAACGCGAATCTCCGGCAATTCGGAGAAACGGCTGAACACCGCGGTGGTGATCCCAAATAGGGAAAGCCATCGTACCCAGACTATCGTCGCTCGTCGAGACATCAACGACATATCAACATGACATCATCGAAGCATACATGCACAAGAAGTCGGCCAGGCTTCGGGACGATGCTACTCACTCACGGGACGACGAAGCGATAGCCGACTCCGGGTTCCGTGACGATCAATCGCGGAACGGCGGGATTCGGTTCGACTTTGCGGCGCAAGTGCGTCATGTGCACCCGCACGTGCACGGCGTAGTCACCAAACTCTCGGTCCCAGACGAGGTCCCACAGTTGGCGAGCGGTGAGCGGACGACCCGCATTCAACACCAGCGCGCGGAGTAAGGCCCACTCGGTTGGCGTCAGCCGCTGCGGGACGCCGTCGCGCGCGACGCGTTGCCCGACCAGATCGATCTCCATCCCCTCGACGACGATGTGTGCGTTGCGGGCCGCGAGGGACGTCGCCGACCGTCGCAGCTGACCGCGAACGCGCGCGACTAATTCGGCGGCGCTGCACGGCTTGGAGATGAAGTCGTCGGCGCCGGCATCGAGGAGGGCGACCTTTTGTTCGTCTTCGTTGCGGCCGGAGAGCACCACAATCGGCACGGTGGTGATCGCCCGGAGACGGGTCAGGAGCTCTGAGCCGTCGCCATCGGGCAGTCCGAGGTCAAGTAGGACAAGGTCCGGCTCATCTTCTGCGCAATCGTGAATAGCGTCGGCCAACGTGGCGACTTGACGAACTCGGCTGCAAATCGTGCTCAACGCCTGCACCAGCGTCTCCCGGAGTGCGTCGTCATCCTCGACGACAAGCAGGGAACGGGGTTCAACGAAATTGCCGAGCACGTGAAGCGGCATTGCGGAGGGCTGAGCGGTGATTTGCGCGAGATCGATGACGTTAAGACTGCGTCGGAGTTCTTGTCTCCGGCCCCAGCCTTAACGAAGCTTCGTCATACTCGTACATAACTGTCTTTTCGCAAGGTTCCCGAGGTTTTGACTGTGCGGATAACCGCCCTCCCGGTTACCGTCGTCATCCCGACGCTGAACGAAGTAGACCGTCTGCCCGCCTGTCTTGAGGCGGTGCAGTGGGCTGCGCACGTCGTGGTTGCCGATGCTGGTTCGACCGATGGTACAATTGCGTTAGCTCGCAGGTATGGTGCCACGGTGCTCGAAGGCTGCGGTCCGACGATCGCCCATCAGCGCAACGCCGCCATCGAGGCAAGCACGCAGCCGTGGATTCTGGCAGTGGATGCCGATGAGCGTGTCACGCCGGAGCTACGCGATGCGATCGCGCGCGCGGTTGCGGCGCCTCAGGCTGACGCGTATCGCGTGCACATGCGCAATCGCTACCTCGGTGCGCCAATGGAGCGCGGTGGGTGGGGACGTGATCGGCACGTGCGGCTGTTCAAGTCGACGCTGCGATATCGCCCGCAGAAAGTTCACGAAGGGCTGGATTACGACGGCGCGGTCGTCGATCTCGCGGGACGACTCGATCACGACTCGTATCGTGACCTCGCCCATCAGCTCACGAAAGTGACGACCTACTCTGCTTGGGGCGCGGCCGACTTGCACGCCAAAGGCAACCGCGTCGGGCTGTCGCACCTCGTGGTGCGACCGATGTGGCGTTTCATCAAGTGCTACTTCCTGCAGGGGGCCTGGCGCGAGGGGCGCCGCGGCTTGGTGCTGAGCGTCGTGCATGCGTGGTCGGCGTTCGCGAAGTACGCGCTGCTATGGGACGTGGAACGTCGCGAGGCGGAGTCGATCGCGGCGATGCGCCCCACATCGCGACCTGTGGTGTCCGATCGTCCGGCGTCGAACCGTCCAAGTGCAGTGAAGTCGGCGCTGGAATTACGGTTCGATGCGGTCGACGCCGAGCGGCAGGATGCGATGGAGCCGGTCGCCAGCCGAGGGTAGGCCGTGCGAGTGCCGGTGTTGTGTTACCATCGGGTTGAGGAGCCGCCCGACGGTGCGACGTACGACGGCAACTTCGTGGATCCCGCGTTGTTTGCCGCGCACATGCAGATGCTTGCGTCGCTCGGTTGCACCGGAGTGACCGTGGGCGCGCTGTCCCGCTGGCAGCGCGGGGAGCAAGCGCTGCCGCCGCGCGCGGTCGCCATCACGTTCGATGACGCCTACCAGAGTGTGCATGACTTTGCGCTGCCCATTCTCGCGTCGTATCGCTGGCCGGGGACCGTCTATGTCGTGTCGTCGCAGCTGGGCGGTACGAACGCCTGGGATGTCAGTGCGCCGCCCGCCGTGTTGATGGACACGCCGACGTTACGCGCCCTGGCCGGGTCCGGGCACGAAATCGGATCGCACTCACGTCACCACGCGCGCATTCGCGGGCTCGACGATGCGACCGCGCGCGACGAGCTGCGTGGCTCGCGCGAGGAGCTGCAGGCTGCGATTAACGCGCCGGTGGACAGTTTTGCCTTTCCGTATGGCTCTCACGACCCGCGCGCGTTGGCAAATGTTCACGCGGCCGGCTATCGCTCGTCGGTGACGCTCAAACGGTGGGCGAATGGGCGAAGCACCAACCCGTTGCGGCTCGGCCGCGTCGGAGTTGGTGGTCCGCTGCCGGCGTGGCAACTGCGGCTCAAGCTATTCAAGGCAATGCTGACGCCTTCGCGGTCGTGACGAAACACTCAAGCGACACAATAGAGGCGTATAAGCGACACATGACGAGAGATACGCTGCACATCCCCGTGCGAACAGCGTCTCGACGGACGCTGCGGACGACGTCGCGGATGCGCTGTGCCTGCTGACGAGACGCGCGAGCCGGTAGCCGATCCGTCGGCCGTGCCCTTCGCGTTTCGTGCCGCGCGCGCGATGCGGCGAGCATTCGGTGTTGATCGCGCGACGCGCTGGAATACCGAGTATGCCAAGGGCGAGTGGCAGCGGCTGCGCAACCTGGACGAACTCGCGCATCACGCCGTGCTCGCGGGCTACTTCGCTCGGCTCAAACCCGGCGGCACGTTGCTCGATGTCGGATGCGGCGAGGGGCTCTTTCAGGAACAGCTGCGCGGTTGTTATTCGCGCTATGTCGGCACCGATTTCGCAGAGCCCGTACGCCAAGCGTCGGCACGCGGTGATGACACGACGCAGTTCGTCGAAGCGGACATGAACGACTTCACGACGCAGGAGCGATTCGACGCGATCGTCTTCAACGAGAGCATCTACTATCATCACGATCCGGTCGCCGGCGTTCTGCGCTATGAACAGTTTCTTGCGCCTGACGGGGTCTTCCTCATTTCGATGCACTGCAAGGCGAAGAATGAGGCACTGTGGGGACAGTTGGATGCGCGCTACATCACGATCGATAGCGTGACGATGCAGAATTGTCGCGGCACGTCATGGACCACCAAGGTGCTGGCGCTCCCGGGGAGCCAGATAGCCGATGCGTATTTACCTACGGCATGACCGACTGTAGCGCGCGTCGTGGACACGATTGATTTTGGCAACGGACAGCCATCGCTGTCCCTCTTGCCGCTCGAGGCGCTGCGCGTCGCGGCCGATCATTGCCTCGCGAAAGGGAATGCGGCGCTGCTGCAATACGGGGCGGACCAGGGAGACACAGCGTTCCGCGGGTCACTCGCGCGATTCCTGAGTCGGCGATATGCGACGATGGTAGCCGCGGACGATCTGATGGTTTCCGCGAGTGCCTCGCAGGCGCTCGACCTCGTGTGTACGCGATTCACGCGGCCGGGCGACACCATGTTCGTCGAAGAGCCCACGTATTTTCTGGCGCTGCACGTGTTCCGCGATCACGGATTGCGTGTGGTGGGCATCCCAATCGATGACGACGGTATTGTGATCGACGCATTGCGCACCGCGCTCGCACTGCACCGGCCGGCGATACTGTACACGATTCCTACCTTTCAGAATCCGTCTGGCACCACTATGTCGGCGGAGCGGCGCGAGCAGTTGGTCGCGCTGAGTCGCGCGCACGGCCTGCTCATCGTTGCAGATGAGGTCTATCACCTGCTCGACTTTGGTGTCGCTCCGCCGCGTCCGCTGGCGTCGTATGCTGGTGACGCTCGTGTGTTGTCGCTTGGCTCATTCTCCAAAATCTGCGCGCCGGGGCTGCGGCTCGGTTGGATACAGGGCGCACCGACGCTGCTGGCGACGCTCATGGATTCGGGGCTGGTGCAGAGTGGCGGCGGGCTCAATCCGTTCATGTCCGGCGTCATGAACAGCCTGATCGAGTTGGGGCTCGCCGATCAGGGGCTGGATCGGCTACGCGCGGTGTATGCGGAGCGATCGCGTGTCCTGTGCCAAGCGCTCCGCGAGGAGATACCGACGGCGGCGTTTGCCGAACCGACGGGCGGCTATTTCGTGTGGGTGCAATTGCCGGCTGGGGTGACCGCCGCGGAACTGCAGCCCATTGCTGCACGCGAGGGAGTGACGATGCATGCGGGCACACGGTTCGCGAGCCGCGAGGTGTTCGCGGACCGCGTGCGGCTGAGCTTCGCGCACTATGACTCGACGGAGTTGGTGGAGGGAGTGCGGCGGCTGGCGCGGGCGGTCGCGTCGCTGTCGTGAGATAATTGGTCACCCGTTCGGTGTTTTCGCCGACGAGTGGGGGATTGTCCTGTCGCACACAACAACGGCCACGGACTGCAGGCTTCGCAATCCGTGGCCGTCGTGCACGTCACCTGCAGTGTCGCGTTAACCGTTGATCGTCGCGATATCGATGACGAAGCGATACTTCACGTCCGACTTGAGCATGCGCTCGTACGCCGTGTTGATGTCCTTCGCGGCGATGAGTTCGATATCGGAGACGATGTTGTGCGCTGCGCAGAAGTCGAGCATCTCCTGCGTTTCGGGCAAGCCACCGATCAGTGAGCCGGCCATGCGTTTGCGCTGAATGATGAACGAGAACGCACCCGGCGACGGATGCGGTACCGGCGATCCGCCGAGGAGCACGAGCGTTCCGTCGCGACGCAGTGCGGCCAGTTCGGGTTCGAGGTCATGTGGTGCGCTGACCGTGTCGAGAATGAGGTCGAGCGAATTGCGGACGCGCTTCATCTCGGCCGGATCTTTGGAGATGACAACGTCGTCGGCGCCGAGGCGCTTGGCGTCTTCGACTTTGCTGGCGGAGGTGGTGAAGAGCACAACATGCGCGCCCATCGCCTTGGCCAGCTTGACGCCCATGTGTCCAAGACCGCCGAGGCCGACGATGCCGACGCGCTTGCCCGGGCCGGCGTTCCATTCGCGAAGCGGCGAATAGGTGGTGATACCGGCGCAAAGTAGCGGTGCGGCCGCAGCTGGATCCATGCCGTCGGGAATACGCACGACAAAGCGCTCATCGACTACGACCGAGGTGGAATAGCCGCCCTGTGTCGGCTTGCCCGTCTGCTTCTCGACGCCGCCGTACGTGCCGGTCATGCCTTTCTCGCAGTACTGCTCGAGTCCGTCGTTGCACGACGCGCAGGTGCGGCAGCTGTCGACCATGCAGCCGACGCCGACTATATCACCGACGGCATAGCGGGAGACGTCGCTACCAACGGCAGAGACGCGGCCGATGATTTCGTGTCCCGGCACCTGCGGATAGGCGATCGGGCCCCACTCGCCGCGCACGGTGTGCAGGTCGGAATGACAGACTCCGCAGAACAGGATGTCGATCTGCACATCTGCCGGTCCGGTCGCGCGCCGATCGAACGTCCAAGGCGCGAGCGGGGTGGTGGCGCTATGTGCGGCGTATGAGTGAGCAGTCGTCATGAATTGTTTATGAATGGTGTGTGAGTGCGTGTGTATGGCACGGCAAACGATCTCAACGCGGCGCGCTGGTGTGACGTCTTGTATTCTAGCCTCAACTGCACAGAGTACGCTGCAGGTTCCGCGCCTCAACCCCGTCTCCACTCCATGCGACATCATCGTTACCTCCCAGCATTCGCCGGAGCAGCCGCGTTGCTGCTGGCCGGCACCGCCAGCGGGCAAGCGCTCGATTCGGCGACCATCGCCGGACTCAAGTGGCGCACTGTTGGACCCGCCAACTTTATGGGCCGTCTGTCCGACGTGGTCGGCATTCCTGGCCCATCCAAGACGTTGTTCGTCGCGGCCGCGGCAGGCGGCATCTGGAAGACCACGAACAACGGCATCACGTGGCGCCCGGTGTTTGACGACAAGCGTGTCATTTCGATGGGCATGCTGGCCATCGCGCCGACGGATACGCAGCAGGTGTGGGCCGGTACGGGCGAGCCGAATTCGCGCAACACGATCGAGCCCGGTGCGGGCATCTACAAGTCCGTCGATGGCGGCATCACCTGGGCGCTGAAGGGGCTCGAGAAGACGCAGCACATCGGGCGTATTGTGGTCAACCCGACCAATCCGAACATCGTCTATGTCGCCGCCTTGGGCGCGGCGTGGAAGTCCAACGCGGAGCGCGGCCTCTACAAGACAACGGACGGCGGCACCACGTGGCAGCTGAGCAAGTTCGTCAGCGACAAGGCGGGCTTCATCGACGTTGCGATCAACCAGAAGGATCCGAACATCCTTTTTGCGGCAAGCTGGGAGCGCCTGCGCACGCCGTACTCGCTCAAGAGCGGTGGGCCGGGATCGGCGCTGTGGAAGACAATCGACGGCGGCACGACGTGGACGGAAGTGAAGGGCGGTGGATTTCCGGAAGGCGTGAAGGGACGCATCGGGCTCGATATCAATCGCAGCAATCCGAACATCATTTACGCGATGATCGAAGCGGCGGCGCCGCAGCCTGGTGGTGGCTACACGCCCGAGCAGCGGCCGCGCGACAATGGCCTCTGGCGCTCCACGGACGGTGGTGCGACGTGGACCAAGATGAGCAGCATCAACGTCCGTCCGTTCTACTACTCGCAAGTGCGCAGCGATCCGAAGAATCCTGATCGCGTGTACTTCTCGAGCACGGAACTGCAGGTGTCGGACGACGGCGGCAAGACGTCCAAGAATGCGGCGCAAAACGTCCACGTCGATGACCACGCGATCTGGATCGATCCGAATGATCCGGAACGCTGGGCGCTTGGCAACGACGGCGGCATCGCGTTCACGTTCGACCGGGGCGGCAATTTCAACATGATGCAGAACTTGCCCCTCGGGCAGTTCTACGAAGTGAGCTACGACTATGCGGTGCCGTACAACATCTGCAGCGGCGCGCAGGACAACGGTTCGTGGTGTGGCCCGAGCAAGCGTCGCGGCGGCACGACGACACTCGGCTACTGGTACACGATTGCTGGTGGCGACGGCTTCTTTACCGCGCAAGATCCGACCGATCCGAGCGTCGTGTACGGCGAGTCGCAGGGCGGCAATGCGTCACGGCTCAATCTGAAGACGGGCGAACGTCTGCAGTTCCAGAAGCCGAGCTGGCAGCCGACGTACAAGACGTGGGAAGATTCGATTGCGACGTTGCGCGGCGATCCACTGGTGCCGGCGACGAAGGCACAGAACACAGCAATCGCCGCGCTCCGCGTGTCGCAGAAAAAGGATTCGCTCGAGCAGCAGCTGCGCTTCAATTGGAATTCGCCGTTCTTCATTTCGCCGCACAATCCGTCGGTGATTTATTTCGGCGGCAACCATGTGCTCAAGTCGAGCAAGAAGGGCGAAGAGTTTACGCTGATCTCGCCCGACCTGTCGAAGCATCTTGAAGCGAAGATCGATACATCGGTGCGGCTCACGGGCGGCATCACGATCGACGCAACGGGTGCGGAAACGTACGGTACCGTGGTGGCGCTGACGGAAAGCCGCGTAAAGGCGGGCTTGCTGTTCGCGGGCACGGATGACGGCAATGTGTGGAAGTCGTCAAACGATGGTGCGACGTGGGAGAACCTGACGTCCAAGTTTGCGACCCTGTTGCCGAACAACGGCGATCCGTTTGTGGCGCGTATCGAAGCATCGAAGTTCGATACGGCGACGTTTTACGTGGCGTTCGATCATCATCGCGTCAATGACTTCACGCCGTACCTGTTCGTGACCACCGACGGCGGCAAGAGCTTCAAGTCGATCGTCAACAATCTGCCGACGGGTGGCGTGGCGGATGTGGTGCACGTGGTGCGCGAAGATCCGCACAATCGCGACCTGCTGTTTGTCGGCACGTCGCTCAGCACGTATGTGTCGATCGATCGCGGCCACACGTGGAGCAAGTTCGCGACGAACCTGCCGAGCGTGCCGGTGTTCGACTTGCAGATTCATCCGCGCGATCATGAGCTCATCGCGGCGACGCACGGCCGCAGCTTGTGGATTGTTGATATCGCGCCGCTCGAGCAGATGACGTCCAAGGTGATTGCCAAGAGCACGCATCTGTTCGATCCGAAGCCGGCATTTATGTGGGGCGAGGCACCGACAGCAGGCGCGGCCGGCAACGGCAACGGTCAGGCATTTTTCGCCACGCAGAATCCGACGTATGGCGCGTCGATTTCGTATCGCGTGACGGGCGCCGGAGCGGCGAATGCGCGCATCAGCATCGTCGATGCGCAGGGTGACACGGTGCAGTCGTTGACCGGTCCGGGTGCGGCTGGGTTGCACACGGTGACGTGGAACTACGCATTGACGCCCAAGCCGGCGGCGCGTGGTCCGTTGTCGCCGAGCGAGAAACGCGACAGCATCCTCAAGGCGGTGCGTGCGCCGGTGGTGCTGGATTCGCTCACGAAGGCCAAGTACGACAGCACGGCATTGGCGACGGCGAAGCGGTTGCTGACGCCGATTCCAGCGTTTAATGCGGCGGCGTTCGGTGGTCGTGGCGGCGGTGGTGGCGGTGGTGGTGGCCGTGGCGCCGGACAGGCGGCGTGTGAGCGTCCGCTGTCGCAGTTTGAGCCGTTCTGTGCGCGTCCGGCCGAAGCGGCGCCGGGAGCGGGTCGAGGTGGGGCTGGCGGCCCGCCTGCGGCGGTTGCGGCCGGTGGTGAGGCGGCAGTTGATCCTGCGGCCGCCGGTGGTCGTGGCGGTGCGGCAGCGGCGGGTGGTCGTGGCGGACGCGGTGGAGCGCCGGATGCGGCGGCCGAGGCCGTGGCCAAGATCTTCGCGATCATTGGACTGCCGGTGCCGGCGCCGGCTGGCGGACGCGGGCAGGGCGGCGGCGGGTTTGGTGGTGGCCGTCAGAGTGCCGCGGCAACGGGCGATTACAGCGTAGTGCTGACGATCGGCGGCACGGTGCAGAAGACGAAGTTGCGCGTGGAGAATATGGGTGCGGGCGATCCGGGTTCGCCGTTTGGTCCGGCGAGCGGGGATGACGACGATCGCGGCGCGAAGGTGCAGAAGCACTAGGCGACGTGGATTGACGCAAACACGGGGGCTCGCACGAGGTGCGGGCCCCCGTTTGGATATTCGGGGAGTCCGGGGATTGCCCGGCGACCCCAGTTCACCCATCACGCCAGACCCTAACCTACCACTGCAGGTGATGCTCTACACGACACCGAGTACCGATCACTCGCGACTCGGAACCCCCAGCCCGTGATACAGAGGGGTTGGGCGGACGTATCCGGTCCCGTTGAGTGGTGGGTATTGAAGGTTTTCGTCTCGTTGTAGCGAGTACCGAGTACTCAGGACCGTGTACTCGGTAAGTCCAGCCGTAGGACCGGAAACGCGGAACTGGAACTCAGAACTGGGACCAGGAAGGGCCGGCGACCATGGTTGCGCTTGGCGAGATCGCGGGCTGGGGGTTTCGGGTCGCGGGTGGTCGGTGGGGAGTGGTGGGTGGAGCGTGTACTGCGGTGACGAGTGAAAAGTTGTGAGTCTTAAGATTCGGGTGAGGCTGGAGCGGAACCCAGGCGTCGCACGCCGAAGTACAACAGCAATCCTGCGGGACCGAGCATGAAGGTGAGCGCCAGACACGGCAGCACGAAGATGTGCCGCACGCCTCGCTCGCGCGCGTCCAATACTTCCCAGCAGCCGATGAACAAATCAAACGCCAGGTAATGCACCCATCCGGCGAGTACCGCTCGATCGCTGGTGAACAGTTGCTTGACGTGCGCCAGCGAATCGAAGCCACCCTCGGCGTTGGGCAATGACGTCCCGATGGCCCAGATGTACAGCACG
>JBBQDB010000115.1:0-13322 GCA_038319245.1 Gemmatimonadales bacterium
ATGATCGGCAAGGCGGAGCGCGGACCGACGGGGCTTGAGGCGATTCGCAAGCACAAGGCCGCGTATCTCATGGCCGTCGGCGGTGCGGCGTATCTCGTCAGCAAAGCGATTCGGTCATCGCGCGTGGTCGCGTTTGGCGACCTGGGGATGGAAGCGATTTACGAATTCGATGTGCACGACATGCCGGTGACCGTGGCCGTCGATGCAGCGGGGAGCAACGTGCACGAGACCGGGCCGCGCGAGTGGCAGGAGCAGATCCGGCGGTTGCCGGTGCTGGCGGGGTAGGGACGCTCCGCTCACCCGACACTTGCTCGTGATACAATGTGTAGTATATTGATACCATGTACGAGATACGACAAATTCACCGCCTGGTGCAGGAAGCCAGGCGGGAGGGCTACCTCACGCAGCGAGAGCTCGCGGAGCGGGTTGGCACCTCCCAGTCGGCGATTGCTGGGCTTGAGCGAGGTGACACGAACCCCACCATCGATACATTGGCGCGCTGCGCGGCTGCGGCGGGGTTCGCGCTGCACGTGACGCTCCAGCCGCTCGCGCCCGCCGATCCGATCGTCGAGCGATACAAGCGAGACGTTGATCGCACGTTGCTGCGGGAAAACCTGCGCCGCTCCGTCGATGAACGCCTGCGTACGCTATCGGAATGGCAGCAGAACGCGCTGGCACTGCAAAAGGCCACAGCACTGGCTAAACGCACCCGGAACACGGCTGTCGTGAAGCCGTCATGACGCAGCTTGAACGGCTGCTTGCTGCACTGAACGATGCGAGCGTGGAGTTCATCATTGTCGGCGGCGTCGCAGCGCGTGCGCACGGCTCGTCGCGACTCACCGACGATCTGGACATTTCGTACGCGCGGACACCTGCAAATCTCGCACGAGTCGTCGCGGCGTTAGCGCCGTACGCGCCGTATCTGCGTGGAGCCCCCCCCGGCCTGCCGTTCGAGTGGTCAGTTCCAACGCTGCGTGCGGGCTTGAACTTCACCCTCACCACCACCGTTGGCGCGATTGATTTGCTGGGCGAGATCACCGGTGGCGGCACGTACGACGAGCTGCTGCCGCACACGCTGACGATCACGATCTTTGGCCATGACGTGCAGCTGCTGGACCTGCCTTGGCTCATTCGCGTGAAGCGCGCCGCGGGACGGCCGAAAGACCTCGAAGTGATCGCCGAGCTGCATGCGTTGCAGGAAGAGATCGACGCGTCGGACGACTGACCGTGTTACGCACGTGGCAACACCTCCCGGACCACGGCCAACGTGTGACCAGTGTTGGTGCAACGCCGACTACCGACGCCTACCGCTCGATACTCGCCAACGCGGCCGCACCGCGCGGATCCTTGCGCAGCGCATCATACCGTTCGGCGCGGTTGTACATCTGCAGCCAACTGTCCGGCTGTTTCACCGCCCGCTCGAGCATCACCAACGCGGCCGCATGATCGCGCAACAGATCGAGCGTCGGTGCGAGCACGGCCATCGCCGGCACCTCGCCACCGTTCACGATGCGCAAATGCTCGATCGCGGCGCGTGCGTCCGCGACGCGCCCCGCTCGGGCCAGCACATACGCGAGAATGCCTTCGGTTTGGTTCGGCCGATTCTTCGGCAGTTGCTCGAGATTCCGCTGCAACGCCGCAACCGCCTCGTCGTGCCGACCCAGATAGCTCAGCACCTCGCCGCGAGCGTCCCAAGCCAACGCGTACGTCGAATCCATCGACAAAATGGAGCGCGTGGCCGAGTCTGCTCGGGTGTACTGGCGTTCAGTCAGCAGCAACTGCGCCGCCCACGTGCGCGCGATCAGAGAGGCAGGTTCCGCTGCCATGGCTCGGGCAGCATGTGCACGTGCTTCATCGAAACGCGCCATGTGCACGAGATTGAGCGCGTGCCAACCCCAGAGTATGGCGACACTCGAATCGAGTGACTGCGCACGCCGGTAATTCGCGTCGGCAACGTGATTGTCGAAGATGCCCATTTGCGCCGAGGCGATCGCGCCCCACGCCTCAGCGACCGTCGAGTCAATCGCGATCGCGCGTCGCGCCGCAGCGACTGCCAGCGGGCCCGTAGCGCGTGCGGTACCCTGCTCATAAAAAGGAATGGAAGACAGCGCCAGCGCCAGCGCGGCATGCGCGCGCGCAAACATCGGATCACGCGCCACCGCTCGCTCAAACAGCGCGATCGACTGGCGCACCGTCTGCGCGGTACGACGGCCAAACAACACTTGGCCCTGCAAGTACAGCGCATACGCTTCAGGATCTGCGGTCTCCATGCGCGACGGTGCGGCAGCACGCACTCCGCCCAACGCGCCGAGCAACTTGGTGGCCACCGCACGCGCGATCTCATCCTGCAACGCAAACACATTCGTCAGCGGGCGGTCATACTTCTCCGACCACGTTACCGCGCCATCGGTTGCCGACACGAGCGACACGTTCACGCGGACCTGTCCGGACGCACGCTGCACACTGCCGGTGAGCAGCGACCCCACGCCCAGCTCACGGGCAATCGCCGTCTCGTCGAGCCCCCGCGCCTGCAACGCGCCCGCACTCGTTCGACCGATCACACGCACGCCGGTCTTGGCCAATGCGCGTGTCATTTCTTCCGCGAGACCGATCCCGAAAAAATCGTCGGCCTTGTCGCCGCTCAGATTGGCGAGCGGCAGCACCGCGATCGAACGATTGCCGGCGATACCATCGCCGCCGCGTGCTCGAGCAGCGCTTGTGGCGCTCAACGGTACCGTCGAACCCTTTGCTGTCGACGTTGAGCCGCGCTGCATCAGCACCACCACAATCGCCGCAACGATCAACACGCCCGCGGCGACGCTCAGCGCGCCGCGGAAACGTGTCGCTGGCGACGTCGCAAGGCGCGATCCGCTCATGGCGGATGGCGTGAGTACGCTGTCGAGCGACTGCAAGACTTCATCGGCATTGGCTGGCCGCAGCGCGGCATCCTTGGCGAGGCAGCGGTGCACCAAGTCATCCAGCGCTGGCGACACATCGCCAATGCGCGGCGCCAACCGCGCCGGCACTTCCGACAAATGCGCCGCGATCATCTGCGAGGCATTGGTCTTGCCCGCGAACGGGTGCGCGCCACTCAGCAACTCGTACGCGACCACGCCCCACGCGTAAATGTCCGCGCGCAGATCCACGTCTCCGCCAACCGCTTGCTCGGGTGCCATGTAGGCCGGTGTGCCGATCGACCCGCCCGCCTGCGTGAGCGAGGTGCTCGATGCAACAGCCGCACCGCCTTCGAGCGTGCGCGCCGCACTGATCGCCTTGGCAATGCCAAAGTCTGTTACCACCGCGGTGCCCGCCGAAAGCAAAATGTTTTCCGGCTTGATGTCGCGATGCACCACACCCTGCGTGTGCGCGTACGCCAGCGCGCGCGCAACATCTCGCAGAATGCTTACGACCTGCGTGACGCTGAGTTTCTCGCCGGTGGCGAGCCGCGCGCGCAGCGATTCGCCCGTCACGAACGGCATCGTGTAGTACGGCAACGATCCTGACGTCCCAGTACTCAAGACAGGTACGATGTTGGCCTGCTGCAGCCGAGCCGCCAACTTCACTTCGCGCGCGAAGCGTTCGGCGCTCACGCCTTCTGCAAGTTCGGGCGCAATGACTTTCACCACGACGGTGCGGCCGAGCGCCGTTTCCTGCGCCACGAACACGCGTGACATGCCACCGCCACCAAGCTCGCGCTCGAGGGTGTAGGACTCGCCAAGTGACGCCTGCAGCGCCGCGCGTAGGTCGGTCATCGACATCAAAATACTGCGTGCTCGCCGCGATCGTCACTAACCTCGCCTTTCAACCGCTTGGCGAAATAGTCTGCTAGCGTCTCTGTGCCGGTACTGGGCGTCGCGTCGGCATCGTATCGCTGCGCCTGCGCATCCCACACGAGCATCGACTCGGTCGCGTAGTAGCGACCGATGCGTGCAAGCTGTGACTTATCCGCCAACGATGGAATGACACGACCGAGCGCACCGGTCACGTTGATGATCGTGTCGAGCAGCGCAACGGGCACCTGCTTGAAGCGAGGCGTGGTACCGAGCAACGAAAACAATTGTTCGCCCTGCTCGCGCGGTGTCATCGCCTTGCCTGGGCCACCAATCGGTAGTACTCGATTCTGGAGCGTTGGGTGGTCCAAACAGTCCGCGATGTACGCCCCGAGGTCGTCGTCGCTGATGGGTTTACACGCGGTGAGCGTGCCATCGCCGAATACGAGAAACGGCTTGCCTTGGCGCACCCGATTCACCTGTCCCGACACGGACTTGAAGAACGCCGTCGGACGGACGATTGACCACGTCAGTCCGGACGCTTGCAGTGCGGTCTCGAACGCCAACTTCGCCTGTTGAAAGGCAAGCAACGGTTTCTGCACGCAGATCGCCGAGAGCAAGACGAACTGTGTCGCACCCGCGTGCTGCGCCGCCGCGAGCACCTGCAGGTGCGCGTGATGATCGATGGCCCATGCATCGCGCGGGGTGCCGGTGCGCGACGCCATGCACGAGACGACAACGTCAAAGTGCTCCCCGCGAACGCCGTCGCGCTCGAGTGATACAGGGTCGGTGACGTCGCCTTCACGGACAGTCACGCCAGCTGGCCATGACGTGCGCACGGCAGCGGTCGCGGTGCCACTGCGTGCCGTGCGCGGTCGGACGAAGCACACGACCTCATGTCCGCGTGCGACCAACGCATGCAGGGTCGCGCGGCCAATAGTGCCGGTCGAGCCCAGCATGAACACGCGGCGTGGTGCAGTGGACAGGCTATCTGGTGACACGCAGTCTTGAGGCAAAGTTGGCGCGAAGTACAGAACGCGGAGGTGCGATGAGTGCTTGCGAACACGTCGGCGAGCCAAGCACAATATGGTCAAGGCCACGACGCAGGGTCACCGCTGGCGGCACCCGCGCACTTCGTGGCATCCTGTATGCTGCTCAGCTGTCGCTTAGGTGCTGCTCCCCGGACCTCGGCCCAACCCTGCGGGTATCGACCCATCGAATGCTCGCCGCCACGGCGTCGGCCGTTCGGGAACGTCGCCCCCGCGCGCGTCCCCAATCTTCCTCTATCCGTCCCTGCATGTCTGCCTCCATGGGTGCGCAGTTACGAACCCCTGCACGTACCAGTCGACGCGAACCGCTGCGCCGCTTCTCACAGCTCGCATTCGCTGCGATGCTGTGCAGCACCGCGCTCGCTGCGCTCACACCCAATCGCGCCCACGCCCAATCACGCGCCGATCTTGCCAAAGTGCTTCGGCGAAAAGTCCTGTCAAACGGATTGGAGATTATCGTCGTCGAGAATCACGGGGTTCCGATCGCGACGCTCGAAATCGATGTGCGCAACGGCGCGTTTACGCAGACGCCCGAGTATGCGGGGCTCGCGCACATGTACGAGCACATGTTCTTCAAGGCCAACAAGGACCTGCCAAGTGCTGACGCTTTTAACGATCGGTCGGCGGTGTTGGGCGCCAAGTACAATGGCAGCACGCAAGAAGAGCGCGTCAACTACTTCCTGACCTTGTCGGCCGATTCACTCGAAGGCGGCATGAAGTTTCTCGCGAGCGCGTTGCGCGGCCCCCTATTTCTCGACGACGAATTGGCGCGCGAGAAAGAAGTGGTGCTCGGCGAGTACGATCGCAATGAAGCGCAACCTGGTTTCGATTTTCAGCAGAAGGCGACTGCGGCGTTGTACCCGGGCCAGTTCAGTCGCAAGAATACGATCGGCGATCGCACGGTGCTCAAAAACGTTACGCCGGCGCAGATGCGCGTGATTCAGAAGCGCTACTACGTGCCAAACAACAGCGCGCTGATCGTGACCGGCAATGTGAAGCCCGAAGCCGTGTTTGCGTTCGCCGAGCAGATATTCGGCGACTGGGCGCGCGGCGCGGATCCGTTCGTTGACAATCCCATCCCGCCAATTCCACCGCTCGATGGCAACAAGTCGCTTGTGGTGGAGGAGCCGATCAACGCGGTTGCCGTGTTGTTGCAGTGGCAAGGACCAAGCGTTGGTAAAGATCCAGGCGCGACCTATGCCGCCGACGTATTCAGCGATGTGTTGAATACGCCAGGCTCGACGTTTCAGAAGAATCTTGTCGATACCGGGCTCTGGCAGGGCGTTGGCGTCAACTACTACACGCTCAATCAAACGGGCCCGATTTCGATCAGTGGCCAGACGACGCCAGAAAAATTGCGACCAGCGCTCGCAGCGCTCGAGCGTGAGATCGCACGCTTTACCGATCCGACGTACATCACGCCTGCCGAACTCGAAGCAGTGAAGACGCAGCGCACGGTGTCGAGTGCCTTCGGTATCGAAAAAGCGTCGGAGATCGCGCATACGATCGGATTCTGGTGGAGCGTCGCGAACCTTGAGTACTTCATGGGCTACACCGACCAGATGGCCCAACAACGCATCACGGATCTCATGCGCTACACGAGCACCTATATCGCCGGCAAGCCACGACTCACGAGCGTGCTGCTCTCACCGCAAGCGCGCAAAAGCATCGGGCTGACCGAAGCCGAGTTGCTGACGCCGGCCAAGCGTCCGGTGGTGCGGCCGTGATTCGCCACATGAGGCAAAACATGCTTCGCCAGTTCATTCGGAACGCGACGCAACATCGCAACGGAACGGCGCGCGCGCTGCGGTCGCGTGGTACGATCATTTTTGCGGTAAGCGCCTCGATGCTTGGCGTAACGCCGCCATGGCAAGCGTTGCACGCGCAAGCCGCCACCGTGAAGAAACCGGTAGTTAAACAGATGGTTAAGCCTACGCCAAGTGCAGCGAAAGCCCCGTCTGCCGCCGAACTCGCCGACGACGCGGCGGGCGATACGCTCACCGTCAAGTTCGAGGTGTCGGGGATTCCCGTTATTTTGCGTCGCGTCACGGCGAATACGGTCGTTGCGGCCAACTTGTATCTGCTGGGCGGAGTTCGACAGCTCACGACGGGCAATGCAGGCATCGAGAGCATGCTCCTCGAAGCGAGTGAGCGCGGGACGCAGAAGTATCCGCGCGATATGCTGCGCACCAAGATGGCTCGGCTCGGCGGTGCAATTGGCGTGAGCCCGGGACTCGACTGGACGACGGTTGCGCTGCGTTCAACCGTGGCCGGCTTCGATTCGACGTGGGCGATTCTCGCCGATCGTTTGATGGCGCCACGCCTGGAGCCCGCCGACGTCGAACTCGTGCGCGATCAGTTCCTCACCGGCATCAAGCAGAAGAACGACAGCCCCGATGCATTACTCGACAATCTTGCCGACAGCATCACCTACGTCGGGCATCCGTATGCGATCGACCCGATCGGTACCGAAGCCTCGTTGAGCAAACTCACCGTCGCCGATCTGCGTGCGTATCAGAAAGACCAGATGGTGACGTCGCGCATGATGCTCGTCATCGTTGGGAATGTGTCCAAGTCGCGCGTCGAACGACTGGTCCGCGAAAGCATTGGCCGGTTACCGCGTGGACATTATGCGTGGACCGTACCGCAGGCGCCAGCCGCGTTGCCCAATGCGTACGTACTCGCCAAGCGCACGCTGCCCACCAACTATCTGCAAGGCTACTTTCAGGGTCCGCCGGCCACGTCGAAAGACTACGCCGCGCTGCGTCTCGCCTGCGCCGTGCTCTCGGGCCGACTGTTCTCCGAAGTGCGACAGAAGCGCAATCTCTCGTATGAAGTGAACGCGCCATTCGTCGAGCGCGCGTTTGCATCGGGTGGTCTGTACGTCACGACGACGTCACCCGACGAAGTGCTCTCCATCATGCGCCAACAGATTACGGATCTGCAGGACGGCTATATCACCCCCGACGGACTCGAGCGGTTGGTGCAGCAATTCATTGTGACCTACTTTCTCGACAACGAAACGAACGCCGATCAGGCCAACCTGTTGGCGCGGGCTGCACTCTATCAGGGCGACTTTGCCAAGTCGACACACTTTGTGGACGACCTGCGCGCCGTCACCCCTGAAGACATCCACAACGCCGCCCGAACGTACATGACCAAAGTGCGTTGGGCCTATGTCGGCGACCCGTCCAAAGTCACGCCCGCTCGCCTGATGCGCTTTTGAGCACGCTGAGCATCGACCTCGCGTACAAGCGTCACGCGGACATCGGCGTGGCGCTGCTCGAGCGCGGCATGGATGGACGCATCCGCGGCACTGGACTCAAGGTGGACGTGACCGATCCGCCCGACGTTGATCGACTGGCCGAATGGATTGCAGCGACAGCCGTCTCCCACGATGTGCGTTGCCTCTGCATCGATGGGCCGCTGGGCTGGCAAGCTGATGACACGGTGTCACGGTACGGCGCGATGCACTCACGGTGGTGTGAGCGCCAGCTCAATGCGCCCGGCAAGACGGGGCTACCGAATACGTGCAAGCCGGCACTCTATCTACCCTTCATTCGCTTCTCGATCGAGCTCGGTGCGCGGCTCGTGGATCGCGGGTGGACGCTGGCTACTGAAGCGGACGCGAAAGAACGCGTGCAGGCGCCGTCAACTCGCGTCCTCTGCGAGTCGTTTCCGACAAGCGCCTGGCGTGCGTTGGGACTGAAGCCGCTACCTGGCAAGTCGAAGGTTGGACGGGACCAGACCGTGCTGACCGACGCTCAACAGACGTTGTGCCACACGCTCGACCTCGAGCTCTCGGCAATCAGGACGCACGACGAGCTGCAAGCGGTGGTCGGGGGATTAGCGGGCGTTTGGTTCGAGGCGGGCATGCAGGAGTTGGTGCAATTCGTTGGCGCCCCGCCATTCCAAGCCCTCGACGGAACGTGGCGCGAGGGTTACATCATCGTGCCAGCTGTCTCTCCTGCCGTTCCCGCCTGATCTCCGCTCGATCTCCGCTCGATCTCCACGTCATGTCCCGATCCAAGTCCGACGCTGTCTCACGTCGACAGTTCATCGCGCTTGCCGCTGCGTCCGCCGCAGCGACTGCGTGCGCGTCCAACAGCACCAAGCCATCGATGAGCAGCGGAGCACGCAGCGCGATGCCCGCCGCGGGCCGTGGCGGTATCGTGCTCTTTCAAGGCGACTCGGTCACCGATGTCGGGCGCAACAAGACGTCGACCAAGCCAAACGATCTCGGCGGACTCGGTAACGGATATCCGCTGCTGGTTGCGTCGGAGATCATGCGTGCGGACCCCAACACGCCGTGGCAGTTCTTCAATCGCGGCATCAGCGGCAACAAGGTGCCCGATCTCGATGCGCGTTGGCAAGCGGACGCGCTAGCGATCAAGCCGGACATTCTCAGTCTGTTGATCGGCGTGAATGACTACTGGCATACGAAGACGCACGGGTACACCGGCACGGCCGCGCAATTCGAATCGCAATTGACGGCACTGCTCGCGCGCACGAAGTCCGCATTGCCGTCCGTGCGACTCGTGCTGCTCGAACCGTTCGTACTCAAGGTCGGCGCGGTTGACGACAGTTGGTTTCCGGCGTTCACCGAACGTCAGGCGATCGTTGCGCGTGTGGCAACGTCCGCCAACGCGACCTTCGTGGCATTACAGGCGTCGCTGTCGCGCGCCGCGCAGGGTACCGGTCCCGCACATTGGGCTGCCGACGGCGTACATCCAACACCCGCTGGACACGCGTTCCTCGCCGAGCAATGGCGTGCCGCCGTGAAGCTCTAACCTTCCTTCTCACTGCACTCCTACGATGACTCCTGACTACTCTCGTCGCGATTTTGTTGGCGATACGACGAAGCTCGCCTTCGGTGCCATGATCGTCCCGCGATTCGTACTCGGCGGACCGGGCTATGTCGCGCCGAGTGCCAAGTTGAACATCGCGTGTGTGGGCATTGGTGGGATGGGCATGAGCAATATGAGCCAGATGCTCAACGAGAATATTGTGGCCGTCTGCGATGTCGATTTCCCGTATGTCGAACGCGCGCTTGCCGGTCGCCTCAAACCGGCCAAGGGTGACCCGACACCGGAGAACATCAAGCTCGGCGAAGCCTACGCAAAGGCGGCGAAGTATTCCGACTTCCGCGTCATGTTCGAGAAGCAGAAAGATATTGACGCGGTGGTGATCGCTACGCCGGATCACATGCACGCCACGATCGCCAACATGGCGATGAAGCTCGGCAAGCATGTCTATGTGCAGAAGCCGCTTACGTACTCCGTGTACGAAGCGCGATTGTTGGCAAAGACGGCCGCGGAGATGAAGGTCGTCACGCAGATGGGCAATCAAGGCCACTCGGCGGAAGGCACGCGTCGCATCAATGAGATCGTCGCCTCGGGTGTGTTGGGCAAGATTCACGAAGTGCATGTGTGGACCGATCGACCGGTTCGCTACTGGGCGCAGGGTATTCCGCGTCCCATTGCGCCCGGTACCCAAACACCCGCGCGCCCGCCTGAGAATCCGAATGTTCCACGGCAGTGGAACCAGGGCACCGTCGATCGTGCCGTGCGCGATGCGATGGCCATCAATCCGTCATCGCCGCCGCCGGGCCTCGATTGGAATCTGTTTCTCGGCGCCGCGCCGGACGTTCCGTATCATCCGGCATATCATCCGTTCGCGTGGCGTGGCTGGATCGACTTCGGCGTTGGTGCGATTGGCGATATGGGCGCGCATCTCATCGACCAGTCGTTCTGGGCGCTCGGGCTCGACTACCCGACGAGTATCTCCGCATCGTCGTCGCCGTGGGGCGGTGGCGAAAAGACGCCAGCTACGTATCCGATGGCAACGACGGTGCAGTACGAGTTCGGTGCGCGAGGCAAGCAGCCGGCAGTTAAACTCTACTGGTACGATGGTGGTCTCATTCCGCCGCGTCCGGACATGCTGCCCACGAGTGCCGCACTCTCCGAAGGCGACGGCGGCGGTGGACTCTTCATCGGCGAGAAGGGTATTCTCACGCACGAGACATACGGCAACAATCCGAAGATCTATCCGGACGACGTCTCGCAGAAAGCGGCAGCGGTACCCAAGACATTCGCGCGCGTGACGACATCACACGAAGTGAACTGGATTCAGGCGTGTAAGGGCGAAGCGAAGGCCAGCTCACCGTTCGAGTACGCAGCCAAGCTCACCGAAACGATGTTGCTCGGCATCGTCGCGTTGCGTACCGGGCAGGGCAAGAAGCTGCTGTACGACGGACCGAACATGAAGGTGACGAACATTCCCGACGCCAATCAGTACCTGACGCGGATCTATCGCAAAGGCTGGGAGCTGTAGTCGTTAATCGTTTCGTCTTTCGAGCTGTTCGACGCGCGCTTCGAGTAGATCGAGGCGCGCGTTGTACGTTGGAGGTACAGACTTCACGGCGATACTTTGGGGCACGAGCAGGCTGCGCACACTGGGAGCGGATGCCTTCGCCGCGGCCGGTCGTGACGCTCCAGACGTTCCCGGCACTGACTCCATCGGCGAGATGCCGAAGAGCGCCCGTCCAATCCATCCGAGCCAGAGGCGACGAAAGACGATTTCATCGCGCGACTCGAGTGGGCTACGAACCAGAAGGACAATTCCCAATCCAATGCTGAGCATCCCCGTGAAAACTAATGCTGCGCCTAGCACGGAAATCCTGTTGATGCCATCGACAGGATGGCGCGTGCTGAGACCGGCGACCACACAGGCGACCGCGCCAACGATCATGCTGATGGCAATGCGCTTGGTCTTGCGGCGTTGGGCAACGACGGTCGCGTCCGCGCGCAGTTGCACCCGCCGGTCCTCTCGTTCGGCCAGTACCGCCTGGAGGCCGCGATGGATGTCAGCACTAGAAAATCCTTCGCTGCGAATGCGACGGGTTTCTGATCGCACCTGAAAGAATCGTCCACCCAGTGCAGCGATCATCACAAACGCCGGGAGCAACGCATCCAGATTCCGCTCCGATCGGATCACGGTGCTCAGTGCAACGATCAGGAAGAGCCAGGTGAACACCGAGAGGAGTATCAGCATCGTCAACTCATTCGCAAGCAATCGGATCACCAGTGGGATTTCCGGTGCGGCTGCCTGTGCCGCATCCAGCGCCTCAATGAGCGCCGCCGCATCCGTGAACCGATGCTCGCGTTCCTTCGCCAAGCATCGATCGATCGCGGCGGCGAGCACCCCCGGGAGATCGGGACGCAGCGTCGTGATGCCCGGCAGCGTCTCGGTGAGTTGACGGACGAGAATGCGTGCGGCGCTATCGCCGGAGAAGGCGATGCGGCCCGTCACGGCAAAATGCGCCGTCAATCCGAGCGAATAGAGATCGCTGCGACCGTCGATGGCCTCGCCGGTCGCCTGCTCCGGACTCATATACTCCGGTGTGCCAACGACTTCGCCGACTCGCGTCATACCCGCTTGCGCGCTCGGCGCGGCACTGATGGATCGGGCGACACCGAAGTCCATGAGCAGCGCACGGCCGGTTGTGCGTTCGATCATGATGTTGTCGGGCTTGATGTCGCGATGGACGACGCCACGCCCATGCGCGTACGCCAGCGCATAGGCGACATCGAGCAGCAAACGCACCGCTTCCCGAGCGGAGAGTGGGCCACTACGTCGTACACGATCGGCCAGACTCTCGCCCTCTACGTACCCCATCACAAATGCCAGCGACTGTCCGTCATCCTCGACCGCATATACTGGCACGATGTTCGGATGAGAGAAGCTCGCCGCCATCCGTACCTCGCGAAGGAACCGCTCGCGAAGCACCGGATCGCTGGCGAACTCCTCGGGCAATTCTTTGACCGCGACCAACCTGTCGAGCGTTAGATCACGAGCGAGATGCACCGCACCCATGCCACCACGGCCAAGCAGTCGCTCGATGCGATATCGCCCGCTGAGTCGCGTTTGAATGTCAGTCACGGTGGACGTGGGTGGCATGTCACCTATTTTATCGTCAGCACCAGACTGCAGCGAGTTGCACGTTCACCACGCACGGCCCGACATGACCGACCAATCCTATCCAGTCGTCGAACTCTGTGCCGCCGATGGCGCACGCGCGACCATCGCCCTCGACGGCGCACACGTCACCTCCTGGATTCCCGCAGGCACCGACCGCGATCGCTTATTCGTGAGTGCACGATCGGCGTTTGGGAAAGGCGCCTCTATTCGTGGTGGCATTCCGGTCATCTTTCCGCAGTTCGGCGCGGAAGGGCCGCTACCACGCCACGGGTTTGCGCGTACCTCGCGCTGGACGGTATCTGCGCAGAATGCCGACATGGCTTCAGCGTCGGCAGTGTTCGAATTGGTTTCCAACCAACACACGCGCGCCGTCTGGCCCGTGGATTTCGTCGCGCAGCTGCACGTGACCGTGTCCGGCGCGACGCTACGTGTGACGCTTCGCGTCGAGAACACCAGCACTACGCCGATCAGCTTCACCGCGGCGCTGCATCCCTACTTTCGCGTGATCGACGCGTATAGCACG
>JBBQDB010000116.1:0-13003 GCA_038319245.1 Gemmatimonadales bacterium
CACGCGCAGGTGTTCGATTGCTCAGTGAAAGCCGTCGCCGAGCTCGGCACCACGATCGCGCTGGAGACGACGTTGCACATCATCTTCGAGCCAGGCATCGCGTGACCGCCTCTCCGGACGAGCTCCTCGACATCGTCAGCCTCGACGAATTCGAACAATTGGCACGCACCGCCATGTCGCACATGGCGTATGAATACGTGTCCGCCGGTGCTGCCGATGAGCACTCGCTCCGCTGGAATCGCGACGCCTACCAACGGCTGCGACTGCGTCCGCGCGTACTCGTGGACGTCGCGACGGTCGACATGCGGACGACGCTGTTCGGTCAGACGATGCCGTTCCCGATTCTTCTGGCGCCCACAGCATATCAACGCACCATGCACCCCGAGGGTGAGGTCGCGACGGCCGCCGGGGCGAGCGCCGCTGGCGCCACGATGATCATGAGTACCGCGGCGACGAGCGTCGTCACAGACGTGGCTGCCGCGACGACGTCCCCGCTCTGGTTTCAGCTATACGTGCAATCCGATCGCGCTTTCACGCAGGATCTCGTCGAGCACGTGCAAGCCGCTGGTTGTCAAGCGCTCGTCGTCACCGTCGACACGCCCACGCTTGGCGCGCGCGATCGCATGGTGAAAGCGAAATTCGCGCTTCCGGACGGAGTGCTCACACCGCACCTGTACGATGTGTCAACCAATCGACGTGGCGTGCTGATCCCCGATCGCATCAGCATCACGTGGCGCGACATCGAGTGGTTGCGATCGGTGTCGCGTGTGCCCGTACTGCTCAAGGGCATTCTTGATCATGACGATGCGGAGCGCGCGATTCAGGCTGGCGCCGACGGTATCATCGTCTCAAATCACGGCGCGCGGAATCTGGATACGGTGCCAGCCACGATTGATGCGCTGCCGCAGGTCGCTGCGCGTGTGGCGGGGCGCGTACCGGTCCTGATGGACGGTGGCATTCGGCGCGGTACCGATATCGTCAAGGCGCTCGCGCTGGGAGCGAATGCCGTGATGATTGGCCGACCATACTGTTACGGACTATCGGTGGGTGGCGCCGCGGGTGTCGCGCGCGTGATCGAAATTTTGCGCGTTGAACTCGAACTCGCGATGAAGTTGTGTGGTCGTGCGACACTCGCGTCGATCGATCGCAGCGTGCTCTGGGTATAGCTCCGACATCTGCGCGTGCGTCGGAAGGTTAGGGTGACCTGCGCGCGCTGTGCGTACGAATTCGAGCGGATCAAAAGGCGATCGCGATCTTGCCGGCGGTCGTGTTCGATTCCATCAGCGCGTGTGCCTCGGCGATCTGCTCGAGCGGAAATGTCGCGTCGATACGTGTCGTGATCGCGCCTGAGACCAACCACGGCATCACTTCGCGCGCGAAAGCACGCGTGGCGACGATGCGCTCTTCGAGCGGACGGCTGCGGAGTACGGTCCCGCGGACAGTCAGTCGGCGGGCGAGCATGTATCTGGATTCGAGCGTGCTCTCGCCGCCGGCGAGCGTACCGATCAAAATGAGCCTTCCCTTGAGCGCCAGCGCGGCGACGCTTTCGCGCACGTAGTCGCCGCCCAGCAGATCGAGCACGATGTCCACGCCTTGGCCGTCGGTCCACTGCTTGGTGGCAACGGCCACCCATCCGGGCGCGCCCGGCATGCTGCCCTCGCGCATGCCGACCGCACGCGCCGCGGCCAACTTCGCTTCGCCGCGCGCCGTGCCGTAGACCGTCGCGCCGAGCTGCCGTGCGATCTGAACGGCGGTCAGTCCAACGCCGCTGCCAACCGCGTGAATGAGCACCGTGTCGCCCGGGCGTACGGCCGCCTGGGACACGAGCGCATCGTGGGCGGTAATGCAGGCTTCCGGTGACGCGCCCGCCACTACCCAGTCGAGCGATGCGGGTACTGCGGCGACGGCCCGTTCGTGCGTCACGAGGTAGTCGGCGTGCGCACCACCGCCGACGAGGCCGCAGACGCGCGCTCCGACTGGCCAGAGTGCCGCACCAGCGCCGGTCGCGGCGACCTCACCAGCGAATTCGAGCCCGGGGATGTCGGTCGGCACGCCCGGCGGCGCCGGGTACCGTCCGGCGCGCTGCAGCAGGTCGGCCCGATTCAGCGCCGAGCCGCGGACGCGCACCAGGATCTCGCCAGGACCTGGAACGGGGACGGGGCGGGACTGAATGGCGAGGACGTCCGGAGCGCCAGGCGCGGTGATAACGGCCGCGCGCATTTCGGTGGGGATTGTCATGCGTGCAGTCTGCGGTGCTGGGCGCCGTGCGCAAGCAGGGGGCGTCGTGGGACAGCTACAGCGGGCCGCGGATTTCGCGAATGGCGCGCGTGGATCGCTCAGGAGATGGCACCGTCGCCACGGTGCAGGCGCTGCGGGTTGCAGAAAAAACAAAACTCGTGAGGCCGGCCGAAGCCGCTCCGACGCCGCCCTCGTCACGTCCCCAATCCGCGTCATCCGCGAGACCCGCGGCTCGCCGTTGCCGGACCTGCAAGCAAGTAACCACTTGCGTGTAAGTAAGTGCTTGCATAAAATCCGGATATGATCGACGACAATCATCACCGGATCCTGCAGGCGGCACTCCGCGTCTATGCGCTCCATGGCTGGCGTGGCGCGACGACGCGACGGATCGCCGATGAGGCCGGCGTGAACGAAGTCACGCTGTTTCGTCACTTTGGCTCGAAAGACGCGCTCCTCGATGCGGCGATTGTCTCCACCACCGCCGAGCAGAACCTCACGGTCGCGCCGGAACCCAAGGCACCGGAATCGGAGCTGGCGCACTGGGCCAAAACCCAGCACGAGAACATTTCGCGTAAGCGCACCATGCTGCGGCAGTTGATGAGCGACGCGGGTGATCGTCCCGAAGCCGCCGCTTGCGCGGGCCACGGTCCTAACCTCGCACTGACGTACCTGCGCGATTACGTCGTGCAACTGCGACGCGCCGGGTGGATTGCACATGAGCAATCGATCCAACCTGCTGAGGTGAGTGCGGCGGTCACGATGTTCATGGGCGCGATCTTTTCGGATGCCATGAATCGCGATCTCATGCCCGCCATGTTTCCGCAAGCGAAAGAGGAAACACTGGTGGCGTACGTGCGAATCTTCCTGCGTGGACTTGGCGTCTTGTCGGAACCGTCCGCGCGGCACTCGCGCGCGGACGGACGCGTATCCTCTACCTCTCTATCGAACATCGAATGACGTCACCTTCACGCACCACGCGCGCGCCGAAGGGCCGCGCCGCGGTCGCGCTGACCCTCGCGGCCATGCTGCTGTCGGTGCCTTCCTCCGCACTGCACGCGCAACAAACACCGGCGACGGCGGCGACACCGCTCACTTTGGTCGAGGCGTTGCGCCTTGCCACGGGTGCCAGCGAAACGATCGGTCTCGCGCAGGCCGGCGCGCAGCGCGCCAACGGTCAGCAGTTTCAGGCGCGTTCGGCGCTCATGCCGCAGTTCGGCACCAGTCTCAATTGGCAAAAGACGCTGCAGAATCAGTTCGCCGCGATCTCCGCCAAGTCGAGCAGTGGGTCAGGCACGAGTTCCGGCACAAAGGACACGTCGTCCAACTCGACGGCGAACAATCCGCTGACAAAAATCTTCGCGTCGCCCTACACGACGACCTTCGGCATTACTGCGTCCCAACCGTTGTACACGGGTGGACGCGCAACGGCCAATATCCGCGCGGCCAACATCGGCCGTGAGTCTGCCGACATCGCGATCGGTAGTGCGAAGGCGCAGGTGCAACTCGATGTCACGCAGGCGTACTACGATGCCGTGCTCGCCGACAAGCTGGTGCAGATCGCCGAATCATCGTTGGTGCAGTCCGAGCGCACACTCCGACAGGTCCAATTGACGCGGAGTGTCGGTTCTGCCTCGGAATTTGAACTGATCCGCGCTCGCGTCACGCGCGACAATCAACGACCAAGCTGGTTGCAGTCGCGCACCACGCGCGACCTGGCCTACGTGCGGTTGCACCAACTGCTCAATCTGCCGCTCGAGCGTGCCATCACGCTGACGGACGACATTGCGGAGTCGACGCTGCCAACGGCGAGCGCCACCTCCACCGCGCCAATCACCACCGTCAACGTTGTCGCAGCCGACGTGCTCACGATCGATCCGAGTGTACGCGCCGAAGTCACCCGCGTGCTTGCCTCCGCCGACACGGGCAGTCGTATGCGCGCGCCCGTTCGGCAGGCGGTGAAAAGTGTCGAACAGGCCAAGCAGCAGCTGCGCGCGACAAAAGCCGGCCGGCTGCCGACGATCACCGCAACGTCCAACTATCAACGGCTCGCCTATCCGAACAACGGGCTTCCCGTTTCCCTCGGCGACTTCTTCCCGAACTGGACGGCGGGCGTCGGTATCTCCTTTCCGTTCTTTACCGGTGGTCGAACGCACGGTGACGAACTCGTCGCGGAAGCCTCGGTGAAGGAAGCGGAGTTACGGTTGCAGCTGGCGCAGAAAGGCGCGGCCCTTGATTCGCGCAACTCTGTCGCGCAGCTCGAGCAGGCCGAAGCGTCGTGGCAGGCGAGCGTCGGAACGGCATCCCAGGCGACGCGCTCGTACGAGATCGCCGAAGTCCGTTTTCGCGAAGGGATTTCGACGCAACTCGAATTGTCCGAAACGCGCGTGCAGTTGCAGCAGGCACTCGCGAACCGCGCCAAGGCGGCGCGCGATCTTCAGGTGGCGCGCGTGCGCCTGCAGCTGTTGCGTGACCTGCCGCTGTCCACTGGCGGCGCTCAATCCAGTACGTCCGGTAGTGCGCCAAGCGGTGCGGCAGGTGCTGCGCCGAGTGGTACACCAAGTGGTCCGCAGTCTTCCGGTTCCTCAACGCCCACAGGCAACACCCCATGACGACGAATTCGCGCCGCGCGGCGGCGCCAATGATGCTGATGCTCACCGGAGCGCTGACGGCGAGCGCCTGCGGCAAGAAGCCAGATGCAACGGCAGCGACCGCTGCGCCGACTACCCAAACCATCGGCCCGGCGAACGTCGCCGTCGCCCGCTCGGACACACTGCGCAGCGGGCCGGCCATTTCCGGCACGCTCGTGGCGGACCGCGAAGCCCGTATTCGCTCGGAGGTCTCCGGTGCGATGCTCCAAACGTTTGTCGAGTCGGGCGAGCGCGTGACTCAAGGGATGGTGCTTGGTCGCGTCGACGATTCGGCGGTGCGTGACGCGGCGTTGTCGGCCAAGTCGTCCGTCACGCAGGCCACCGTCGCCGCGGAGCAGGCCGAACGCGAGCTCAAGCGCTCCAAGACGTTGGTCGCGGCCGGCGCGATTGCCGATCGCGACGTCGAGGCGAGCGAGCGCGCCAGTTTGTCCGCGCAGGCGGCGCTGGCTGACGCAAAGTCGCGTCTCGCAACAGCGGAGAAGAACCTGCGGAACACCACCATTCGCGCGCCGTTTGCCGGCGTCGTGTCGGAGCGGACCGTCAGCCCCGGCGATATTGTCTCGCCGGGAACGGCGCTGTTCACCGTTATCGATCCGCGTAGCCTGCGGCTCGAAGCCTCGGTGCCGACCGCGTCGCTGGGTGACGTGAAGTTGGGCGCGCCGGTGACGTTCTCCGTGAACGGCTCGGATCGCTCGCTGGTGGGCCGGATTATACGCGTGAATCCGTCGGTGGATCCGACAACGAAGCAAGTGCGTTTGCTCGCCAGTGTACCAAACGAGAAGGGGCAGTTGGTGGCCGGTCTCTTCGTCGAAGGTCGCATCGCGGCCGAAAAGCGGATCGGTGTGACGATCCCTGAACAAGCGATCGATCAGACCGTCGTGCGTCCGTTCGTTGTCCGTCTCAAGGGTGGCAAGGTCGAAAAGGTCGACGTGATTTTGGGCGTGCGTGACGAGGCGGCGGCTGCCTTTGAAGTGAAGTCGGGATTGGCCAGTGGAGACACGGTGCTGCTCGGTGCGGCACGCGGCATCTCGGTTGGCACGCCTGTCATCGTGTCTGCGCCAACCGATGCCGCCCAGTCGGCGGCGTCGGCGCCAGTCGCTGCACCTGTAGCACCAGCGCCCGCTGCCGCTCCGGCTGCTGCGCCAAGCAAGCCCGCGAAGAAGAACTGATCCCCCAGCGAGGCATTTTCGATGTTCATCTCAGACTTCGCGATCAAGCGACCGCTCGTCACCGTCGTCGCCATGCTCACGCTGGCGGCCGCGGGTGTGGTGGCGCTGCTGCAGCTGCAGACCGACGAATTTCCGGAAGTCCAACCGCCCGTGGTGTTGACGACGATCGTCTACCCCGGTGCCTCACCCGAGCAGGTGGAACGCGAAGTCCTCGAGCAGGTCGAGGAAGCGATTCAGTCCATCTCCGGTGTGAAATCAATCAACGGTGAAGCGCGGGATGGTTTCGCGCAAATCACCACGCAGTTTGTCTATTCGAAGGATTTGCAGGAAGCGACGCAGGAAATTCGCGACGCCATCGGCACCAAACGTCAGGATTTGCCACAGGAAATCGAGGAGCCGATCCTCAAGAAGTTCAGCCCGACCGACGCGCCGATTGTCACGCTCTCGTTGTTCTCGACGTCACTGACGCCGCCGCAGCTCACGCAGATCGCCGATCCCACCATCACGCGCGAACTGCGCTCGATTCCGGGTGTCGCCGATGTGAGCGTGACCGGGTCGGTCAAGCGCGAACTCACGGTCAATCTCGATCCGCAGCGCTTGCAGGCGGCGGGCGTGAGCGTGCCGCAGGTCGTCGCGGCGCTGCAGCAGGGCAATCTTGCGGTGCCGGTGGGTCGTGTGAATGGCGCGCTCGACGAGCGGACGATTCGCTTGCAGGGCCGTCTTGATGGACCGCAGGATTTTCTGCGCTTGGTCGTCGCCGAAAAGGGCGGTCGCGTCGTCCGGTTAGGTGATGTCGCGACGGCCGTCGATGGCACCGAAGAAGCGCGGACGCTGGCGCTCTACAATGGGCGCGATGCCGTTGGTCTGGAAATCAAGAAGACCAAGGGCTATTCGACGACGGCGGTCGCGGCGGCGGTCTTCAAGAAGGTCGAACAGCTGCGGCCGACGTTGCCCAAGGGCGCTCAGCTCGATGTCGTGAAGAACAAGGGTGAGCGTGTGACCAACTCCGTCGACAACGTGCAGAGCGCACTGATCGAAGGCGCGCTGTTGACGGTGCTCGTGGTCTTCCTCTTTCTGAATTCGTGGCGCTCGACGGTCATCACCGGCCTCGCGTTGCCGGTGTCCGTGATGGCCAGCTTCGTCGCGGTGTGGGCGTTCGGCTTCACGCTCAACACGATGTCGTTGCTCGGACTGTCACTCGCTATCGGCATCCTGATTGACGATGCCATCGTCGTGCGAGAAAACATCGTACGGCACGTCGAGATGGGTAAAGACCACTATACGGCGGCAAAAGAGGGCACCGACGAAATCGGCATGGCGGTCGCGGCGACCACCTTCTCAATCATTGCGGTGTTCGTACCGATTGCGTTCCTCAAAGGCGAGTCTGGCCAGTGGTTCAAGCCGTTCGCGCTGACGATTGCCTGCTCGGTGCTGGTGTCGTTGTTCGTGTCCTTCTCGCTCGACCCAATGCTCTCCGCCTACTGGGCGGATCCGCACCAGGAAGAGCATGAAAAGTCGTTCATTACGAAGTGGCTGGACAAATTCAATCACTGGTTCAACGGGCTTGCCAACGGCTATCGCGGCGTGATCGGCTGGGCGCTTGATCACCGCTGGGCGATGGTCGCGCTGGCACTCGTGAGCTTCGTCGGTGCGCTCGCATTGCCGGCGACGGGGTTGGTTGGTGGCGGATTTTTCCCGCTCGAAGACAACGCCGAAGTGCAGATGTCGATCGAAACGCCACCGGGCGCGAACATCGGCTATCTCCGCCAGAAGGTCGAAGAAGCGATTCAGATGTCGAGCAAGTATCCCGAGGTGAAGTACACGTTCGTCACGGCGGGTGGCGCGAGCGGCGCCGTGGACAAGGCGGGCGTGTACGTCAAGCTCTCGCCCAAGGGCGAGCGCCTGGCCAAGGGACAGCGCGGCGCGGAAGAGCTGGCCGCCCAGATGCGCGAAGATGTGAAGCGGATCGGTGGTGCTGACGTCTCCGTCTTCACCAACGACTTCGCGGGCCAGCAGAAGCAGATCTCGCTCGAGCTGCGCGGTCAGGACAAGGCGGCGCTGCAGTCGGTCGCCGATCAGTACAAGGCCGCGATGAAGTCCACGCCGGGCG
Source organism: Gemmatimonadales bacterium (assembly GCA_038319245.1). Classification (GTDB taxonomy): domain Bacteria; phylum Gemmatimonadota; class Gemmatimonadetes; order Gemmatimonadales; family Gemmatimonadaceae; genus Gemmatimonas. The sequence continues at coordinate 8,166 of JBBQDB010000116.1, forward strand.
CGGTGGATATCGGGCTCAGCACGAAGGGCCAGAAGCCGGAACTCACCGTCACCGTCGATCGTGGACTGGCCGGCGCGTTGGGCTTGAGCATCGGCTCGGTGGCGCAGGCGATCCGTCCGGCGTTTGCCGGATTGCATGCCGGTGACTGGGTTGATCCGACCAACCAGACGCGCAAGGTGATGGTGCGCCTGTCGCCGGAAGCACGCGCACGTGGAACCGACCTCGCGCTCTTGCCAATCGGTGTGGGCAACGGACCCAATGCGCAGCTCGTGCCGCTCGAACAGGTGGCCACGATCAAGAGCCAGCTTGGTCCGGCCATCGTCAACCATCTCGATCGCGACAACGTGATCAAGGTCGAGGGCAACATCGCGGGTCGCTCACTGACCGAAGTGATGAACGAGATTTACGCCAAGACGGCCAAGATCACGATGCCGCCGGGCGTACATCTCTCCTCGGGCGGACAGGTGCAACAGCAACAAGAGGTCTTTTCGAGCATCTTCATCGCGCTGGGCGTCGCGGTCGGGCTGATGTACCTGATTCTGGTGCTGCAGTTCGGCTCCTTCCTCGATCCGATTGCCATCCTCATCTCGCTGCCGTTGTCGCTGATCGGTGTCATGGGTGCATTGGCGATCACGCACAACACGATCAACATCATGAGCTTGATCGGTGTGATCCTGCTCTGCGGCATCGTCGCCAAGAACGCGATTTTGCTCATCGACTTCGCCAAGTGGGCGCGCGAAAAGAACGGCATGCCATTGCGTGAAGCGCTGATTGAAGCGGGTGCGATTCGTCTGCGTCCGATTTTGATGACGACGTTCGCGCTGATCGCCGGCATGATTCCGGTGGCGTTGGGTCGCGGCGAAGGCGCGCAGTTCCGAGCCCCGCTCGGCGTCGCCGTCATCGGCGGCGTAATCACCTCCACGGTGCTGACGTTGCTCGTGATTCCGACCTTCTACGAAATCTTTGACGGCATGCGCGGCTGGTTCTCCCGTCGAGTTGGGTTGACGCCGCCGCACACTGGACAGCATCGCACGTTCGAGCTGCCAGTCCCGGGCATCGGTGATTGAGCTGAACTAGATTGCAGTCAGGTCTTCCGGCCTGACACCGGACGGGGGTCCAAGGCGTTCTCTGCCGTGGACCCCCGTTTGCGCTTCCCACCTGATCTGCTCAGATGCCGTCACTCCTTCGCCTCTTGCCCGTACTGGTCGCCGTCATCGCGACGGCCCGTACCACGGGTATAGCGAGGGTTGGGCTGTTCGACGACTTCACCGACAGTCCGTGGGCCTACTGGCTGTTGGCGCTGACGGCCGTGCTGACGGAGGAGCTCTCGCCGATTCTGGGCGGGATCGCGGTGAACAACGAAGATCTGGAGATGCCGCGCGTCATCTTCGCGGTGTCGATGGGTGCGTGGATTTTTACCTCCGCGCTGTACATCCTCGGTCGACTCAAGTGGGATTGGATTCGGCGCCGATTCCCGAAGGTGCGCGCGACAGCCACGGTCGCGCTCCGTGCAGTGGCACGCAACCCGATCACCGCATCGTTGTTCGTGCGCTTCGCGTTCGGCTTGCGCATCGTGCTGCCGATGGCCTGTGGTGCCGCGCGGGTTCCGCTGGCGATCTTCATACCCGCGACGCTCGTCGGCTCGGTTGCCTGGTCGGTGCTCTTCGCCTTCATCGGCTACGCCGCGGGAGACGTGGCGGTCACGGTACTCGGACGCTTCGGACGCGTCGGGCAGGTCGTCAGCGTCTTTCTGATCGGCGGACTCGCGCTCGCCTTCGTGCGCTGGAACAAGCGGCGCACGCGACGCAAAGTCGAACGTCGCGAGGCCGCCGCGTGTCGCGCGCTCGCGGAAGCGCGGAGCGCGGTCGAGTAGAGCTGGGGCGGACTGCGAACTGCGAGCGGCGAACCGCGAACTGCGGGCCGCGAATTCCGCGAATTTCGCGAATGGCGCGAATTGATTCGTCACCCGCGACTTACCTCCCCAAAAACAGTCGCAGTCGCTCGCCCATCGTTTTGAAGCCATTGCACGCGCGGAGCAAATTCCTGTTTTTCGCGTGATTCGCGTCCAGCAGTTTGTTGTTTGTTTGTTGTTTGTTGTTTGTTGTTTTTATTTGCTCGGCTACATCGTCAGTCCAGCGACCGTCAGTCGCGCCGCATCCCGCAGTTCGAGCCACGCCATCTCGATGTGCTCGCGCGCCGTGCGAATGTTGCCGATCGCCAGCCGCAGCGTGTATCGCCCATTCAGCTTCGTGTGTGACAGATAGGTGTGTCCGCGCGCATTCACACGCTCCATGATCTCTGCATTGAGTGCGGTGATGCGTGCCTCATCCGCGCCCGCCGGCGCATAACGAAAACACACGAGCGACAGTGGCACGGGCGCCGTGAGCTCCCAATCACCTTCGTAGTGCACCATGCCCGCGAATTCGCGCGCCAATTCGCAGTGCAATCGAATGCGTTCGGCAATGCCTTCCGCGCCGTACGCGCGAAGCACCATCCACAGCTTGAGTGCACGAAAGCGTCGCCCGAGTTGAATGCCGTAGTCCATCAGGTTGACGACGTCGTTCTGCCCACGCGTGACGAGATACTCCGGCAGAAGCGCGAACGCCTGCTTGAGGGCGTCGGGGCGCTTCACGTACAACACCGAGCAATCCATCGGCGTGAACAGCCACTTATGCGGATTGACGACGAGCGAGTCCGCGCCCTCCACACCGTCCATCAGGTAACGCATTTCGGGGACGATCGCCGCTGCACCGCCGTACGCTGCGTCGATGTGCACCCAGCAGCTGTGCGCCTTGGCGATGGCGACGATCGCCGGGACCGGATCGATGCTGGTCGTACTCGTCGTGCCCACCGTCGCCACGACCGCAATCGGGTAGCGACCGGCGGCGATGTCGGCGGTGATTGCCGCATGCAGCGCATCGGGGCGCATACAGAAGTTCGCGTCGGCCGGAATTTTTACGAGATTGTCGTGGCCGAGTCCGAGGGCGATGACTGCTTTGTCGATGGAGGAATGCGCGTGTTCGGAGGCGTACACGCGCAGCACCGGCATGTCGGTGCGCCCGGCCATTCCCTTGCCGCGCACGTCGAAGCCCGCCACTTCACGTGCGGCGGCGATCGCGTAAAACGTGCTGACCGATGCGGTGTCTGTGATCTCACCGAACCAGCCGTCTCCCAAGCCCATGAGTTGGCGCAACCAGTCGAGCGTGACCTGTTCCAACTCGGTAACCGTGGGACTCGTGACCCACAGCATACCGTTGGCATTGAGGCCCGCGGCTAAGAGCTCGCCCAAGATGCCAGGGTATGAACCCGAGTTGGCGAAGTAGGCAAAAAACGCCGGATGATTCCAATGCGTGATGCCGGGCAGCAGCGTCTCCTGTACGTCGCGCAGCATGTCCGACAACGGCTCCCCGTGAATCGGCGCGGATGCTGGAAGCGCGGCGCGAATGTCGCCCGGCTTGACACGACTCTTGACCGGATTTCGCTCGGGATGCTCGAGATAGTCGGCGATCCAATCCACCGCGGCGTGCGCGGCGGCGCGGAATTCTTCGGGAGGGAGATCGCCGGTGTTCGACATGGAGAGATTGGAGGGTAGGACTGCGGGACCTGCGAACGGCGGACCACGAATTGCGCGAATGACGCAAATAGGACGGTGCCGCAATGGGCTGCGGTTTGTCCAAACGAGGACGATGACTTGAAGGAAAACGACAAACGGAAAATTCGCTATGTCCGGGAAACTGTCGGTGCACGTCGCGCGTACGCCGAGTCATGACCGTAGCCCCAGCCATCGCTTCGCCCCAAGTCAAATCTGTCGCCGCACAGACGCGCACCCTCGATCCGACGCTGAGCGCCAAACTCCGCTTCTGGAGCCTGATGGCGATGGTGCTGCTGGTGTACGTACACGCATTCAACCTGCATCCGCGGTACCTCTGGGCGTCCACGCTTGTCGAGGAATCGGCGACGTGGGATCGCGTGCTGCAGTATCTGCTGGCAAACGGTTTGCTGCGATTTCGTATTCCGATTCTCTTCGCGATCTCGGGTTATCTGTTTGCGTGGCGTGACGACGGTCGCGAGCCATACAGGTCGCGCGTGCTTCGTCGCGCGCGCACACTCGGCATTCCGTATCTCGCGTGGAGTGCGATCGCAATCGCGATCACCTTCGCGCTCGAGCAGTGGAGCGTAACGCGCGGCTACGTCGCGGCGGCCGGGCTCAGCCCCTTTCAGCCCCAAGCGATTTTTATCGGGCAGCATTCCGCGCAGCAGTTGTTGACGCGCTGGCTCATCGAGCCCGCAGCGTTTCAGTTGTGGTTTTTGCGCTCGCTGCTGCTGCTCGTGTTGCTGTACCCGCTGATCAAGACCGCGGTGATAAAGTGGCCGCGCGCGTTCTTCTCGGTCGCGGTGCTCTACTGGTTGCCAGGCAGCGGCCCATCGCTCTTTGACAGCGAGGGGCTGCTCTTTTACGCGTTCGGCGTATGGCTCGCGGTGCGCGATGTCGATGTGGTTGCCAAGCCTGCGTGGGTTCGAGTGCGACTCTTTGGTGTGCTCTGGTTGTTGCTGTGCGCCGTCCGAGCCTGGATGGCCTTCGCCTTTCATGAGTACTCAACATCGATCACGACTCCGATGCTGCTGATGTATCGCGCGTCGGAAGTGCTGGGGCTGCTCACCGTGTGGTATGGGCTGGACGGGCTCGCGCAGCAAGCAATGCGACGCGCGTGGTTTCGCTGGCTGACGGGATTTTCGTTCATCATCTACGCGTTGCACGTACCGCTGCTCAACTACGCGACGGAGGCTGCGCTCGCACTTGGTGCGTCCGTGCCGCTGATCAATTGGTGGACGTATGT
>JBBQDB010000117.1:0-12975 GCA_038319245.1 Gemmatimonadales bacterium
CGTCGCCATCTCGGCCGACCACCGGCGCCGAGTGCCCTCCCCGGAACCAACTACGTCTCGCTGGGGCGTCTTAGCGATTGTTGGCTTTCTCTGGGGTGTTGCGTTCGAGTTCCGTTTTCAGGCTGCGATCCTGGCGTTCGGAGGCGTGCTGTGGTGGGTCTGCTTTCATCGCACGAAACGGAGCGAGGTGGCGGCATTCGTTGGGGCGGGCCTTGGCGCACTCGCGATTGGTGCCGTGTGCGATCGCATCGGGTACGGCACGTGGGTCTTTCCGGCCATCAAGTACTTCACGACGAACCTGATTGACGGAAAGGCGGCTGAATTTGGTACGTCGCCGTGGTGGGACTACTTCCCGCGCATCGTGAATCAGGGCGCACCGCCGCTCGGATTGTTTGTCGCCCTTGGCGCGTTCGTCAGTTGGGCAGTCAAGCCGCGCCTCAGTCTTACCTGGTGCACTGTGCCGTATTTCGTTGTGCATGCGCTCCTCGCTCACAAAGAACTGCGTTTCCTGTTTCCTATCGCGGTCGTTGCGCCGATTCAGGCGTCGTTCGTCTGGTTCCGTGTTCGCGATCATCTGTCGCGTGCGGTTCGTGCGGGGCTCAAGTGGGTCGCGCTGCCTATCAATGCCGGCATGCTTGCCGTACTGCCGCTGCTCGCGGTACGCAGCGAAGTGCTGATGGACCGATTCATCTACAACAGCCGTGCCGATCGCATCGTTGGGTTGGGTCTGTCTCCCTACGAGATGCCCCCGCTACCGATCTTCTTTTACCGGTCGCCACGCGTCGTGTACGAGCAATTGAGCTGCGCGGATCTCACACAACGCGTGCGGCACGCAACGTCGCCGACCTGGGTATTCAGCGATTCCGCGCAGCGCACGACCTCATGCGATCCTTCGCTTGATGCGTGCGAGCATGTATACGCCACCCTGCCCGAGGGCGCCGGGCCAAGGGTCACGAAATTTCTGCGGAACGCCAAGGTGCCGGACTTCCGCCTGCTGCGATGCCCCATCGCGACGAATTGATCCTGATCGCCTGAGACACCTGAGGACTGTGAGATGAGTGCCACGGAACCGAAAATCTTCCACGCCGGTGATGTCGTGTTGCAGTCTGGACGAACGCATCGCAACACGCGACTCGCATACCAGACGTACGGTGCGCTCAACGACGAGCGGACGAACACGATTCTCTTCATGACGCCGTACGGAGCGCATCATACCGATATCGAGTGGATGATCGGTGCGGGTCGCGCACTCGATCCGACGCGCTACTTCATCATCGTGCCAAACATGTTCGGTAATGGGCTCTCGTCATCGCCGAGCAACGCGACGGCGCCGGCGAGTGGTGCGCGGTGGCCGACATTTACCGTGTTCGATAACGTGCGCATGCAACGACGATTATTGGACGAGGTGTTTGGCGTGGATCGCGTCGCGCTCGCCTGTGGCTGGTCGATGGGCGGCATGCAGGCCTATCACTGGGCGGCGATGTACCCCGACGCCGTACAACGACTCGCGGTACTGTGTGGTGCCGCAAAAACGTCGCCGCACAATCAGGTGTTTTTGCAGGGTGTCGCAGCAACGCTCACGCTCGACGCGAACTTTCAGGACGGACGTTTTGTCGCGTTTCCGGAGCGTGGCCTGCGAGCGATGGCGCGGGTGTACGCCGGCTGGGGCATGTCGCAAACGTTCTATCGCGACGAGCTCTGGCGACAGACGGGATGCAGTTCGCTCGAGGATTATCTCGTGACGGTGTGGGAAGGGAACTACCTGCGGCGTGATCCGGATAATCTGCTGGCGATGCTCTGGACTTGGCAGCACGGCGATATCAGCGCCAACGAGTTGTACGGCGGCGATCTGCAACGCGCGCTGGCATCGATTACAGCGCGTGCGCTGATCATGCCGGGCGCGACCGATCTGTATTTTCAAGCGGAAGACAGTCGGCGCGAAGTGGCGGCCATGCGCAATGCCGAACTGCGGGTGATTCCGTCGGATTGGGGACATCGCGCGGGGATGCCCGTTCACAATCCGGTCGACGCCGTGTTCGTCAACGCCGCGCTGCGCGAGTTACTCGACACGGTGTAACAGTCGCGAAGTTCGACGGTTGCGTGCACTATGTGCATGCACTACCACACTCGGCACACACACGACACACCGGAGGCTGACCACGATGCAAACACGACGTCGAGTGTTGTCCGTCATCAGCGCGATGGCGTTGTGGTGCGTTGGCGGCTGTACTGAGCGAAGCGGTACGAGTCCGGCGCTGTCACTGCCGGCGCGCGCGCTTGACAATGTGCATTATGGCGTGGATGCGGCGCAGGTCATGGACGTGCAGTTACCCGCGGGACGCAGCGTACGAACGGCCGTTGTCGTGTTCATTCACGGCGGCGCGTGGGAAGGTGGCGACAAAGCCGTATTCACGCCGACGGACATCAGCACGTTTGTCGCACAAGGGTACGCGTGCGTGAATATCAACTATCGGTTGGCGAGCGTACCGCTCAACATCCACGATCCGCTCCTGTCGAACGACGTGACCGCCGCGCTGGACTACGTCGCACAACACGCCACCGACTATGTCGTCGCGCCGTCAACTTTCGCGCTCGTTGGTCACAGCGCCGGTGCGCATCTCGCACTGCTGGCCGCGTATCGATACGACCCCCAGCATCGGATCAAAGCGGTCGTCAGCCTCTCTGGCCCGACCGATCTTACGGCGCCTTCCTTCCTCGCCATTCCCGATGTGCAGGGAATTCTCGAACGATACCTCGGCTCGACCAAACTCGCGCAGCCAGCGCAGTGGGCCGGCGCCAGTCCGGTCGCACAAGCGACCAGTGCATCACCGCCGACCCTGATTGTGCACGGTCAGCTCGATGGTCTCGTGCCCTATGCACAGGCAGCCGCGTTGCATGCGCGCCTTGTCGCGCTCAAGGTGCCCGACGACTATCGCCTGTTCCCGTCGTACGATCACGATCTCACGTATGTCACGCTCGGATACTTTCCGAACTCCGTCTGGGATCCGACGTTGGCGTGGTTTGCGACCTATCTCAAGTAACGTGGCCATGTCACACGCATCTCGCGCAGTGCACCGAGACAGAGTGCTTACCCGGTTCCTAGTGTCGGCTGCCCGCTGAATCACGCTGTTACGAAATCGACTCTGTGCCCGCGAGCATCGCCGCGGACGAGCGGCGAAGCACGCGACTAACCACCCACTGCACGGTCAGGCCTTGGACGAGAATCGAGAAGCAGACCACGATGTACGTCATCGTCACCAGCGTCGAACGCGCGCCGCTGGCAGGCAGTGAAAGCGCGAGCGCGACGCTGATGCCGCCGCGCAATCCGCTCCAAGTCAGAATGGGGAGTGCGCCTTGCGCGGACGGTGTGTGGAGGTGGATCAACGCCAGCGGAACGCCTGCGCTGATGAATCTCGCGAGGAGGACGACTGGGATGACGAGCAGGCCGGCAAGCGCAGATGCGCCGGTGAACTCAATGATCACCACTTCAATACCCATGAGTACGAACAGCATTGCGTTCAGGAACTCGTCGACGAGCTCCCAGAAGTCATCCAACCTCGCTTGCGTGGTCTCGGACATTGCGAAGGCGCGCCCGGAGCTGCCGACCATGAGACCCGTGACCACCATCGCCAGCGCGCCGGAGACATGGAGACGATTCGCCAGCACGAAGCCGCCGGTCGTGACGGCGAGTGTCAGCAGAATCTCGACCTGATATTCGTCGACGCGCGATAGCAGTCGATTCGTGATCCAGCCCAACGCGAGCCCAAACACGCACCCGCCAACCGCTTCGACGACAAACAATTGTGTGACATGCGCGACGGTCAACGACTCTCCGCCGCCCGCGACGCCGACGAGCACAAGAAAGACCACGACACCGACGCCGTCGTTGAACAGCGATTCGCCGGTAATCGTGACCTCTAAACGCTTGGGCACGCCGGCCTTGCGCAAAATGGCGCCGACGGCAATCGGATCGGTCGGGGAGATGAGTGCGCCGAAAACGAAACACCACGGCAGTGGGACGTCGATGCCCAGCAGGGCAGTGAGATAGAACACGCCACCGCCGACCAAACCGGTAGAGAGCGCCACGCCAGCCGTGCTCAGCACAAGAATGAGAACACGTTCTTCGCGCAGCTGCTCGAGATCGACGTGGAGCGCGCCGGCAAACAACAGGGCCCCGAGGATGCCATTCAAGAGCGTGCTGTCAAAGTCGATGGCCATGACGAACGCGGTCACGTGCGTCAGGTCAATCAACTGCGCGCGACTCAGCACCAGCAGCAGCGCCGACCCAAGCAATGCGAGGCTCATCAGCCCGATCGTCGGCGGCAGCTTGATCCAGCGATAGTTGATGTAGCCGAAGATTGCCGTCAGCGATATCAAAACTGCGACCACTTCAAATGTGCTCATTGTTGGCCTTGTATGCGACGTGTGTGTGCAGGTGCTCTGGGAAACGTAGCGTTGTGGCGGACACGGCCCCATCTGGGCGCGGCATGGATGCCGTGGCGAGCAGCATTCGCGCTACGTACGCGCACGGCCGACACGGCACGTCGCACAAGGATCGATGACGGGGTCGGTTTCTCGCGCTCGTTACGCGCGATCGCCCGCGGTTGCACCTGCGCCAAACGCGAGCGTACGTTAATATGGGGTATACCCCGCGTTTACGGGGGAGCCCGGTATTTCGCTGGCCGGGCGTGTTTCAGGTCAACGCCGCTGGAGACACCGCATGGCACAGCGCACGTCCGCCGAACGGACCTGTCCAGTCATGGCGAAAGTCGCCGCGATGGTCGGGTCTGCTGGGCCGCGATGGGCGATGGGGGCGGCACTCCTCACTACGATTTCTTACGTGACAATTCGCGCAACCGCGAGCCTTCGGGCGCGGCACGCTTCCTCGATGAATCCGGCGTCTCAAAACACGATGTTTGATTTACGAAGCGGCGCGGCGCGCCTCATTTCCCGGACATTTGGGCTCGTCGAGGACCTCCGGCAACGCGAAGACCGCTTGGCGTTAGTGCTGAGCGTGCTCGTCGGTGCGTTGGTCGGCTTGGTCGTCGTTGCATTCGTGCTACTCACCGGTCGCCTTGCGGCGCGCATCTACCCAACGGATTCGGCCGCGTGGCGACGCATTCTTGCGCCGACCGCTGGCGCACTCGTGACAGGCATCCTGTTGGTGCGTGCGTTTCCGGACGCTCGTGGGAGCGGCATTCCGCAAACCCGTGCCGCGATCTTCATCCACAATGGACGCATCACGTTTCGGACGGTGATCGGCAAGTTCACCTGTTGTGTGATCTCGCTCGCGAGCGGGATCGCCTTAGGACGCGAAGGACCATCCGTCCATTTAGGCAGCGGCATTGCATCGGTGATGGCGCGCCGCTTGGGACTCAGTGGCGTTCGTGTGCAATGGCTCGTACCTGTCGGCGCCGCCGCCGCCTTGGCAGCGGCGTTCAATACGCCTATTGCCGCCGTACTATTCGCCCTCGAAGAAATTGTCGGGGATATGCACGCGCCGATCCTCGGCTCCATCGTGTTGAGTTCCGTGACGTCGTGGATGATGCTGCACCTGGTGCTCGGTGATGAACCGCTCTTTCACGTGACCGGCTATCACCTCGTCAGCAGCGGTGAGCTTGGCGCGTACGTTGTGCTCGGTATCGTCGGCGGATTGTGCTCGGTGGCATTTGTCCGCCTGCTGTTGGCCATGCGCAAACGATTCCTTTCACTGCCAGCGTCAACGCGCTGGATTCAACCGGCCGTTGGCGGGCTTACTGTCGGGCTGATCGGCTATTACGTGCCGCAAGTCTTGGGTGTGGGCTACGATCAAGTCGATCGAGTGTTGGACGGCGAGGTGGTCTTGCGGCTCGTCCTGATGCTCGGCGCATTGAAGATCTTCGCGACGGCGATCTGTTACGCGTCTGGAAATGCCGGCGGAATTTTTGGGCCGAGCATGTTTATCGGCGCGATGCTCGGCGGGGGAGTTGGTGCTGTGGTGCATCAGTGGTTCCCCAGTTCGACCGCTGGACCGGGTGCCTATGCACTCGTCGGCATGGGCACGGCGTTCGCGGGAGTAATTCGTACTCCACTCACCTCGGTCATCATGATTTTCGAGGTGACCCGCAACTATTCGATCATCGTCCCGTTGATGATTTCGAATCTCATTGCCTTCGCGATCTCGCGAGCCCTGCAGCGTGAGTCCATTTACGAGGCACTCGCGCATCAGGATGGTCTGCATCTGCCCTCGGGTAGTGTGCAACGCGAAGCTAAGCGACTGCTTGTCCGAGACGCGATGCTACCAGCGCCGGCGGGACTTGCTGCATCGGGTTCGGTCGCGGACGCGTATGAGCGCGTACAATCGCAGCGGCTGCCCTGGTGGCCGGTTGAGGACGGCGAGGGCTTCGTGGCTTTGGTACGAACGCGGGATATCGAACGGGCAATGGCGGATGGGCTGGGGGATGTCGTAATGCGCGACCTCATCTCGAAGAATCTGTCGTCACCGGCGCGTCCATCCGCGCAGGACCATCTGCACGCCGATCAGCCGATGGCGCTGGTGCTCGGGCGAATGGGTGAGTCGCGACGGGCGGTGTTGCCGGTGGTGAGCAGGAGCAATACGCGGGTGCTCGTCGGGCTCGTGGCGTTGCGCGACGTCCTGCACGCGTATGGTGTCGGTCGCAAGCCTGAGCTGAACGTCGTCGAGGTAGCCGCGCATGGGTAACGCGACACGCGACACGCCTCCTGCGATCGGCACCTCATTGTTTTTGGCGACGATGCTTGTCATTGTCGGGGCCATCGTCGCGACGCTGCTCATTGATCGGGCGCTCGCGCGTGCCGAGCGCGCCGAGTCGAAGTCTCGCGCCGCTGCACTGTTTGTTGAGGGAAGCGCACTCTTCGCAAACGGTCAAGCCCGAGCAGCGAGCGAACGGTTCGCCACCGCGCTGGCCGCGGAGCGGGATTCGTTACCCTATGCAGTGGCGCTCGCACGCGCGAAGCTGCTGGATAGTCGACCGGCAGAAGCGGAACGTGTATTACTTCGCGTCCTCGCGTCAAACGGCTCTGACGGTGCAGCCAATCGCTTGATGGGGGAGCTCCTGCAGCAGGAGGGCCGAGATGATGATGCCAAGACGTTTTATCATCGTGCGGTATTCGGCAGTTGGCGCGCTGATTCCGTGCAGCAGCGCGCGAGTGCTCGGCTCGCGTTGGTCGAACTACTCGCCACGCATCATGACAGCGCGGAATTGCTCGCGGAACTGTTGCCGCTGGAGGAGGAGTTTCGAGACAGTGTTGCCGTTCGACATCGGTTGGCCCAGTTGTTCGTCCGTGGCGGATTGCCGCAACGCGGCGCCGGCATCTATGTCCAACTGCTGCGTAGGAATCCGCGCGACCGTGACGCGCGCGTCGGGCTTGGCCAGGCATCGCTCGAGCTCGGAAAGTTTCGAACGGCGCGCGCAAACTTTCTCGACGCGCTCAATATCGACGCGACCGACAGCGCGACCGCTTCGCGGTTGCGGTTAGTCGATACGGTGATCGCGCTCAACCCCTTTGATCGCGCCGCAGACTCACACCAGAGATTCGTGCGCAGCGGGCTCGTTGCGCAGCGCACCGTGGACGCGATCGAGCCCTGTGCTGACAATACCGTCGCGGTGACCGCGCTGTTGGACTCGCTCGCCGTTTCGTTGCACCAAGTGGTGCCCACCCGCGCCGAGAGCGAGGCGAGCGAGCAGCGGGTTCGACTCGCGGGCGAGCTCTGGTTGCTGCGCCCGATGCGTTGCCCTCGCGTGTCGTCGGATACCGTGCTCGCCATCCTCCACGCGACCTTCGCGCGGTGACCGTTTGCTGTGCGGGTCTCAGCGGCGGCGATCGGATTTCGATCGTCGTGAGCGTGTTGGTTCGTGATCTTCGAACAGCATCGCAGCCGGTTCGTCGCGCAAATCCATCGCGTCCGTCAACGCGGTTAGTCCGTTGGATAGTGCAACCAGCGTTGCGCGCGACAGGAGCGTCAACGCATCCACGAGCAGTGCCGTGGGCGGCTGCGGAGCACGTGTGAGCACGGCGCGTCCAGCGGCAGTGATTTCTATGAGTGCGCGCCGCCGATCACGCGCATCCGTCGTTCGCGTGACGAGCTTCGCGAGCAGCAAGCGATCAACTACCGAGGCAACAGAGCTTCGGTCGGTGAGGGTGCGCTCCGCAAGCTCGGAGAGTGAGGCACCTTGCTGATGACTGAGTGCTCGGAGCACAAAGAGTTGCGCGGCGCTAATGCCCGCACTGACGCGAGTCTCGGTTTCGGCGAGGCGTAACGCCCGCAGAATGCGACGGAACGCATTCACGGAGGTTGCAATCTCCGGTCGGGCGGGGGGCGCCGGTGCGGCGCGCGTCGTGGATTTCGACATGATGGACAGGGCCACTTCTCGTAATGTGGGGTCTACCCCGTAGTGTACCGGGTCGGTGGCGGGTATGCGACCACGAACGGCGCGTGAGACGTGGTCTGACTACCACGTGAACTTATTGAGGAAGAGCAACAGTCGTCGGACGCGAAGTCGCCACGCGCGATTGTGGACGGCGAGCACGCGGACAGGAGGTGATCGTGGTGTCCAATCATAAATGGCGATGACCTCGATGCCCCAACCCTCTCGGATTGCTCGCAGAGCATGTTGAGGAAGAGACGTTGGAACAGTGGGGGGATTTTGTTCAGACGTATAGCACAGCGGGGTTAATTGCGTCGGCGATGCGTTTATCCACGCCATGGGACGAGGCATTTTGACGTGCCTATTTCTTGCGCGACGCGAGCTCGTGGGTGACGGTCACTGAGTCGGTACGAAGACGAGAAACGAGAAAGGCACGCACCCGAAGCTGCACGGTGGTCGTCGGACGTTTGGTCCACGTAGCCACGGCGATGACGTTCGCATCCGATCCACCTAGCGAATCCGCTTGCGTTGCTTGGCGCCCGAGCGAAAGCGAAGTGAGCGTCGGTTCAAGCGCCGAGAGTTCCTGGAAGATTTGAGCTGTTGGCAACTGCGCCGCGCGCATGGCTTCGAGCTGCGCGGTCAGCAGCTGCGTCTCGCGACTGGCGGCGGCGCCGGACGCAGTGACGCTCTTGGTCACATCCTGTGCGAGACTCTGACGCAATTGCTCACGGAGCGCGTCGAGGGTCGCCGGCTGCTGCAACGGTTGACGGAGAATCAGCCGTGTCCGCTGGAGCCCGTACGTGGGCAGCTTGAGTCGTAACGAGTCCATGGCTGCCGGTGAGATCAACGGACCGAGTACCGTCGCTGAGATGGTCGAGCTGTCAAGATCGAAATGCAGATCGGTGTTGAGCACTGTGCGATCCGATTCCCGCACGCGCTCGCTCACGAAGCGACGGGCAGATTGCTGAAAGCGCGTCTCCTGAATGATGGTCCAGCCGGTATAAATACTCGGCAGCACGAGTGCAGCGGTCAGCAGCGCGATCACGGTGTGCGCTCGACGATTCGACGGCGACTCCGGATCGCCGACTCGTGCGAAATGCAGCGCGCGCACGAATGTGAGCGTTGAGAGGCAAATAAAGAGTGCGTTGATCAGAAACAGATGCATCGCGCCGAAGAAGAACGGCAGGTCGCCATGCGCGAGTCCAAAGCCTGCGGTGCAGAGGGGGGGCATGAGCGCCGTGGCGATCGCGACGCCGGAAACGACATTTTGCTGCGCACTACGGCGCGACGCTGCCACGATACCGGCCCCGCCGCCGAACAGCGCGATGAGCACGTCGTAGAGAGTCGGCCTCGTACGGGCGAGCAGTTCCGACTGCGCATCCGCCAGCGGAGAGATGAAGAAGTACAACGTCGAGGCGACGAGTGCGACGACCGTCGCAAGTGTCAAGTTTCGCAGGCTGCGTCGCAGGAGCACGATATCGTCGGTACCCAGCGCGAGTCCCATGCCGACGATCGGGCCCATGAGCGGCGAGATGAGCATGGCGCCGATAATGACGGCCGTCGAATTCACATTGAGACCGACTGACGCGATCAAAATCGCAAATGTCAGCGACCAGATGTTACTCGCCGATAGCTCGGAGCCCTCGCGAACCTGCGCGGTCGTCCGCTCGTAGTCGGTGTCGGCACGCAGCGCGAACGCCTGACGAAAGACTGATGCCATGTAACGGGGAGCTGAGTTATAGCGGCTGGTTAGGCGCGGGCCTGATTGCTCAGGTCGAGGTCGAGTCGGAATAATAGTTGACGTGACCGTCGGCCATTGTGGGACGAAGACCCGAGCAGGAGCGCTGCCGGATGGGTCGCGCGCGAGCGGATTCGGCCAACCAACTGTGGGTTCCGGACACCAAGCTGCCATCCGCAATCCGCCAATACGCGTCGTTATGCAGGAGAAGCCCTACTCGCGAATGAGGACTTTGGAGATTGCACAAAATTGGCATACCCCGGCTCCATCGGACGCAATTGCGACTGAAATTCCCTCACGCCCTTTTCCAATTCGCGCTGCATTGTCGTTCCTTCGGACGTCGGAACAACCCCGTGCTGCTAAAAGAATAACGCCCGAGGAAATTTCTTGAATCGTAGCGATGCGTGAAATGTCGAGTGACTTGTCTGCACCATGGATGGATCACGCTCGGCGTAATCGCTTACTGTGCCGCTCGTTTTGTAGGACACCAACAACGCCTGTAACGCGGTCGTGTCAGCCGCATCGATGGCCTTCGCGGTCGCATTGAGATGCGCGTCGGCAAACTGACCATGTTCGGCCATTTATGCGGTGTAGCGCGCGCTAGGCAACTCCACTAACATCTGCGGGTCCGCAAGCTTCGGGATCGCGCGGTCTACGGACTTCGTCGGGTCCAGATCACCAGCACCCCACAGGTGGCATTCAGATCGCTGTAGCGTGACGGCGTTTGCGCTGGGCCCGCGTAGTACTCGATCGCCTCGATCCGATCGGGACTGATGGTGCGTAAGTCGAATAGCGGCTCGCCGCTTCGTCCGCCGTACACCCGGTTGTTGTCGAGGTAGACGTTGGCGTAGCACGCTGGGCGCGCGCCGGCGACGGAGTCGGCGGCGTCGGGGCGACGCGTCCCTGACAGCGATTTAATCCCACGGCTGCTGGCGAGCCACGCGCGACCGCCGCCGCCTCCGACCACGATGGCGCCGGAAAATTGTGTCAGGATCGACGCCACCGTCTGTCCTTCCATGTGCGCGAGGTCGTCGCGCGTGAGGAAGTGTCCGAGCCCGCTGCGTCGATGCTCCTCAAAGGATGGCAGGATGGCACTCTCCGCCACGAATACGGAGTCCAATACCACGGCGCGCGACAGCAGGATGCGCCGTACGTCGGTCTGGTTCGCGCTGAGTGCGAGCGTCGCCGCTAACGGTAGATAGCCGATGCGACGGACGGTTAGCGCATACGTGCCCGGCGCGATGCCTGAGAGGCGAAAACGTCCGTCCGCGTCGGAGCGCGTCGCGGGCGTAGCATCTCCGAGCCGGATCTCGGCGCCCACGACGGGCAGCTCTGTGCCGACGACAATGATCCGTCCCGCCAGTGTCGCCGTGCCGACGGTGGTCGCCTCCAACCGAAGATCGGCTTGCGCGAATCGTCGACCGTCGGGAATGCGGGCGGGCACGGGCGTGGCGCTGCCACGCGTCGCCGTGGCGCGCACCACCAAGTTTGTGTTCGTCGGAACGCCACACGCGCGATAGGCGCCGCGCCCGTCGGTGCGGGTGTCTACGGCGTGCGTGAACTGCTCCACCTGCGCCCCGCGCGCGCCGTCGCGCACACCGACTTCGGTCCACTGCACACTGACGGTTACCCCCGCATTCGTCGAAGAGTCGCCGGTCGACCAAATCGTCCCAAGCACCACACCCTCGCGTCCGGCGCCAAGACGCGCCCCTCGGCAGAGTTGCGCCGCCACGGCTGCCGCGGACGCGACGCGGAGGGTCACGTTCGTATCCCGGTCGGCGATGGTGAGGTGCGTGCGCGTCGCTAGCTCGACCGCGTCACGTGCGCCGTCGGTCGCATCGACTTCGTAGTCGCCGGCCACAACACCCTGCAACTCGAAGTAACCGATGGAATCCGTGACGGCATGCAGCTCGAGGGCGAGGATGCCGACCTCGGCACCAGGCATCGGGGCCCCTGACGTGGAGTCGATCACCCGCCCGGCGATGCGATACCGTGGCACCACGAACAGCGTGTCCGTGCGCCCGAGGGACGCTTTCGTCGCGAGCAGCAGCGCGCCGCCCGTCGCGGCCAAGGCGCGGGTCACCACGCTCGCCTCGTACATCGACGTTTTCGCGCGCGTCTGCTCCAGCACCGGCATCACAATGGACCACTGCGAGACGAGCCAGGCGCCGTCCGGGAGGTGCGCAAACCGCAGCTCCCCGCGCGCCATCCGTTCCTGCTCACGCGACACATTCACATAGCCGAACTGCAGGCGTCGAAGCTCGGCCGACGCGCGCGACAGCCACAACACGCCCGCGATCTCGCCAAGATGCCGTCGCGCCGCGATGGGCTCAAACGCGAGCCCAATGAGCGTCGAATCCGAGGACGACTGCAGGCGGAGGCAGTGATCGTCGAGAAACGCCGGCGTCAGCAAGGCATCGAGCCCTGGCGCATGGTACGTCGTGGAGTCGCCATCCGGCACCACATAGCCCGCCCGGTGCAGGCTGTCGGGGGCAAGACTCCGCCACGGCTGGCGCACGCGTCCTGTCTCGGTGGCGAGTCGTTCCTCGAGCACGCGTCGACCGGTCCGATCAAGAGTGCGGGCGTACGTCTGCGTGGTAACGGACAGCGTGCGCGTGGACGACGTCAGGTCGGTGGCGGACAGGGCGATGCGCGACTGCTCCCACACCGCGGCGATGGACGCGGCCGAGTCCTGCGCCAAGAGGCGGCACGCGGATCGGGTGGTCACGCGCACGGTGTCCAGCGACGCCAATGCACCCGATAACGCGATGCGCTGCCCGGTCGTCTCGCCAACGCGGAGGCGCAGGACCTCCGAGATTGTTGGGCGAAAACCGATGCGCTGGATCCGTG
>JBBQDB010000118.1:0-12866 GCA_038319245.1 Gemmatimonadales bacterium
TCGGATCGCGCTGCACGTTAGCGCCAATATCACCAGCGCAGCGGCCGACGTCTGGGAGATCATGCGTCCGCGCGACGGTATCAAGCTCTTGAAACGCTGTCATCGCAGGTTCCCTGGGTACGCTGTGACGAACCGTGGTAGCGTTTCGCCGGTGAGAATGATCCAGACCGTCACCACGAGCGCCGTCTCCCCGGATGGACCTTGGAGAGTACCACGGATCTCGTACTTCTGTCCAAACACGGACGCGGCGTCCAGTTACGCGTCGTAGTCCCGATCCAGTTTCAGCAACGCGGATTGCTTGCTCAACAGCGGGACGCTTCACGTGTCATCCACTGAGCGATGAATGCGGAATATCGGCAGGCCCTGCTGCAGGGCACCGTAACGATGCGGCAGACGAACGACGTGAGCTAGCCGCATTCCTTGATTGACCCCGTCGGCAGCAGCGATCCGTTATGCCCTCGCGAGCGTGCTGCCGATCAGCGCTGTGCGATCTACCCGATCGCGCCGCCGCGGGAACGTCGCATCCTGACGTTCCGCCGCACCGGGCGCTCGACCGACCGTCGACTGGCTGCGCCAGTCGCGGCCGCATCCGACATCACGGCAGATGCTCCTGAGCGCGCACCGGCGCACCAATTTCTTGGCCGCAGTGCAGGCATCCAGAGACGAAAGAGTTGTGGTACGCGCCATCGCGAAAGAGGAGGTGTCCGCAGCGCGGACACGGGCTCGCCTCCAATTGCATCGAACGCGCGGCGAGCCAGCCGACCCACAGCAAGCTTACCGCCACTGCGCAGACGGGCACCTGCCGTATGCTCAAGGCAAGGACGAGAACAACGGGTCCCCAGGCAAACGCACGCCAGCACGCCTGCTGACGCTGCCGAACTGTGGCCCAGATCGCGACCGTGTCCTCCATGACGTCACGCCTTCGCGCGCGTCGATGCGAGCACGCAGTCGCTCGCTCCTGTCGCGAGCGTGAGCAGGGCGATGTTGCACGAGTTGCAGTGTGGATGATTCACAAGAGCCTCCAGCCTCTGAGCGAGGCAAAACGCGGCGTTCTGCAGTAAAGGCTCACATAGGGAGCCGTGAACGAGTGAGCGTCAGCGAACGACGTTTCACGGCGCTCCGATGTGACGCTGGCTGCAGCAATGCGAAGTTGGGCGACGGTCTCGGCACCGATGTCACTCCGACCGAAGTGCGCTACGCGACGCGCAACGGCTGAATGCGCGCCATGCCGCGCTCACGGCGCACGTGCGAGACGGAGGGCGCGCCGCCGCCCGTCACCCGTCGCTGGCGCGGTCGGCGATTGCTCTGTATGCTCGACGGATAGACGACCCGCCCCGATTGAGACTCCTATCCCGGATTCTATCTTTTCGGAAACGGTGTGGTGTAGCGAAGAAAACGCTCCGGATGCGGAATCTTGTACTGCCATCCACCGCCAGCAACCGGAATGGATTGTTTGAACAACGACCAAGCATCGATTCCATCGGCGCAGACCGTTTGCAGGACGTGGGGGATTGCGACGAGGACCTCGTATTCATTGCGCACCCTGGCCAACGCCTTCGGATTGGTCTTGAGATTCCCCATACTGTGCACGCCCAGGATTGCGATGGGTGTTCCCGGAACGCTGAAGAACGTGCAGTGCAACGGCGACACGCGTGGATCCTTGAAGCCGGAAAGGCGCGTCCCCTGTGGGAGCGCAACGTCGCGCACCGGATAATTGAAATCGATGAACTCGATCTCTTCCATCCGATTCGGGCAATACGTGTGATAAAAGGTCGTCGCGATCTGGCGCCAGAAGGCCTGTTGGGTCATGGCAGGAACGGAGATGGCAGGAAGCTGATCTCCAGCGCGGCCGCTACCGTCTTGACCTGCATGCCGGGCTGATGACTGAGACGAACAGCCATCTGCGTAAACTCGTCCGTGTACTTGTACAGCTTGCGAGATCCGGATCGCGGCACGTGTAGCTCCCATTCTCGTTAGGTGGAAGTGTCCACGAAACTGGTGCAAGAACCCTCGTCAGCAGCAAGCATCGTTCGGCCGGCGCCACAGGGAGGTTGCGTCGAAACCGCCCCTCGCGCAACAGAACGGTGACAGTCTGCGCCGGAGTCGGACGTATGCTCGGCGCTCCCCGGTCCCGGAGCGCGCATGCTCGACGCGGCGCCGGCGGCGCGCGGCGTCTACAATCCCCGACGGCCCCAGGCGTCTACAATCCCCGACGGCCCCATGCGTCGCCGCTCGTTCGGTTGGTGTCCGATCATCTGCAGCGGCGGCAGACGGTCTACGATGACCGCTTCGCCCGCGAGTACGGCCCGTGGCGCCCCGTCGTCGCGCAGGTGGCCGACACGTTCCTCGCCTGCGGTGTGCTCGAGCACGGCTTCGCGCGCATCCGCGGCGATGCCTGCGCGCACGAGTAGCTGCTGGCGTTCTCGTGCACGTGCCGCTACTGCTGCCCGAGCTGCCCTGCCCAAGCGCCTCGCGATCTGGACGCCGTGGCTGGACACCACGCTGCTCGCGCCGGTGCCGCACCGACAGGTCGTGCGCACCATCCCCAAGCGGCTCCGGGCGTACGGTCTGTACCGGCGTCGCCTGCTCGGCGAGATCGCCCGCGTCGCGGCGCGCACCGTCACCGCCGCCATCCGCACCCTGACGGGCGAGCGCGACCTCGCCGTCGGTCTCGTGGCGTGCCTGCAGACGCAAGGGTCGCGGGCCAACTGGCATCCGCACCTGCAACTGCTCATCTCCGACGGCGGCTTCCGGCCCGACGGGTCGTTCGTCACGTGGCCGGTGCATGACACCGCCCGGTTGACCGAGGCGTTCCGCCGCGCCGTGCTGCGGCTGTTCGTGCGACTGGAGCGCTTCGACGAAGAGCAGGCCGCCGGGATGCTGACCTAGCCGCACTCCGGGTTCCACGTGCACACCGCCGTGTGGGAGGTCCCCTTCGGGTCCCGGAGGACGATCGCGCCTTCGCCACCCGGCTCGCGCGCTCCTGCGCGCGGAATCCCGTCGCGCTGGAACGGCTGACCTATGACCGCGCCGCCAAGGCCGTGACCTATCGCTCCGACAAATCCGAGGGCCCGACCGCGGGGACCGAAACCGCCGACCCGCTCGAGTGCCTCGCCCGGGTCCTCGTGCACATGCCAGACCAGGGGCACGTGACCACGCGGTACGACGGCTGGTACGCCAACCGCGCGCGCGGGATGCGGTGCAACGTGGCGCCCACCGCAGCGGACGGGCCACCCGCCCTCGTCTCCGCGCCCCGACGCCCGCCGACCGAGGCCGCCCGCCGGTGGGCGAAGGCCCTGCGGCGGCGCTCCTGCCGCAGATGTTCGAGGTCGACCCGCTCGCGTGTCCGACGTGTCGCGGGCCCATGCGGATCATCGCGTGCATCACCCAGGCGTCGGTGATCGACCCGCTCCTCGCCCACCTCCGCGGCCGCGCGGCACACGCCGGCGCGCGGAGCCGCCCATCGACCCGGGCCCCCACCAGCCGCCGCCCGTCACGCGGCGCTGGCGAGGCCGACGAGCACGCCGTATCCTCCACGGACTGGCGACCGACCCCGACTGAAATTCCTATCCCGCAATGTCTGCTGCAGTGAATCGCGGAGAGAATCCATTGCGTGAATTAAGAGGGGCGCGCGAATTGCGGAATATCGGGCTCGGCGGCGGCTGGTGCCAGAGGCGCCCAAAGCTGCGACAGACCGACTACACTCCGACCATCACGCGCACGTTCATCGGCCCTGCGTCACTGCAACTGCATTCCAATGATGTAGCGATCGCACAATTGACGTCCGCGTACCAGAGTCGAGCGAACGGCGTGCGCGAAGGTGCGCAACTCACGTATGCGTTGGCGTTGGCAGTAGAGCGAGAGTAAGCTGCTGAGATGCTGCATACCATGATTCAGCTGCAAAGCGACGTCGCGGACGGCATTCTGAATGGAATGCAGAGCAGTGACGCCGCGTGAGCGTTGACGACAACGCGCACGCGGCGGAAATCAACCAAGCCGTCTACGACGAGTTGCGTGTCATCGCCCACCGCCGTTTGCGCAACGTTGGTGGGCCCGGTGGAGACGGCACGTTGAATACCACCGCGCTCGTGCACGAGGCATTTCTCAAGCTCTCCGCAGGGCCCGACAGCAAATGGCGCGACCGTACGCACTTTCTTTCGTCCGCAGCCATCGCGATGCGACACATCCTGGTCGATCGCGCCCGCGCACGCGTGTCCACCAAACGCGGCGGCGACGTAACACGCATAACTCTGGACCACGATGCGCTGGCCGCTGCCGATGAACCGGCGGCATTGCTGGAGATCGACGATGCGTTGGACAAACTCGCGGCGATTGCCCCCCGACTCGCACGACTTGTCGTGTTGCGTTTTTACGGTGGACTGACCGACGAGGAAATCGCCGCAGCGCTGGACGTGACACCTCGCACGGTTCAACGCGACTGGCTCAAAGCGCGGATGCTTCTGCAGCGGGCGCTCGCACCGTAATATGAAAGTGTCCCATTCGACGGGGAATGCTTGATGGCGCCAATTCAATCACCGCTGGTGTCGCCGGAAAGGTGGAGCACGGTCGAACCGATGCTCGACGCGGCGCTCGCACTGCACGGTGATGCGCGGGTTGCATTTCTCGAACGCGTCCGCCAGCACGACGACGCGTTGCACGCGGAGCTCGCGCGCATGCTCTTCGAATGTGAATCACCTATCAGCAATGAACATGCGATCGATCGGCCGGCGACTATTTCGTTTCCTGCGCTGGCCGATGACGCCGAGTCGTACGCGACGCTGCAAGCGGCACTCGAGGGGCGGTACAATATTGAACGCGTCGCCGGTCGGGGCAGCATGGGTACAGTCTTCGTCGCACATGACTGCCGCCATGACCGCACTGTTGCAGTCAAGGTACTCGCAGCTGCGTTCGCATCCTGCGGGATTGCGGAACGATTCCTGCGCGAGATTCAAATCACCGCGAGGCTGCGACATCCGCGGCTGCTTCCACTCTACGACTCTGGCGAAGCGGCAGGTGCGTTTTTCTTCGTCACACCGTACGTGGCCGGTGGCACGTTACGTGACCGTTTGGCGCGCGGGGGAAAATACGGAATGGCCGACGCGCGACGTGTGTTGCGCGACATCGCCGAAGCGCTCGCATACGCGCACGAACAGGGCGTCACGCATCGAGACGTGAAGCCGGAAAATGTGCTGCTCGATGAGACAGGTGCTGTGCTCGCCGATTTTGGTATCGCATCCGCGATTGCGCGAGCTACGGGCACTTACGCGCTGGTTGAACAGATGCGCACTGACGCGCAGGGTGAGGACGCAGCAGTACGCACGCTCGCACCGCGTGGCACGCCGGCATACATGGCTCCTGAGCAGGCGTCGGGTGAGACCGCGATAGACCACCGCGCAGACCTCTACGCGTTGGGCGTGATCGGGTATGAGGTGCTAGCGGGTGCGCACCCGTTCAGGACGCGCTCCCCGTCGGAAATGCTTGAGGCGCACCTCACGATAGTGCCAACGCCTTTGCATGAACGGCGCGCGGACATTCCGGCGCCACTCGATGCGCTGGTAATGCAACTGCTCGAAAAGCGCGCAGCCGACAGACCGTGCAGCGCCGCTCAGGTGGTAAGCGCGATTGACGCGATGAGTGCGCATGATGCGACGTCAGAACGCGATGGCGTGGCGGTCGCCGCGACCGGTCGCAAACCGCAGTCACATCGATTGTCGCGTCGATGGCTGGCTGGCGGAGGAATCGCCGCGTTGCTGCTGGTCGCTGCATGGAACACGCAACGACGCCACGCAGACGATGGCAGCGCTCGATCAACGCCAAGTCTCACCGCATCCGAACGATCGCCGCAGACGTATGCGGGCGTGCTCGTGCGGGACAGCGCACCAACGTTGTCACCGAACGCAGACGCTCGTTTGCCGATTGCGACGGCGCTGAGTCCAGCTGCGACGACACCAACAGGGATGACGCGCGTGCGCCAGCGCGTTGCTCGAATGACGCGCGTGCTCGTCGTGCCGATGGAGAACGAGCAGAGCGACAGTGCACTCACACTCCTCGGTAAAGTTGCCGCGAACTACATCGAACAAGGGCTTGTTCCGCTCGACATTGTCGAAGTCCTCTCGGGGATCACGCCACCTGCAACCAAGGGAGAGTCGGCATTGCTCGACGTGGCTGCTGCAGGCGGCGCGAACGTGGTCGTCTCCGCACAGGCGTACACGGAGGGCGATTCGATCCGTATTCAGGCGCGTGTTATCGACGTCGCAAAGCGGCGTGTGCTGCACGTGGTGCAGATCGTCAACGCGACAAGAGGTGATCAACGCGCCATGCTGGTACCGCTGCGCCAACGGGTGTTGGGAGCGCTTGCCGTCAACTATGACGCTCGCAACGAAGCGTTCCGCGATGAAGCCCCGCCGCCGATGTACGATGCATATGCCCTCCAAGTGATCGGGTTGGAGTACTTCGAACGCGCGGAGTGGACGGAGGCAATACGCTACTTTGCAGGTGCTGCCGCACTTGATTCGACGTACCTAGCGCCCCTCGGCTTCATGGCTGGCGCGTACCTCAACCGAGGCCGACCGGACGCTGCTGACTCCCTCACACGTCTCTTAGAGAAGCACCGGGACTCGCTCAATCCGGTTGAACGCGCCAAGCTCGATGAGGCTCGCGGATCGCTCGACGGGAACCGGATGGGAGCGCTGGTTGCCGCGCGCGCGATCGCCAGCGCAACGCCGGGTAACCAGCTGTCGCACCACATTCACGCAGTTGACGCACGGCGCGCGGGATTCCCCCGTGAAGCGCTTGCGGCGGCCGCGCGAATTGAAAGCACGTTTGGTCGCCGGGGTTCGGTCTGGACAGTCAGCGATTACTGGGTCGAGGTGACCTCGGCGTATCACGACCTCGGACAGTACAAGCAGGAACTCAAAGCAGCCCGCACGGCACTCGCCGTGCACCCGGAGAGCGCACGGTTACACTTTCTCGAACTGCGCGCCCTGATTGCACTCGGCCAGATGGACTCGGTGATGGCGGGTGTCGCAGCACTGGCGATGATGCCTGCCGTTGGCGGCGTGCCATCGGGCGCGTCATTACTTGTGCAAACGGCGCTTGAACTGGACGGACACGGACACCACAACGAAGCACGCGAAACGCTGCGCCGTGCGCTCGATGCAAACGTTGCGTTGACGAGCGACAAACCACCGACGTTTTCTGCACGCCTTCAGCGCGCGCGTACACTCTATTACCTCGGCGAATACCACGCGGCCGATTCGTTGCTCGTACTACTTGTCGCGGAATCTCCCAAGAACCAGGCTGCAAACCTCCTGCTGGGACTGGTTGCGGCGCGCCGTGGCGATCGCCCGGAAGCAACACGATTGATGCTCCGAGCGCGCGCGATGCAGGACCCGTATGACCGCGGGACGACCTCATACGCGCTCGCCCGGACGTCCGCGGCGCTCGGCGATTTCCCGGACGCGATGAAGCTGCTCAAGCAGTCGTTTCGCGAAGGGAGAAGTCGCAGCATTGACTTCCACGCGGAGCTGGAGTTCGCCCCGCTTCTGAATAACCCGGAATTTCGGCAGCTGGTCAAACCGCTGGGCTGAACGGCCGCCCACCGGGCGAATGGCGACCGTACAAATAATGTCAGTCGCGAAAATGTCGCAGTGAGGGGCGGAATCTCGTTCCAGTGAATGTGCGAGCGGTAACCCCGTCTCTCCTTCGCCGTGAATTCCCCTTGCCGCTCCCGAAATGACTGCCACCGCTCCTCAGTCGATTGCCGCGCCGTCGCTGCCAGGCAACGCAGGCACCCGACGCAGTTATGCACACGCGCACTGGTATTTCCTCGCGGCGTTCTTGGTGGTCCTCGCGGGCTTCTGGCCGAGCTTCTACGGGCCACTCGGTGCCGGTACCAGTCGACGAAATTTCCACGGCATCACAGCGAGCCTGTGGTACTTCGCTTTAATGCTGCAGTCGTGGCTCGTCGCAAACGGCCACGTACAGTGGCACCGACGGGTCGCCCGGGGCATTGCATTGCTGCTGCCCGTCTTGCTGTTCAGTATGATCAGTAACGTGAGCACTATGCTGGCCGCAGCACCGAATCCGTTGGCGCCGCCGCCGCCGCTCATCGCGCTCCTGAGTTTTCAAAGTGTACTGCAATTGGTCGTGCTCTTTGCGCTCGGCATTCGCAACCGCCACACGCCGGCCGCACACAAGCGGTACATGGCCGCGACCGCGTTGGTCGGCCTTGGCCCGGCGCTTGGGAGACTCTTTCACAATCTCGGTGTCGACAATCTCGGCCTCGCCTTTCTCGGACCACTCATCGTTCCATCCACAGTGGAACTGATTCTCCTGGTCCTCATCGTTGTTGACCGCCGCAACGGTGAGCGACAGTGGGCGTATCCGATGCTGCTGATCTGGACGATCGCCGTTGAGCTGCTCCTTGGACCACTTTCTTTCACAAGTGGATGGCTGGCGTTTTGCCATTGGTTCGCGGCGCTGGGGGTGGCCCAATGAGACGCAATGTGCGTAGCATCGCCGTCTGTATCTCGTTGCTCGTCAGCGCATCGCACGCCTCGGCAATACAGCTGTCATCAACGGACACCGCACAAATCCGCTCCGGTCTGATTGCCGGCCTGCGCGAAGGGAATACGCGCGCCTTCAAGGGAATCCCATTCGCCGCGCCTCCGGTGGACAGTCTGCGATGGCGCCCACCGCGCCCGGTGCAACCGTGGAACGACGTCCGGCAAGCTACGGCCTTCAGTCCGTTGTGCATGCAGCCGCCGTTTCCGAAAGGGGCCCCGTCGCCCCGCATGAGCGAGGATTGCCTCACCCTGAACGTCTGGACGCCGGCGTCAAGCGGCGGCGAGCGGTTGCCGGTGATGGTGTTGATTCCGGGCGGCGGATTCTTCGGCGGCGGCAGCGCCGATCCACTCTGGGCGTGTGCGGCGTTGGCCGCGCGCGGCGTGGTCGTCGTGAGTCTCAACTACCGAGTCGGCGTGTTCGGGTTCTTCGCCCATCCAATGCTGTCGCGCGAATCGCCCAATGATCCGACAGGCAACTACGGCTTGATGGACCAGATCGCGGCTCTCCAATGGGTGCGCGACAACGTCTCGACGTTTGGAGGTGATGCAGCAAACGTCACCATATTCGGCGAGTCGGCGGGCGGTTCATCGGTGTTGTATCTCATGGTCGCGCCTGCGGCACGTGGGCTTTTCGCGCGCGCCATCTCCGAAAGCGCCGCCTCCATCTACGCGCCGCTGGCGCATCGTACCGAGTCACGCTTCGGTCGGCCGTCTGCGGAACAAGTGGGTGCTGCACTCGGCGCAGATATGGGCGTATTGCGTGCGGTGCCGGCGGCCGAGTTGCTGCGACGTTCGGCGACATCGACGGACGTGATGTACAGCGATTCCGGTAACGTGTACTGGCCCTTCGTGGACGGCACGGTCCTCCCCGACGAACCAGCAGCGCTCTTTGATGCGGGTCGATTCCATCGGGTTCCGCTGATTCTCGGGTCGAACACCGACGAAGCCACGTTGTTCGCGACCTCCCTCGAAACATTACCGCTGGGAAAGTCCCCGCCCGACTGGAAAGAGTACCTCGGGCGTCGCAGCCTGGGCGCGGAAGCGCTGGTGCAATCGACGTATGCGGTCGCGACCGCGGAAGAGATTGTGCCCGCGGGGATTCGGTGGGTGAACGACTGGTATTTCCATGGCTCTGCCCGCGCAGTCGCGCGCGCCGTCTCGCAGCGTGGCGTGCCGGTGTACCTGTATGGCTTCAGTCACCACCCGCCCGTTAGTCCAATCCGAGGTCGGAACATGGGGGCGTATCACAGCGCCGAGGTCAAGTATGTGTTCGGCGTGTTACGCGGGCCGAAAGACAAACCGTCGCCGTATACTGCTGCTGACAGCACGCTCGCGCGCGCAATGAGTGGCGCCTGGCTTCAGTTCGCGAAGAGTGGCAATCCAAACGGAGGTGACCTTCCGCTGTGGCCGCGTTATGCGACCTCGTCGGACGAGCACATGGACTTCGGCGACGTGATGACCACCGGTTCCGAGCTGCATAAAACCGCGCTCGATGCGTTTGACCTCGCGTTCGCACAAATGCGCGCGGTTGATCGGAAGGCGCGGCGAAAGAAGTCGCCATAAGCACCCGAACGAGCTTGAATGCGTGTCGCGCGGTTGAGTTGCCGGACTGTCACGGGGCTACTGGCGCCCCACGCGACAGGCACCGAAAATGACACACATGCCGCCCTCCCGCGATCTTCGCGAACGACTACAAGCCTCCCTCGGCTCGACCTACACGATCGAGCGCGAGCTTGGCGGCGGCGGGATGTCACGCGTGATCCTGGCGTTGGATGCCGACCTCGGCCGGTCTCTGGTCATCAAGGTGCTGCCGCCTGAAGCGTCGACAGGCGTATCGGTCGATCGATTCAAGCGTGAGATATCGTTGGCCGCGCGACTGCAGCATCCGCACCTCGTGCCGTTGCTGTCAGCGGGTGATTCGGACGGGGTACCGTATTTCCTGATGCCGTTCGTTGAGGGGAATCGCTGCGAACGCGTTTAGCGCGCAGCGGCGAATTCACGATCGGAGAGGCGCTGCACCTGCTGCGCGAAGTCGCGTCGGCGCTGGCGTATGCACACCGCAAAGGGATAGTACATCGCGATATCAAACCGGAAAATATTTTGCTTGCCGATGTGCACGCTGTCGTCGCCGATTTCGGCGTCGCAAAGGCGCTTCGTGCCGCAACGTCCGATGGTGTTGAGGGGCTGACGGGGACGGGCATGGCGATCGGGGTAATCCCCCCGAAAAAGAGTGGTCGTCAAAAGTAGACTTTTCTCGTACACTGTTTCGAGGAGGTTCTCATGAAGACGTCGCGATTGACGGACAGCCAGATCATGGCAGTGTTGAAGGAAGGAGAGGCCGGAGTCGCCGTGCCCGAGCTCTGTCGCACGTACGGGATTAGCACGGCCACATTTTATAAGTGACGCACCAAATTCGGCGGCATGGACGTGTCATTGATGGCCCGAATGAAGGAGCTCGAGGACGAGAATCGGCGGCTCAAAAAGATGTACGCCGAGGCGCAGCTCAGCACCGATCTCTTGCGCGAGGCGCTCGGAAAAAAATGGTGAGGCCATCGCAGCGCCGCGAGATGACCCAGCACGCGGTCCAGACCATGCGCACGACGATTCGCCACGCCTGCACGACGTTCGCGATCAGCGCGACGTGCTATCGCTACACCGCACTCCGTGCGCCCGAGAATGACACGATTGCGGACTGGCTACAGCGGCTGACGACGGCGTATCGCAGCTGGGGCTTTGGCCTGTGCTATTTGCATTTGCGCAACGTCAAGCACTTCGCATAGAATCACAAACGGGTGTATCGGATCTACCGCGAACTGGAGCTCAATTTGCGCATCAAGCCCCGTCGGCGACTCACTCGTGAGACACCGCAGCCGCTCACCGTGCCGACCGCGATCAACCAGGTCTGGTCGATGGATTGCATGCACGATCAGCTCCGCGATGGACGCAGCTTTCGGATGTTCAACGTGCTCGACGATCACAACCGCGAAGGGCTCGGCATCGACGTCGATCTGTCGCTGCCGGCCGCGCGTGTGATCCGGGCACTCGATCAGATCATCGCCTGGCGCGGACAACCGCGGACGATTCGCTGTGACAACGGGCCCGAGTACGTCGGTCACGCGGTGCAGGACTGGGCGAAAACGCATGGCATTCGTCTGGAATTCATTCAGCCGGGCAAGCCGCAGCAAAATGCATACGTCGAACGCTTCAATCGCACGGTGCGCTACGACTGGCTCTCGCAACATCTGTTCGACACGATCTCCGACGTGCAGGAGGCGGCAACGCAGTGGCTCTGGACGTACAACAACGAACGACCCAATATGGCACTGGGTGGCTTCACTCCCGCTCAGCGGTTAGCAGCAGCGGCATAGCTCCACTACTGACGCCCGCTTAAAGCGGGGGGATTACCATACAGACGCAACGTTGTTCGGAGCTGTATGGAGTCCTATATTGCAATGGTCTCCTACTCCCAGGTCGTCATGGCGAAATCCCGTCTCCCAGCGCGCCGCGCGCCCGTCGAGCGCAAGCGCAAGAATATCCTCGTCGATCAACGCAAACTCGACGCCGCCAAGACGGCGCTCGGTGCGTTAACGGAGACCGCGACGATCGACGCGGCCCTCGACTTGGTCGTGTTTCGCACCGAAGTGTTCCGCGCGCTCGATCGCGTCGCCGCGGATGGCGGGTTCGCGCCCGCGGGTCGTAGTCGCCGCGCGGGATGATCTACACCCTCGACACGAATGTCGTGATCGACGCGCTCCGGCGACCGGCGGACCTGCTCCGGCTCAAGGAATTCCTCGAGTGGGCGCTGCCGCACACCGCGCTGTCAAGCGTCGTGGCGAGCGAGCTGTTGGCTGGCGCACGGTCAGACTCGGCACGCCGCCTGGTCGAGCGCGAGTTGTTGGGCGCGTTCGAGCGGCGCGGGCGGATCGTGGCACCGAGTGCGGTCGCGTGGGCGAAGACCGGCCTCGTGCTCGGGCGCGCGGCGACGCCGTCCATCGGGCCGTCGTGGCAGAACGATCTGTTGTTGGCGCACACCGCGCGCGAGTTTGGGTGGACAGTCATCACGAATGACAAAGATTTCACGCGCATTCGTTTGCTGCTAAAGGGATTGAAGATCGCGGCGCCCTTTCCACGCCGCCCGACCATCGCGCGGGGCGCTGTATAACGCTGGCTTCTGCAGCGGGCGCTCCAGCAAGATGCGCGCGCAGCGCGCTTCCGAAAACGCCCGTCTGCAGCAAGCATCGTTAGGCCTGCGCTACTCGGACGTTGCGTCGAAACAGCCCATCGCGCAACAGAACGGTG
>JBBQDB010000119.1:0-12674 GCA_038319245.1 Gemmatimonadales bacterium
GATCGGATCGTGAAACCGCTCGCCGATTTCCACGACCGCAACCCAGCGTTTCGTCGTGTCTTTGCCACGGTCGAGGGGCCACTCGACGAGACGCGTGCAGCGCCCGCACGACTCCGTACTCAGCTGTTCGACTCGTTCGTCGATCGCCTCGACGTCCTGTTTGCGTCGCGTAATCCGCGTCTGCCGGCACGCGACCGTCGGCGCGCGGCGCTCGTGGCGGCATCGGTCGGTCAGGCGGTGCTGGCGCGACGGAGTCGGGCGAGTGCGTCCGAGAAGAAGCCGTTGCTTGACGACCTGCGCCGTCTGCTTGTTGCCTTCTTGCAGCCGATACTCGAAACCCCCGCCGCCGCAGCGCGAAAATCGGCGCAAAAGCGATAGTTTTCGGTATGTCATCTCCTATCGTCACCATTGGGCTGATCCAGGACGTTGCGTCAGCCGATCTTGCCGCGAACGTACAGCGCGCCATCGAGCAGGTGCGCGTTGCGGCCGCCCGCGGCGCGCAGATCATCTGCCTGCAGGAACTCTTCAACGCCCCGTACTTCTGCAAATCGCTGCGGATGGATCGCTTCGATCTGGCCGAGCCGCTCGACGGCGAGACTGTGACCACGATGCAGGCGTTGGCAAAGGAACTACGCGTCGTCATCGTCGTGCCGTTCTACGAAAAGCAGGCGCCGGGACTCTATCGCAACTCCGCGACGGTGATCGACGCGGATGGTGCGGTGCTTGGCACGTATCGCAAAATGCACATTCCGCACGACCCGATGTTCGAGGAGAAGTATTACTTCGCGCCGGGCGATGTCGGACCCGACCTGCGCACCGATCGGCATCCGGGCATCAACGGCTTTCGCGTCTGGCGCACGAAATTTGCCGACATCGGCGTGTTGATCTGTTGGGATCAGTGGTATCCCGAAGGAGCGCGCATCACGTCGCTGCTCGGTGCACAAATCCTGTTCTATCCGACCGCCATCGGCTGGCATCCCGCCGAAAAGGCGACGTTTGGTGAGGCGCAGGTCGATGCGTGGCGCACCGCGCAACGCGCACATGCGATTGCCAATGGGGTCTTCGTCGCTGCGCCCAATCGCGTCGGCCTCGAGCCGGAAGCCGGCACCGACGGCATCGAGTTTTTCGGGCAGTCGTTTGTCTGCGACCCATTCGGTCGATATTTGGCACAGGCCGGGACGGAGCCGGCGGTGCTGATCGCTGAATGCAATCTCGGGTTAATCGAGGAGACGCGACGCAACTGGCCGTTTCTCCGCGATCGGCGCATCGATGCCTACGGGCCGATCACGCAACGCTGGCTCGGCGGCGCGTGAGCACACCCAATGCGTTCAGCAACATGGCAGGCGACCAGCCGATGCGTGGTGCCAAGGGAGCGACGGCAGGGGCATTGATGCCGGCAGAGTGGTCGCGTCACGAGGCCACGTGGATCGCGTGGCCGCATCACGAACCGGATTGGCCCGGCAAGCTCGGTCCGATTCCGTGGGTGTACGCGGAAATCGTGCGCGCGCTCGCGCCATTTGAGCGTGTCGACATTCTCTGTCACGACGACGCGGTGCGCGATCATGCGCGTCATGCGCTCTCGATGCATCGCGTCGACGCGTCGCGATATCGCTTGCACGTGCAACCGACCGATCGCGTGTGGCTGCGCGACTCGGGACCGACTGGCGTGCATCGGTCGGATGGAACCGTCGAGCTCGTGCACTGGGGCTTCGATGCGTGGAGCAAGTACGATAATTTCGCGCTCGATGCGGGTGTCCCCGAGGCCGTGTCACGCATTACCGAGTTGCCCGTACGCGCCGCGGTACGAGCTGACACCGGCGCGCGTCTGGTGCTCGAAGGCGGCGGGATTGAAACGGACGGCCAGGGTACCATGTTGGTGACCGAAGAGTGGCTGCTCTCCGATGTGCAGGTACGGAACCCGG
This sequence comes from Gemmatimonadales bacterium, assembly GCA_038319245.1. Taxonomy (GTDB): domain Bacteria; phylum Gemmatimonadota; class Gemmatimonadetes; order Gemmatimonadales; family Gemmatimonadaceae; genus Gemmatimonas. The sequence continues at coordinate 1,923 of JBBQDB010000119.1, forward strand.
GGCTCGATCGCTCGGGTTATGAGGGCGCGTTCGCGGAGTATCTGGGCATCACCAAAACGATCTGGTTGGGTGAAGGGTGCATCGGCGATGATACGCACGGCCATGTGGACGACATCGCGCGCTTTGTCGCACCGGGTGTGGTCGTGTTGGCGCACGAAGAGGATCCGCTCGACGAGAATCACACGCGCTCACTCGACAACTTGCACCGGTTAATGAGTGCCACCGACGCACGCGGCGAGTCGTTGCGGGTGGTGACGTTGCCGTATCCGCGCGCCGTCATCATGGACGAGACGCGTCTGCCGGCGAGCTACGCGAATTTTTATATCGCCAACGGCGTCGTCATCGTACCGACGTTTAACGATCCGAATGATCGGGTCGCGCTCAACACACTTGCCGATCTCTTTCCGCATCATGTCGTGACCGGTATCCACGCTGTCGATCTCGTCTGGGGCCTCGGAACGTTGCATTGCCTGACCCAACAGCAGCCAGCGGCACGCGCGGGGCATTCGCGATGACCGTTCCCCCGATCCACCACGCGTCGTCTGGTGAGCACCAGTCCGGCAACCAGGGTCCGCTGCGCGGCTCGCCGGAGAACAGCACGCCGCCAACGCCGCCAACACCTCCCGAGCCCGAACTGCCGGCGTGGGCGCGCCGTCGGTCAATGAGCGATGGCTTGGCCGAACGCGAATTGGCGGTGTACATCGGAAAGAAGTGGGAGGGGACGTATCGTCGGAAGTTCCGCGCGTTTGTGGAAGACCCATCGTTCGTGCCGACGTGGAACTGGAGTGCGGCGCTGGTGCCGCCGGTCTGGTTTCTCTATCGCAAGCTCTACCTCGGCTTTGCGGCGTTTTTCATCTTGCCAGGGTTTGCCGTGCGTTGGCTGACTGGGTCGGACGCCGTGCTGACTATGCAGACTGTTCAGCTCCCGGAGAACCAATCGCTGGTGTGGATGAGTATGGCCGTGCTGTTGTCGTCATCGATCGCGGCCGGCGGCACCGCCAACTGGTTCCTGTTTCGTCGGGCGCGTGCCGCGACGCAGCTGGTGCGTATGCAGCAGTTGCCCGAGGCCGACGCGACGGCGCTGTTGCAGCGCTGGGGCGGGGTCAATCGCACCGGCACCGTGCTGTTTATTCTGTTCTCGCTGGTGCTGTCGGCGGCGCAATTCGGCGCCTGATGGTCTGGGCGTCCGATGCGCTCCATTTGCTGCGTGACGCGGGACGGGTGGCAGCTGTTGTTAACCGATGACTGACGCGGAGCTGGTTGCCCGCACCCGAGCTGGGGACGCGGACGCGTTCGGAGCGTTGGTGTCGCGCTACTACGACGCCTGTCGTCGGTTTGCGTACCACATGCTGGGAGATCGGTCCGATGCGGACGACGTGGTCCAGGAGACGCTCATGCGAGCGTATCGTGCAATCGCGCGATACGACGAGCGCGACCAGTTCCGCGGCTGGCTATTCCGCATTCTGACGAATCAGTGCCGCAATGCCCTCACCGCACGGGGACGCCGGACGCGTCGCTTCGTGCAAGACAACGTTGCGCTTGAGCAAGCGCATGCACCGGCAATCGGCCTTCAGCTTGGTGCTGAACATGCCTCGTTGGCGCGCGCACTCGCTCAACTCGACGCACTCCAGCGCGAAGCGATCCTGCTCAAATACGCTGAAGGACTCGAATACACGGAAATGGCTGCGATAACCGGAGTCGGAGAGTCGGCACTCAAGATGCGCGTCAAACGTGGCAGCGAAAAGCTGCGCGCGATGCTTGGTACCCGTGATGAGTGACGATGTGGGCCTCGAGTTTATTCCGTTCGCCGACGATGATGGCGCACTCGCTGCGCAAATCGCAGCGATGTATGCAGCCACGCCGCCGGCCGATGCGGACGCTGCGGGGCGCTGTGCACGCGCGGTCCTGGCGCAGTCGATGCACGCACCGACGCGCGCACCCTTTGGGGCGTTGCATCCGGCATGGTGGTGGGGCGCAGCAGCCGCGGCGCTCCTGGTGGTTGCCGTGCGCCCGTGGTCGACGAGCACGCCCGCTTTGCAGCCGGTTGGTACGACCGCCACGACATCGGTAGCAATGAATGGCGCCTCGGCGGCTGACGTGTTCGGACGCGTAACGCCGATCTCGGGAAGTGATGCGGTTCGCTTCGACATCACGCTGCCCGCCAACGCCAATCGCGTCGCGATCGTCGGCGACTTCAACGGCTGGGACGCGTCCGCGACCCCGATGCAGGCGAAGCGCGAGTCCAAAAATGGGCGCGCAACTTGGTCGGCGCAGATCGCGCTCGCGCCCGGTCGGCACGTGTACGCGTTCGTGATCGATGGTCAGCGCTGGCTGGTCGATCCGCTCGCACCGCAGGTACAGGACACGGGCTTCGGCCCATCCAACGCGCTGATGGTCGACGGCGGCGTGCAGTGACCATTGCCGGTGTCGCGTGGTTCGTCATGCTGTCCACGCTGGAGACAACGCGCGTCGTTGGTCAGCCAGTCGTTGGATTTTCCGATCGCCCGATGCGAGCGCGGAACGCCTACACGACTGCGTTCGACGCGCGATCCAGCGTGAGGACGCTCGTTGCGCAGATAGGCGCCCAGGTCGATACGCACGTCGACTGTCCGCCAGCGAATGCCACGAGCGCCGCGAACGCCACAAGTGACACCGTGCCAAGGCCGCGACCGCAGCTCGATGCGTCGCGCTTTGACAGCATCACCGCATTCGCGCTGCGCGACGTCATCGATAGCGCCGCGGCGCACGGCCTTCCGACAGGTCCACTCATCAATCTTGCGCTCGAAGGATCGGCGCGACGCGCGAACAGCGGACTCATCCTCAAAGTGGTCCGGGCGCACGCACAGGCCATGAACGAGGCGCGAGCGCTGATGGGCGACGAGTCGACGAGCGAAGAGCTCGATACCGGCGCGTCGGCACTGCGCGCCGGCATTGAGGGACAGGTGCTCTCGTCGGTGCGCGCGTCGCGACCTCGTGGTTTGGCGGTGACGCCGTTGTTGGTGCTCACGGACATCGTGCGACGTGGGGTGCCCACCGTCACCGCGCGCGATGCGGTGATGACCATCGCGCGTATGCCCAAGTCGGACGATGCCCTGCTGGGCTTGCAAGCCACCGTCGCGAAGAATGCGCTGCGCGGTCCGGGTATGGCCGTCGATGCATTGAATCGCTATGTTCGTACTACGACGCCCGGCAACGGTGGTTCTCCCGTGACGCTGGATCGCAAACCGATTCGACCTCCATCACCGTGACGCTGACCGCTGACTCGTCTCGCGCGTTGGTCCGACGCTCCCTTGTGAGCGGCCGATCGGTGGTACCCTGCGCCTTGCTCGCACTGGGCTCAATGGGAACCGTCGATACGTTGCGCGCGCAGACGCGAGGCGACGCGCCAATCGCACCATCGTCGGTCGTCGGCCCAGTGACCGGTACGCCAACGCTCGCGGTGATGGGTCTCGCAACACTTCCCGACGGCAGCGGCAACGCCATCTCGCAGCGCAACACGCTGTGGATGGGCGCGACGCAGCCGCTCGGGCATCTGGGAAACGTCAACCTGACGGCCATCGGTAGCGGCAACTGGTTGGCCAAGGACGCGGTTGGTGCCACGTCGGCGGTCGATGGGTTTGTATCGCTGCGCGCACGCGCGCGCGTCGGCGACGGGCAGGTGTGGAGCGCGGTGAGCTACGGTCGCGCGGACGTGAGTGGTGGTCTCAACGGACGCCTGCTTGCGGGCGCGCCGGGTATCGTTGCCGGCGGCTTCGACGGCGCTCGCGCCGATACCACGATCTCGCGTCGAATCGATGTCGGCAACATCGGCCGTTTCGAAAGCGGCATGATTCGCAACGTGGCCGGCGTCGAGTTCTCGGTTGGTTTTTCCGTCGAGCGGGCGTCGCGGGTCACTACGCAGACCGTGCGCATCGATGCGAGCACCGGACTGCCACCAGCGACCGGCATGTCGGAGCAGTCAGTGAGCACGCGCGTACTGCGGGCGTATCAGCGTCGTGACATCGCAACGAGTAGTGCATCCGCCGGATTCAACACCGGTGCGACCACCTGGCTCGTCTCGGTGACGGCGCCGCTCGCAACGTGGATTACGAGCGACGCGCTCAGCTCTAAGCCACGCACGGCGCCGACCGTGGCCTCGCTGGCCGTAGTACAGCCGCTCAATGCGTGGCTCTCGCTGGTCGGTGCTGCCAGCACCAACACAGCATCCGCCAACACCAACGCCCTCCGCGACGATGTCGGTGAAGGACGTGGTCGCAACTTCGCGCCGGTGCTCGCATTCGGCCTTCGGATCGCGCGGTCGCCGTTCGGTCGCCGTGGCGACGATGCGCCGAGCGGCATTCTCTCGTTCGAATCCCGCACGATCGGAGCCGTTGATTCCGCGCACGTAGATCTCGGCCACTCAGGTCACGATGAAGACACCCTGCGCGTAGTGCTGCTCATCGATGCGCCGCACGCCGAGTCGGTAGAGCTCATGGGCGATGGAACGGCATGGACTGTGACCCAGATGACGCGAGTGAAGAGCGGTCGCTGGCGCGCAGAGCTCAAATTGTCGTCCGGCGTGCACCGCGTCACCGTGCGCGCAGATCGCGGCATATGGATCGCGCCACCGGGGTTGCCGATCGGTAATGATGATTTCGGCGCTCCCGTCGGCATGATCATCATCAAAGGCAATCGCAGCGCGATACCCAATCGGGAATAAAGTCGAGGCGATCGGACGACCGCGCCATTTCGCGATGCGAAGAGAACAGCGACGCACACAACCAGTGAGAAATGACAAAGGCGCCCAACAGGGGCGCCTTTGCTGCGTTCCGTCGTGTGCAATAGCCGGGGCTACTTCTCGCCCAGAATCTTGATCACTTGCGATGTGCTGTCGGTGACACCGGCGCCAGAGACGATGATCGTCAACTGATATTCACCTGGCGAGACCGGCGGGAAGTTGAGCGTGAGGCTGCGACCCGGCTGTCCGTCAGGGCGTCCATTGTCTGCGTAGCGAATGGAGACCGGCGTGACGGACTTGGAGAGGCCGATCGAGCTTCCGAGCTTCTGGAAGAAGCTCGCGCCGACTCGCGTGGCTCGCACCGAGACTTGGAGCGGCGCCGCAGGAGTGGCGATCCGATACATCTCCCAGTACAACCCGATCGTGGCACCGCGTTCGATCTCGAGCGAACCGTACGCCTGCAACGCGTTACGTTCGAGGGAGGGCGTCGCGGTCGCGTCACCGCGCTGGAGCAATAGATAGTCGGACAAACGCGTGTCCGGCGCGAGCGGCTGCACTGTTGTGCGAACGCGCGTGGCGCGCTTCCCGGTCGGGGCAATCACTTCGATACTGGCCAGCATCGGCGCACCAAGCAGCGGGGCCAGCAGGGCGCCGCTTGCGCTGGCGCTGTCTCGCTTCACCAACAACGGCGCGCGACCGTTCATGCCGTCGAGTACCATAGCGGCATTGTATGGCGCCTTGCCCATCTCCAGCTCGCGCACGAGGCGATAGCCGCCAGCGACGATGGTTGTGTCGCCCCGACGGAAGCGTGCGATTTGATGCGGTACTTCGGCAAAGCCGCCAGCGTAGCGTGGCGAGTAGCGCATCCGCGCCTTCTGTCGCTTGGGCGACCAATCCGCGCTCGTGGCCCCGATCGGCGTGGCGATCGCTTTCGGAGACGCCATGAAGTCATAGCTCGGCGTCGGCTCGTGTCCGATCACTTGTGGAGGTCGAGGATCCGCGACGCCACCGTTCTGCACCGACCAGTTCGTCGGCCAGCCATAGCGAACTTGCGATTCCAGCAAGTCGTCTCCCCACGTCAGGTCGTACGGAATGCGACCGAGGGATTGCACACGCGAAATGGCGCGACGCGCCAGGAGTTCGTTGCGAATGTCATTGGACGGCAACGACCACATCGGCTGCGCGAGACGCAGGATGCGCGCGTTTTCGGCATCACGCGAGCCACACGGCATCGCTTTGTACGCGGCAACCATCGCAGGATCGAGCCACATGGTCAGATCGGTCCACGCACACTTCTGCGCCACCGGCATGTCCGCGAGCGCTTTGTCGAACGCCGCCGTCGCATCGACATGACGATTGGCGTTGTGCAGCGCGAGCCCACGCATCGCGTCGCACCACCAAGGCGTACCCGCGCACGCGCGGGCGGCCGCGATCGCAACGTCCGGCTTCTCACCTTCGACGGCATACCGCACGCGCATGCCGCTCACCCAGTCGTCCGTCGGATCAGCGGCCTGTGCTTGCGCCAACAAATCGAGCAATTGTTCGCGCTCGAGCTTCGCGTCATTCCGTTCAGCGGGCGGCGGCACGTCGCCATTGTTGTTCCAGTAACAGATGCGTCCGAGCGGGACTTCACAGGTCGCGTCGGCACCGCCGTTATAAAAACGAAGGCCGAGTCGATGATTGCGCTCGAAGTTGTCCTGCAGTCCGCGAGCCTGTGTGGAGAGCGGCGTCAGTTTGGAAGTCACGCCTCGCAACGGATCAGCGGCCGACATCGAACTCCTCGCCGTGTCCGGCGGCGGCGCTCCCTGCGCGACAACAATCACTGGCAGCGCTGCCGTTGCCGCGCACATCAGGAACGAGACCAATACGAGCCGCTGGGTCAACAACGAGCACTCTCCGAGAGGATTCGACAGAAGTGTAATCTGCCGTCAGAACGAAATCTTTGCGCCGGCGGTCAATGCCCAGTTGTGGGCCAGGTTGCCATTTGCGCGAAAGCCGACGGCGTCTTGTGAATTGAAACGACCGATCCAGTCTTTCGCCTGTATACGTACGCCGAAGCCGGGCGTTAGTCCCACATCGAGGCCTAACGCCGCCGTGTACGCAACGTTTGATGCGCGCGTGTTGAAGAGCGAATTCCGGATGTCATTCGTCATGCCACCGATGCCGCCCGACACGAACGGTGCAATGCCAGCGGTGCGCCCAGCGAGCCCGCCGAGCTCCAAACCCGCGTCGTATAACCACGTTGTCGCGCTGCCCACAGTGACACCGCCGATCAAGGGCAACCCTACCCGCAGGTCACCGGAGGCATAGGCGAGGTTTCCGACGAGCGCGACGCCCTTGGAAAGCGGGATCGTTCCCTGCGCACCGACCATCGGCGAATTGGTGGTCGACAGACTGGTACCGATCGGTCCGTCGTACCAGTGTCCGGTCACGAAATAGCCCGCGTACGGCGTGAGCGATGCGCCGACACCGGTCTGCGCCAACACGGCGCGAATGGGGACAGCCGAAAACGACACGACGGTAACGATGGCGGCGAGTGAGGCGCGAACGACGAGACGCATGCTTCCTCCAGTGGGGATATGCGGTCTCAGGGTGCATGGATCAGGCCGCGCCACTGCACGTGCGAAAGTGATGGCAGGTCAATCAGTTACGTCTTCCGAGCAACCGGAAGACAACGCGCGCGTCTCTATTTTCGGACATTCACCTGACTCGTTATTGCCTGCAGGGTGCACCGAGGGGTGGTATTGCCTTGTCAACACGCGGTCGTGCATCACGATCGGCGATGTGCATCAGCAGCGCGTCGATGAAGCGCGAGACGCGCGCGTAGTGCGCGTAGTCGATGTACTGCGCTTCGTCGGTCACCTCGTGATAGTCCTCGTGCAGATTCGTGAAGAGAAACGCGATCGGGATGCCACGTCGCGCGTAGTTCCAGTGATCGGAGCGACAGTAGATCGCCTCCGGATGCCCATCGGCATCGAGTGACGCGTCGATCGCGAAGGGCATCGACAGCATGCGATTCACCTGCAACACCATCTCGGCGAGGTCGCTCGAGAGTCGACGCGGACCGATCACGCTCAGATAGTTGGGTCCACCAGTCGCGAGATCGGCCGCGCTGCCACGCCCAATCATGTCGACGTTGATTTGCGCGACGATCGCACGCAGCGGCACGGTGGGATGCAAGGTGAATTCAGCCGACCCATTCAGATCGATCTCTTCGCCGGTATGCCAGACGAACAGCACGGACCGTCGTGGCTTGGTCACGCTGGTTGCCATCCGTTCGGCGATTTCGAGTAACGCCATCGAGCCCGAACCGTCGTCATCGGCGCCGTTGTAGATCGAGTCGGGTCGCGCCGCATGCAACCGACGTAGCGCGGCCATGTCGACGCGGATCGCTCGCGACTGTGCGCGTGTGAGCTCGGGCGCGCCGGCGACGCGTCCGCGTGCGACCCAGGCGGCGTGATCAAAGGCGCGCACCGAATCGTGATCGACCGGTCCGGCAACGCGAAAGCCGATATGATCGGAGTGTGCACCGACGGCAACGTACTGCTCGCGCAACACCCGATCGCTGCCGCGCAGGATTGCGACGACGTTTCGTGACCACGCGCTGTCCGACGAGCCGGCGCGCACGCGCACGCGTTGGAAGTACGTGCCGTGTTCGCCAGCGGGCGTGAGGCCAAGCCGGGCGAGTTCGCGCACGATGTAGTCGGTGGCGCGAACGTGTCCGAGAGAACCGGCGCGCCGCCCCTGCATCGAATCATCGGCAAAGATGAAGAGTCGCGTGCGCAGATCGGCGGCAGTGATGTCAGGGACCGTGGTAACCCGCGGCGCGATGACCCGCAGTGCGACCTGGCTGCTCGCCGACGGTCGTTGCGACGTTGGTTGCTGTGCGTTCGCCGTCCGACCAACCAGCGACGCGGACCATACGAGTTGTGCCAGCAGCATTACGGAGCGCATCGCCAAGCGCGGCAGCGTGGTCGTCAGGATCATCACGGAAACTTCATCGGCGCGTCACGCGAACAGCAGTGGTCACGGCGTTCCTTCGCACCGCAATGTCGGCGACGCTGCGCTGGCGTAATCCCACTAAGTTCCGAGATGCTTGATTTGTCCCTTCCCGACAACGCCACGGCGCCCCCTCGCGCTTCCACGGCGCTGCGCCCGGCCGTTGTGCTGCTTTCCGGCGGCCTCGACTCCGCGACCGCGCTGGCGGTTGCCAAACGCGACGGGTTTTCGCCGTACGCGATGACATTTCGCTATGGACAGCGACACTCGGTCGAAATCGACGCGGCACGCCGAGTCGCGCTCGCACAAGGCGTCGTGCAGCACGTGGTCGTGGACATCGATCTGCGTCAGTGGGGCGGCTCGGCGCTAACGGGCGACGCCGAGGTGCCCAAGGACCGCGATGTGGTGGCCGAAAGTCATGAGATTCCCGTGACGTACGTGCCGGCACGAAACACGATTTTCCTTTCGTTCGCCTTGGCGTGGGCGGAAGTGGTTGGCGCACAAGCGATTTTCATAGGCGTCAATGCACTCGATTACTCCGGGTATCCCGACTGTCGGCCCGAGTACATCGAGGCGTTTGCCGCGATGGCGAACCTGGCGACACGCGCCGGCGTGGAAGGCACGCAGCGCTTGGTTATTCAAGCGCCGCTCCAACATCTGACCAAGGCGCAGATCGTCACGCTCGGGAAATCGTTGGGCGTCGACTACGCCCTGACCACGAGCTGTTACGACCCAACGCCCGACGGTGTGTCCTGCGGTCGGTGTGATGCGTGCCAGTTGCGATTGAACGGCTTCGCAAGCGCCGGGTCGCGCGATCCGATCGCGTATGCGCCGTCGCCGGACCAGCGTGTGTCGTCGCCGGCGACTGGCCCGAGCGCGAGCTGATGTACACGGTCAAGGAGTGCTTTTACACACTGCAGGGCGAAGGCGTGAACGCCGGCCGAGCCGCGGTGTTCTGTCGGTTTGCCGGGTGCAACCTGTGGACCGGACGCGAAGCCGACCGCGGCACGGCCGTGTGCACCTTTTGCGACACGGACTTCGTGGGCGTCGGGCCCGACGGCGGGAAGTTTGCTGACGCGCACTCGCTGGCCGCGTTCGTGGCGAGTCGCTGGCCCGCCAAGGCGCCGACGGACGTGCGCCGGTTCGTGGTGTGTACGGGGGGTGAACCGCTGCTGCAGCTCGATGAGGCCGCGGTCGCGGCGCTGCACGAGGCAGGTTTCGACATTGCGGTGGAAACCAACGGGACGCAGGCCGCACCAGCGGGGCTCGACTGGGTGTGCGTCAGCCCGAAAGCGAACGCCGCGCTGCTCCTGACCCGCGGCGACGAGTTAAAGCTCGTGTTCCCGCAGGCGACAGCGATGCCTGAGCGGTTCGAGGCGCTCGATTTCCAGCACTTTCTCCTGCAACCGATGGATGGACCCGCGCAGCGTGAGAACACGGCAGCGGCGCTGGCGTACTGCCTGGCCAATCCGCGCTGGCGTCTGTCAGTCCAGACCCACAAAGGGCTCGGCATTCGCTGACAGCGCCATTGGCCGGATTCGACGCTCTGAACACTTCTTTCGCATTCCTTTTCGCGGAATGCAAAGTTTCCCACTGTGTAACGGCGACCCCTCGCGCATCGTCTGTTGATGGGATAGCTTGGCAGTCCGTCAAGAACCTGCCTCTACCGTTCGCCCGGTACACTCGTGGCCCTGTCTTCACGTCGACATCTGTTTGCCGCAGCGCTCTGTGCTGCGATGCTCGCGCCCTCGGCGCATGCGCAGACGTCCTCGCAGGTGAATGACTCCAAAAAGCCGTTTGCAACGCTCAGCGCATCGGCGTCGTCGATGCGCGACACGATTGTATCGATGGCGCGCTCGCAGATCGGCACGCGCTACAAGCTTGGTGGCACAAAGCCCAATCTTGCGCTCGACTGCAGCGGTTTGGTGAAGTACGTGATGGGCGCGCTCGACGTAATCCTTCCGCGTACCGCTCGGCAACAGGCGACGGTGGGGACCGCGGTGCCGAAGGATTTGGCGGCGCTCAAGCCCGGCGAT
>JBBQDB010000120.1:0-12643 GCA_038319245.1 Gemmatimonadales bacterium
CTGCTCGGTTAACGTCGACGCATGCCACCCCTCCGGATCGCGGACGTCGTCGCGCGTGACCACGGCCAGAGGCCGATAGACCACCGGACCTGTCCACCGCTCGAATTCATGCGCGCCGTCGGTGAAGCGCGGTATCGAGGCGGCTGGGGTAGTGATGCGATAGCGAAGTGGATTGGAGTCTTCGGCGCTCGAACCCAACGGCGCGATGCGTTGCGCGTGTAGCAGCATGCGAGGCGTATCTCCATGCATGACAAACCAATTGCTCTCGCGCGCAACATCCTGCAGTCTGGCTGACGCGGTCACGCCCTTTGCGACGTTCCGAGTTTTACACGCCGCATGGGTAATCGCGTGCCATCCCGATGCTGTTGAGCAAAACAGCGCGCGTAGCTCAACAGAGCGCACATCAAGCTTCGGTGTCGCGCTCGTATCGCGGAACATCAGCGCGCCGAGCAACACGATGGGCCATCCGATCACTGTGCTCCGATCTCCCGAACGACGGCGTTGGTCCGCGCATCGACGCATAGGAGCACCGATCGACCTGCGCCGGGGCTCACGGCATGCGCGTCGTCTGTGTGGATCGCCGCGACAATACGACACGCGCCGTCCTCGCTCGGCGCGCGATGCTCGAGGCGGTAATCCGTGCGCTGCCAGGATTTCGCTTTCGCGAGATACGAAATAACGGTGCCTTCAGCGGGCATCGCACTGATCCTGATCGACGGTGCGATCTCGAGATTGCCATCCGTCCACCCAGTGCCATCGAAGAACGACTGCAGGTCCCGCCAAGCCATTGTGATCGACGCGCCGGACGCCTTCGTCCACTTTAGCTCGCGATACGAATGCCTGCTCCACGTGGACGGTTTCACGCCCATGATGCTGAAGCGCAGCGGTGTCGGCCACGCCAGCGCACTGCGACGTTGTACGAATGAAATCTGGTCACCCTGATCCGGATGAAACCGGAAGTACTCCCCCGGCGATGCGCCGCGCCCACCGTCGACCGGACCAAACGAGAAGGTACGTCCATCGCTCGACAACGTCATCCGACCGCGTTCGTCATTGGCGATGGTCGCGTTGGCGCCAAGTATCCACCGCTTTGGTCCGATGATGAATTGATGCCCATCCAGCTCGTAATTTCCCAGCGGCAGCGTTAGATCAGCGATGGTGCCGACGCGATCGACCAGCATGGAAATACGTGAGCCGGCCAACATCCACACGATGATCGCGAAGGCAACGGCAATCGTGAGACGCAACAGGAGAAGACGCATGTCGATGCAGGATACCGGAGAGCATGGTCGTACTCAAATGATGTCGTTCGTCCGCCAGCTGATGCCCGCTCTCGTACTATCCGCATCTGTCCTACGGGCGCAACCCGTTCCAGCAATGTCACCCCTGCCGGCGTGGGCAGAGGTGCGCTTCAGCGTCTTTGCGCAGTCACATCACGTGCAACGCGTTGCACAACTTACGCCGTCGCTACTGATCGGTGACTTCGACGGTGACGGACAACGCGATGTCGCGATCGTCGTAGAGCAACGCAGCACCCACAAGACTGGAATCGTTTTCATACATCAAGGACAACGCGGCGCATACCTCGTGGGCGCGGGCCACACGCTTGGTAACGGCGGTGACGACTTTCGCTGGATGGATAGCTGGAAGATCGCCCCACCAACATCGAACGCCTCACACGTCGACCAGCTGCTCGTAGAACGAGAGAGCTCGGCGAGCGGTATGATCTATTTTGCTCGTGGCCGATATCGTTGGAAGCAGCTGGGTGACTGATCGGACTGACCGTGCGCTACAACCCCTTCATCAGCGTGTCGCGAATCTCGTTGTCGGAGTAGTACCCGCTTGTACCCAGCGCATAGGCGAGATGCATCTCGAGTACGCCGCCCCCGAACGTGATCGACATTTGCTCCGGCGTCGCGACGTTCACGAGCTTGATGCTCTTGAGTGATTCCTGCACCGCTTCCTTGCCGAGTGCGTCTGCGCAGATGACGCGGAGCGCCATGTTCGTGCGATGACAGGACAGATTGTCGAGGAAGTTGAGTCCGGCTGCATCCTCAGCGAAGCTCGCCCAATCCACATCATAGGCAATATCGCCGCCCGTAATCTCGCGCAACTCTGCAAGTCGCTCGGGGAACGTGGTGTCCTGCAACTCTTTGATTTTTCGCTTCTCGGCCAGGCCCATTCGATGCTCCGATCGGTGATCGTGTCAGGTAAGTGGTGCAGCAAGTAGCGCATGGATATGCGCCGGGTCAACGTCGATCAACACACATAGTTCGCGGCATGCCGCTGCACGCTCGGAGCCATCTTCGGTGTTGAAGGTGAGAAACAATGGGCGCAAATCCCAATCGAATATCGAGTCGGCTTTACCGTGCAGAAACGCGAGCATCGCCGCGAGGTGACACGCCACCTCACCGTCGCGGAGCATGAGGCCGCGAAAGAGTGCGTTCATCACCTCGGTTGGATGAAAGTCGGCAATCTCGTCCAGCGCCTGCGTCAACGTGCCGTAAAACGTACCCACCGTAAGCGCGAGCACCAGTCTCGCGGAGCGGCTATCGTTGCTGTCTACTGGCTTCTGGCGTGCGCTCGCAGCGAGCGCGGCCTGCGACTGGCGCATGGCATCAATATCGACACCAACGACCTTCGATTCGCCTGAGTCGAGGTCGGGAATCGGCGGTTCGAGCAACCAGAAAATGCCGTCGGCGTCAGTGATCTCACCACTGCATACCGAACTGTTTCGCGGCCGATAACGCAGCATCGGCATCGCGTCGCGCGTGGCGGGCGACATGGGCCTCTCGAGCATGAAGCATGCGCCGATGGGGGGCGCGGGAAATGTGTGCGAGACCTCGGCGATGTGATTGCCGCGTGCGAGCTCCGCATCGAGCAACATTCGTAAGTCCAGTGGCAGCGCCTCGACGTCACGCAGATGTTCGGCACGAATAGTCGCGCTCACAACTGCACCATACCGAATCGGTGCGCGAGTGATCGTTGCAATTCCCTCGGCAGTGTATTCGCGTCCATATTGCATTCGGTGTTATGGGTGTGCCGTGGCTCGCTGTGCCGGTCGCACTACTTCTTCGGCGTGAAGTCGAAGAGCGCGTCATACGTACCGCGCGCGAGCACCGCATTGAAGCGCTCAGCCACGCGCGTGACGATCGACATATCTTGGCCACGTTCCACAAACATTGAGACGTAGTGCTCCGACTCGTTGTAAAAGATGTGAATGAGTACCGGGCCGATGTGCGTTTCCGTCCCGTAGCTCTTTCGATCGGCCTCCGTCTGAACCGCGCCAAACTCCTTCGTCACAAACGCCAGCAACGCGTCGCGCATTGCGGTGCCCGCAGGTTCAAGCTGATAGGTCAACATCCCGTCACTTTCGACACCCTGCACGCCGCGAAATGGCAACGGCGCAACACCCGTTCGCGCGGCGAGGCGATCGTGACCATTCGCGTCGGGCAGCCACTGGTAGTAGTGCGAGAGCCATGCGTTGTCGAGCGAGTTGGCGCCGGCGTAGCGGGTCGCTGCGCGATCGATGTCCACCAGATACGGCGTCGCAGAGTCAGTGCCGAACACGAGCAGCGCCGGCACAGTATAGTCTGTTTCGGAATAACTCAGACGCACGAAGCTGCGACCATCGGGTGAGACGCCGATTGGAGGTACGCTTGTGTTGAAGCCGAGCAAATGCGTGCCGGTCGTGATGTGACGCACCGAACGCGTCGCGGCGTCGAAGATTGCGTCAGTAAAGAGATACGTACCCGGATGTGTGAACGCGTCGCGATCGATGCGACCCAGAATTTTGGGCACGCGCTTGGCGGCTTCACGCCACGCGACATCATTGGTCAACGGCTCGGCTTGCAGCATGTACTCACACTTCGACACCGGCGTCACGCGTGCTCGGGTACCGTCGTCGTGCAGCAGCACGCACATTCCACCGTCGTACACGAGGATCGCGTTTGGTTCACCGGGTAACGTCGCGACGCCGCCAAGTTCCGCGATGGCCTGTCCATCGTCGCCGACGACGGGCTTGCCGCGGTACTGTACCGTGAACGTGGCCGTCGCCGCCATAATCGGTTGACCGTTGAGCTCACCGCCCACGAAAAACGCCTTCGCGTGCGTGGCAACCTCAAATGCGCCGACGTGTTCGATGCGCGCGGGCTGACTGCGAGGCACGACCTTGAATCGATACGTCATCCCACCGGTGAACTGCGAAACGCCGGCGCTCTCACTCGGCATCCATGCGCTCCACGCGAGATACTTGGCCCCGGGTCGCGCATCGAGCGGCACCGTGAAGCCCTGCATCGCACCGAGCTTGGGTTCGACGGTGAATACGCGTGTGCCTCGCTCGGTAAACACCTCCACGGCGCCCGGCACAACCCAACGGCCGTCCTCGCGTCTGGCGTCTTCCATCCAGAGCGGACCGGCTTTGCTGACGCGCAGGGTGTTGCCAGCGAGCGCACGAAGCTCAACACGGTGCGGGATCGTATCGAGTGCCGGTGACGTCTGTTGCGATGCAGGCCAGCGCAGCTCGACCAACAGCATCAATTCTTCGCCACCGAGCGTTGGCGGCACATCGGCAAGCACACGACTCACCGCACCGACGGCCCCGTTGATGCCAAGCACCAACAACAGCGAAAACCCCAGCGCCTTGAGCACGGAGGGTTGTGCGCCGGCCGCGACAACGCGCGCGACGATCAGGCCAAGTATCAGCCCGGCGATCAGCCCGCCAAGCGCAATGGAGATGACCCAGTAGCTGGAGCCGCCTTCGAACGACGAGATGCGATACCAGCCGACGGCAAGCGACGCGACGAGGAAGCTCGCGACGCAGCTGACCGCTGCTGTGAGGACCGCGACAAAAATTGAGCTGAGCCAAGTCACGTGGGGCGCGCCGATGGGAGGGAGGCATCGCCGTGCGTCATGCGTTGCGCGACCGACGCCTGCGTGCGGTTCTTTTGGCGAGGCCGCCAGCGAACAGCACGAGGCAAAGCTTACATTCCAAGATGACGCCCGACCAGATCGCCGCCTCGCTTTCCCCACTGCTCGACCAATCGCGCTTGCAGGTTCGCGCACCGCTGGGTCCGTTCACCACGTTCAAGATCGGCGGCGCGGCGGATGTGCTCTACGAAGCATCGAGCGCCGACGACCTCGCGGCCGCAATCACGATCGCGCGGTCGCTCGACATTCCGTGGTTCGTGCTCGGACTCGGTGCGAACATTCTCATTGGCGACAAGGGCGTGCGCGGTCTGGTCATTCGCAATCGGGCGAACGCACACACGCTCAGCGACGATGGCGTGCTTTGGAGCGAAAGCGGCGCGACCATGCAGGATTTAGTGCTCTACACCGTACGGCGCGGATGGTCAGGGCTCGAGCACTACGTTGGCATTCCGAGCACGGTCGGTGGCGCACTGTGGCAAAATTTGCATTTCTTATCGCCCGCGCCCGAGCGCGAGCGCACGATGTTTATCAGTGACGTGTTTGACGCGTGCGAGATTCTGGCGGAAAACGGCGAGCGAAAGACGGTGCACGCCGACTACATCGGCTTCGGCTACGATCAGTCGGTGTTCCACCACACGCGCGATATCGTGTTGAGTGCGACGTTTCGACTGACGCGTGCCGATCCCGCCGATCTGCATCGTGTGCTGCAGGAAAATTTGTCATGGCGCGGTTCGCGACACCCGTGGCTTGCGGTGCATCCGAGTGCGGGCTCGATCTTCAAGAAGATTGAAGGGGTTGGCGCCGGCCGACTGATCGATCAGTGCGGATTGAAGGGGTTTCGTGTTGGTGACGCGCAGATCTCGCATATCCATGCCAACATCTTGGTCAATCTGGGACATGCGACGGCGGCCGACGTACGTGCGCTGATCGCGCATGCGCAGCAGGCCGTGAAAGACAAGTTCGGCTACGAGCTGGAACCCGAGATCGGGTTTGTGGGCGAGTTTTAACGCGAGTTCTATCGCGCGTTCTCGCGCCGCTACGCTGGGGAGAGAAAACCCTCCCGCCCGTCCCCGTGTCGAAACGAGGGCGCCCATGAGCGCGTAAGCCCAGAAGGTCGCATCACCCCGCCTCGTCATTCTCTTTCCGCTAATCCGCCGCATCATGCGACGTTTGTTCTTCCTGCTCACCGTGCTCTTCACCGTTGCCGCCCTCAGCCCGACTCCGGCCGCGGCGCAAACCGTCGATGTCATTCGCGGTCGGGTTACAGGCACCGACAGCCTGCCACTCGAAAACGTCGCGGTCGTGGTCACGTCCATATCGGGCAACGTCAATCGCACGGCGCGCACCGATCGAAGTGGACGCTTTACCGTCACGTTCCCGGGCGGTGACGGTGACTACTTCATCACCATGAACATTTTGGGCTACGCCTCGAAGCGCTTCGAGATCAAGCGCGCGGCGGACGAAGATTTTCTGCTTGCCGACGCGAAGATGACAAAGGTTGGCGCGGTGCTCGATCAAGTGAAGGTGACGGCGGCACGCGAGAAAGTGTCGCGTAACGACGTGCAATCTGACGTTAGCGGCACTGAGCGTGTAATTCAGAACAACATCGTGCCGCCAGACCAGATGGGTGATCTGGCCGCAATGGCGGCGTCGTTGCCTGGCGTGCAAACCATCCAAGGCGCCGACGGCGGCGCGAATGGATTCTCGGTCCTAGGACTCGGCGCCGACCAGAACAACACCACCCTCAACGGCATGTCGTTTGGCGGTGCGGGTTTCCCGCGCGATGCACAAGTGATGTCCTCGCTCATCACCTCCGCGTACGACGTGTCACGCGGCGGATTTTCCGGCGGACAGTTTCGACTACAAACACGACCCGGCTCGAACTTCATCGGTCGTGGACTGAGCACCGTGCTCGAGTCGCCGTCGCTGCAATGGGCGGATAGGGCAGCCACCGCGCTCGGACAGAAGAACTCGAACGCGTCGCTCGGCGGCGCCGTGTCCGGCCCGCTCGTCTTCGACAAGGCGTTCTACAACATCGCCTATCAGTTTGGACGTCGTGGCAACGATTTGCGCACGCTGCTCAATACTGACCCCGTTGGCCTGCAGGCGTCCGGTGTGTCGGCAGACTCGGTGACACGTTTACTGTCGTTGCTTGCATCGTCGCGCATCCCGACCAGCTTCGGCGGGTTGCCTGGCTCACGATCGACCGATCAGGGTTCGGTGTTTGGCGCGATCGACTATACGCCGCCAACCAGCAATTCCGGCACAGCGTACAACATCACATTCAACGGCAGTCTCAACACCGTTGATCCCGCGACGACGTTGACGACGTCGCTTCCAACCGCGGGCGGTGATCGCACGAGCCTCAACGGCGGTGTGCAGGCGCGCCACAGCACGTACCTCACGTTGCGCAACATCAGCCTGTTGACGGAGAGCACGCTCGGCATCAACGGGTCGAAGAACGACGGGTCCCCGTACGTGGATTTGCCGAGTGGTCGCGTGCGCGTGAACTCGACTTTCGCTGATGGCACGAACGGTGTGCAGAGCCTCGCGTTCGGCGGAAATCAGTTTCTGGGCACGTCGCAATCATCCAACAGTATCAGCGCGATCAACACGTTGTCGTGGTTCAGCGGCAACAACAAGCATCGCCTCAAGCTGGCCACCGAACTCCGTCGCGACGGTAACGACCAGAATCAGACGACGAATACACTTGGCACGTTCAGCTACAATTCGCTCGCGGACTTGCAGGCGGGCATACCCGCATCGTTTACGCGATCGCTCGTGCCGCGGACTCGTTCCTCGAGCATTGCCGTTGGTGCGATTTCGCTCGGCGATTCGTGGCGCAAAACGCAGAAGCTGCAGATTCAGTATGGTCTACGTCTCGACGCGAATCACTATCTCGGCGGGCCCACGCAAAACGCCAACGTGGAACGCCTGCTCGGGGTGCGCAACGATTATGTCCCCGACGGGCTGTATCTGAGCCCACGCATTGGCTTCTCGTGGGCGTATGGCACCGGAGCACAGATCGGTGCGTTTCAAGGTGCGTTCCGCGGACCACGCGCCGTCGTGCGCGGTGGCATCGGCGTCTTTCAGAATACGCCGACGGCGACGTTGATCGGTTCAGCGATCGACAACACCGGATTGCCGGGTGCGGTGCAGCAGCTGACGTGTGTTGGCCCGGCGACGCCAAGTCCCGCCTGGGCGTCGTACGCAGATGTGTCGCGCATTCCGAGTGTCTGTGCCGACGGCTCGAGTGGCAGCGTCTTCGCGAATTCCGCGCCCAACGTCACCCTGTTCGCGAAGGATTTTCGCGCGCCGCGTAGCGTTCGCTCCAATCTCAATTGGAGTGGAGCGGTGCTCAACAATCGTTTCAACCTTACCGCTGACGGCACGTTCAGCTACAACCAGAATCAAGCGAGTTTCATCGATCGCAACTTTGCCCCGACGACGCGCTTTTCGCTCGCCAACGAAGGCGGAAGGCCGGTTTTCGTGCAGCCGACCAGCATTGTGCCGTTCACGGGCGCGATCGCGTCCAATGACGGTCGCGTCGTCTCGCAATACAGTCGCGTGACCGAGCAGCGATCGGACGTGAACTCGATGAGCCGACAGCTTTCGCTCAGCCTTTCGCCTGCAACGTTCAGCACGACGTTTAGCTGGGGCTTGAGCTATGTCTACTCGAACGTGCGTGAGCAGTATCGCGGCTTCAGCAGCACGGTTGGCAATCCGCTGGATGTCGCGTGGGGTCGTTCGAGCTTCGATTCGCGACATCAGCTCGTGTACAGCTTGAACTACAACGCATTCGACTTCGTGCGCTTCAACTGGTCGGGGCAATTCCGTTCGGGCTCGCCGTACACGCCGAGCGTCGCAGGCGATATCAATGGCGATGGCTACTCCAACGATCGCGCATTCATCTTCAACCCGTCGTCGGTGAGTGATGTCGCGTTGGCGAGCGGCATGCGCGCACTGCTCGACAACGGCTCAGCGTCGGCCAAGGCGTGCCTTACGTCGCAGCTCGGCGCACTCGCTGGGCGCAACAGCTGTCAGGGACCGTGGACGTCCACCGCCAACCTGCAGATCTCGTTTAATCCGCTCAAACTGCATCTGCCGCAACGTGCGACACTGTCGTTCAACA
Source organism: Gemmatimonadales bacterium (assembly GCA_038319245.1). Taxonomy (GTDB): domain Bacteria; phylum Gemmatimonadota; class Gemmatimonadetes; order Gemmatimonadales; family Gemmatimonadaceae; genus Gemmatimonas. The sequence continues at coordinate 9,062 of JBBQDB010000120.1, forward strand.
TCTCGAATCCGTTCGGTGCGGCGGACTTGTTGCTGCACGGCCAGGATCATTTGCGCGGCTGGGGGCAGACACCGTTCGCCGATCCGTCGTTGTTGTACGTGCGTGGCTTCGATCCGGCGACCGGTCGTTTCAAGTACGAGGTAAACCAGCGATTCGGCTCGACCAATCCGACATTCAGTCAGTTTCGTAATCCGGTCAGTATTCAGGTATCGCTGCGCTACGATATCGGTCCAACGCGTGAGCGGCAGGTGCTCACGCAATCACTCGATCGTGGCCGCACGACCAACGGCACCAAGTCGCAGGAGCCGATGATCAAGGCGCAGTTCGGCAACGGCGGCGTACAAAATCCGATGGCGACGATGCTGCGCGATCAGGACACGCTCAACCTCACCGCGGCGCAAGCCGATAGTCTCGCGTCAATGAATCGTCGCTATACGGTTTATCTCGATTCCATCTGGTCGCCGATTGCGCGGGACTTTGCCGCGCTTCCGGCCGGCTACGATCGCGGCGCGGTGTACGATCGCTACACGCGAGCCCGTGAAGCATCGATCGATCGGCTCATCGCGCTGGCACCGGCCATCAAGGGCTTGCTCACGCCCGAACAGTTGCGCCGCATTCCGAGCTTTGTCACCAGCACACTCGACACGCGCTATCTCGCGTCTATTCGGAGCGGTACGGCGGGCGGCGGTGGCGGCATCATGATGGGCGGCACCGGCGGCGGCGGTATGGCGCAGATGGGCGGTGGCGGTGGCCAGCAGGTCATCATCATGCGGCAATAGTTCAGCCATAGTTCAGCCTTGGTTAAGCCAAAGTTCAGCAATAGTGCAGCAGCGATTCAACAGTGATTCGGCAACAAGATATCAGAACATCGGCCGTCACGCGGTCGTGATGCGGTAGCAAAACGGTCGTGGTTTCGCGGCAACAGCTGTCGTCCACGCTAAATCCTCTCACTCTTCTCAACCCTTCATCGCTCATGCGATCTTTTCATTTGACGCGCGCCGCGCTGCTTACGTGCATCGCTGCACCGCTCGCGTTGCCGGCGCAAACCCGTCCGCCGATCACGCCGGTCGGCGCCGTGAAGGCGAGCACCACTGACTCACTCGGCAACATCACGAATATTCGTGCATTGCCGGGCGGACGCCTGCTCGTTAACGATGCGCCAAGTCGTCGTGTGCTATTACTCGATTCCACGATGAAGACCATCAGCGTCGTTGCCGATTCGACCAGCAGCACGGCCAACGCGTACGGCCCACGCTCTGGTGCGCTTATCGCGTATCGTGGCGATTCGACGCTCTTTGTAGACGCGGCCTCGTTGTCGATGCTCGTGATCGATCCCGCGGGCAAGATTGTGCGTGTCATGTCGGTGCCGCGCGCACAGGATGCACAGATGCTGACGGGCGGTGTGTTTGGCGGGGCCGCGTACGATGGTGCGGGACATCTTGTCTATCGCGGCCTGCCCAACATGCAGATGCGTATGACAGCCGGTGCCGCGAACTCGGCGGGCACGATCGCGGCACCCAGCGTACCCGACACACTCGCGATCGTGCGTGTCGACCTCGCGACGCGCAAGGTTGATACGGTCACGTTCGTGAAGATTCCTAAGACGAGCACGCAAGTTGTGCGCGGTGACGACGGCGGTATCAGCGTCAACATCGAGGTCAATCCGCTGCCTGTTGTGGATGAATGGGCCATTCTCCCCGACGGCACGATTGGTGTCATTCGCGGCAAAGACTATCACGTTGAATGGATCGCCACCGATGGCACGAAGAGTTCATCGGTGAAGATTCCGTTTGATTGGAAGCGGTTGACGGACGAACAGAAAGTCACCTTTCTCGATTCACTCAAAGTCCAGCGCGAGCGCATCATGGCCGCGGCGCCACCGGGCCAGGGTGGCATGGCCGCGCTCGGCGCGATGATGGGCGGCGGTGGTGGTGGCGCTGGTGGTGCACCTAACGTGCGGATGGAAGTGCGCACGGGTCCCGGCGGCGCTGGTGGTCCGCCGCCGACTGGCGCGCCCTCCGGCGCGATGCTGGCACCGAAAATGAACTTCAGCTACGGATCGCCGAGTGATTTGCCCGACTACCAGCCACCGTTTTTCGCGAACGCTGCGAAGGCGGACGCGGATGGAAATATTTGGGTGAAGACTATTCCGACCAAGCCGATTCCCGGTGGCGAGGTCTACGACGTGATCAACCGCAAAGGCGAGGTGACGCAACGTGTGCAGCTTCCCGCCGAGCGCACGCTTGTTGGATTCGGCCCGAACGGCACAGTATTCTTGAGTGCGCGCAACGGGACGATCACGCGATTGGAGCGTGCGACCTGGAAATAGGTGTTGCGTGAGCCTTTGCTGAGGTAATGCATGCTGAAATTCCTGCGAGTGCCCGAACGACTTTTTGCCATTGCGATGTGGGCAGTGTCGCTGGCGTTCGCAGGATTTTTAAGCGGATTGGGCGGTCGCATTATCGCCGATTTACCAAAGGTCACGAACAACGTGACGCGCGAGGATTTTATGGACGCGCGCACCGTCAGCAGCGCGCGAATCCGGCGGGATTCACTCAACGCGCTCAGTCGCGAGCGAAACGCCGCCCAGGAACGTGCGCGTTTGCTGTCGCAGTCTACCGAGCAGGCGTACACTTCCGCGCGAACTGAATTCGAGGCATGGGTGGCCGCGCGTACGGCCACCACCGATCCGAAGCAGGATCCCGAGGTGCTGCAGCGCACGCGCGCGCTCGACACGCTTGGTGCCGGTGCACGCCGCGCCCAGCGCGACATCGAGCAACTCGACGCGCAGTTGCTCGACGTGCAGCAAGCGTTGCGCACCGAGACGCGTTTGGAAGAGGAACGGAGCACGGCCGTGGACTCGCGATATCAGCGCGCGCTCTTTCAACAGGAGCTGAGCGTCTTCGGCGTGCGGCTCGCGCTGACGTTGCCATTGCTCGCGATCGCAGCATGGTTCATTCGACGCAAGCGACAGAGTCAGTATTGGCCACTCGCTCGTGGCTTCGTGATCTTTGCCGTCTTCACGTTCTTCGTGGAGCTCGTACCGTATCTGCCGAGTTATGGCGGCTATGTCCGCTATGGCGTGGGTATTTTGCTCACGGCCATTGCAGCGCGTGAAAGTATTCGTGCTATGCAGCGGTATCTCGCGCAGCGTAAAGTCGAGGAGCAGCGGACGGAAAAGGATCGTCGGCGCGCACTCGGCTTCGAGACGGCACTCACGCGTATGCGGAACAACGTGTGTCCGGGCTGCGAGCGGCCGATTGCCGGCGCGCCCGCGTCCCCGTCGACGTTTTGCGTGTACTGCGGACTTGGGCTGTACGACAATTGCGGCGGGTGTGGCACAAGAAAGAATGCGTTCTTTCAGTATTGCCCGACGTGTGGCATTCCGAGTGATGCGAAGGAGACGGAGCGCGTGACGACCGCTTGATGCGGAGCGGCAGTACGAGTAGGCGTACGACGACGTGCCACTTTCAGTACCCCGTCCCGCGGCTCATCTCAGGTTTGACGGCGCCGACGCGCCACTCCGACGCCTACGAGCCCGAGACCGAGCAACCCAAGCGTCGCGGGCTCCGGGACAGTCGT
>JBBQDB010000121.1:0-12618 GCA_038319245.1 Gemmatimonadales bacterium
TAATCGTGAACGGTTGATTCGCGAAATCGATGCCGATGAGGTTCGGTGGCATCGAACCGTCGAACTGCGCATTCACACTGCCGAGGTACGTGCCGACGATGTCGTTGCCAGGCGTCGTGAACCACGTGAAGGTGCCGCCAATCGGGATCGTGGTTGGACCGGAGGGACCGGTGGGATTGCAAGGCGTCCCATTGCACTGTCGGGAAATTTGCGAGGTGACATTGAACGGATTCGATCCACCCATAGGAATGCTGACGATGCCGTGGTTGATGATGATCGAGTCGGGGGTGGCGCCATTCGACACGACTCCATCTGTCCTGAAGTTGAAGTTGAACGTCTGCGCCCTGAGTGTGGCGAACGGCAACAACGCCGCGGTCGCGACGATCAAACCCAACTTGCTGATTCGGGCAAACATGAAGAACTCCGGCGTGAGGAATAGTTGCTGTCGAAACACGCGGTAGCGGTCGACGACGGTGGATCCCGCGATCACAGCGATCGGGCGTCCATTCACCAACGCGCATTCGGCGTGCAGACTACGACAACAACGCTTGCATCGAGCAACGCAAACGGGGCGCATCGATTGATGCGCCCCGTTTGCCGAATGCATGAGTTGCTCAGAACGTGTACTGCAACCGGGTCATGATCATTCGCCCGATTTCCGGCACACCTGAGAACGTGCGCACTTTCTTGTCCGTGAAATTGGTGGCAGCGAGTGTCCAGTTGAACTTCTGCGCCCCGAGGTCGAACCGCTTCACGAACTGCAGGTCAAACGTGGTCGCCTGCATCGGACCAGCATAGCAATACGTGCCCGTTGCCGGGGTCGCGCATTTCCCGTACCCAGTGCCGCCTAACGGCACAGTACCGAAACCGGGCTGCCCTTCGGCAATAGCAAACGCGGTGCCCGTGGCGTACACCCCCGAGTTGACATCGTACGCGTCGCTGTAGTTGGAGCGGAGTTCAACGGTGAGTCCACGCTGCTCGTCGCGATATCGTCCGCCCAGTGAACCATGATTTTTTGGCGAATTGGACATGAACGGAACGCCACCCACGATGATATCCTTCCACACGGTTTGACCTTGGTGCGAGAACGCGACATCGAGCGTGAGTCGATCCGTCGCCACGACATCGAGCGCGACATCCAAGCCGCTCACCCAGATCTTCTTGTCAAGTTTCTGAACGGTGAGATACACGCCGTTCGCTGCGATATTGGGACCGTCAAACGTCACCACACCGAGTGGCGCCTGCGCGAAGTTGCCGGCCAACGCCGTCGCGATTGCGGAGACCGCTCCGGATACCTGTGTGGGATTCAAACCGAGCCCCGCGAGATTCGGCCCGAGGCTTGAGGCCAATCGCCCGCCGATGTACCCACCAAGCTGCGCGGGATTGCCAAACCACACGTTCGGTGTCGCAAATGCAATCGTCGACGGGACGTCTCCACGTTCCTGCCCCCACACCGACACATCGTAACGCACGCGGTTGTTGATAATCCCTTTGTAGCCGAATTCGTAGGTTTGGTTATACGACGCCGTCAGCGGCGCAATCTTCGTGACTTGCGACGTCAACAGGGGCTCGGTGGCCGACGACAGGTACGACACACGCGTCGCGATATCGGCGTTGGTCGGGGTGCTCGCCGCGAGCGCCTGAACCGCTTGCGCTGCGAATGTGGCCGCGACGGACGCTGGCACGCCGCTCTGCTGCAGGCCGCCAGCAATCGCACCGGTCAGCAGGGCCACGTTGCCTGAGACGAGCCCCGGAAATGCGCTCGCCGCGCTCGCACCAACGAATCCGCCGGCGCCGGCAAACGGCGATTTCATGCAGAACGATCCGAATGCGCTGCTCGAACAGTCTTCCCGAAACGTGAACCCCGTCTTGGGCGGATTTCCTCGTAAGCGGATGTCAAACCCGGACCCGAATGCGTTCTGCGCCTGAATGCCATCAGCGAAGAAGTTGTAGTTCGCTGGCGTCGAGAATGCGCGGTTGTAGGTGAGCCGAATATTCTGCGTTTCGGTCGGCTTGAAAATCAACGCCGCCCGTGGAGAGAAGGTGCTGCCGTTGATGAAGTTGTTGGCATCGCCCCGTGCCGCCAGCAACACCTCCAAATATTTGTTCGGCTTGGTGGACGACTGGATGTACGCGCCATACTCCGTGACGTTGTCAACGTTTTCGTTCGCACCGTTGATCACTCCACCGGTACGAGGATCGGTTTTGATGTAGTCAACGCCATATGTAAACGACTGCTTGGTGCCAATGTCGATCCCATGTTGTACTTGCAGCACATAGACGCGTGACTGATCGGCAGTCTTTTGGCCGGTGCGCAGGAAATAGGAATCCTTATCCGACGTTGGCGAGCCATCGCCCGAGTCATTCAAGTTGGCGAACACCTGCGCGAACAACCGTTTCCAGGTCACTCGCTGCTGTACACTGGTATAGTCCCAGTTTTTGATCTGGATAGCGCCGAGCGGCTCAGTCAGATCCAATGCGCTCCCGAGCCGAGTCCGACCGACGGTCGAGATCAACTCCAACCCCGCGCGAGGGCGAATATCCACGCGTGCCTCAGCCGTGTAGCGGCTCACGTCGAAATTACGTGAGGCGGCCTGCCCGCGACGCGATGCCGGAACGTTCGACGTCGATAGGAATGTTTTCGGCTCTGACAAATCGTTGAACGTCCAGTCTTTGCCGCGCATATACTCGCCGGAAAGTTTGAATGCGACTTTATCGTTGACCTTTGCCGCATATCGCAGACCCGTGCGCAACACGGATCGTTCACCGCCATCGACGCTGATTGCGCCGCCCTGCGAGGTGAACGGGGACTTGGTAATCACGTGCAGGACACCGGACGAGCTGTTCGGTCCGTACAGCGCCGACGCGGGACCCAGGAGTACCTCGATGCGATCGATATCTTCGTTCGTGCCGGTAAACAGGAACGGGACGTTGATGCGCAACGACGGCACGCTCGCAAACCGATAGTCTTGCAGCATGAGCATCGAACCGCTGGCGGCGCTGTTGAATCCACGCGCCACGATGTTCGATTGCGCGATACCGCCCTTGTTGATATTCAATCCCGGCGTGCTGCGCAGGTGGTCCGCCACGCTCACCGCAGGACGCTCGGCGATGCGCTCTGAGGTGATGACGGAAATTTGTGCGGGTGCATCGAGCGCCTTTTCCGGGCGACTGCGACTCGCGGTCACGACGGTCTCGTTGAGTTCCACCACGCGCGGCGTCATCGAGACGTTGGTGGTGCTCCCCGCACTGACGCCGGTGAGCGTCGTAGTTGAGTAGCCCAAGACGCGTACCACGAGGGTGTAGCTGCCGCTGCCGACGTTGACCAACCGATACGTGCCGTCGGCGCCGGAAATCGCGGAATAGGTGCCTGGACCTGTCGCCTGCACCTGCGCGCCTTCGATCGGCGCGCCGGAACTCACGTTGCTCACCTTCCCCGAAATCACGCCGTTCTGCGCACTCGCGCGTTCTCCAAACAGCGACAGCGTGGCGATGCTAGCCACAGCCATCAACCGTCGGTGGTTCCATTGCTCGATCATCGTAAACCTCAAGGAGGGCGGCAGATACATCGTATTCAGTGAGCAACGCGCAATCGGTCAAGCGACTAGGACATCAGCGTTCGCATCACACGCAGTTTTTCACCAATCGGGACCTATTCGTGGGGCGAGGAAGATTGCGCATGTGGCGTTCTGGCTACACCCTTTCACCGTACCATTTGCTCGCCCATTTTCCCTCTGCTGCGCGCTCATGTCAACCGCCGTTGCAATTGACTTTGACCTTCGCTCAGCATTGTCGTCGCGCTTTGACTTGGTGCGTCAGATTGGTCGCGGGGGCATGGCGACGGTGTACCTCGCGCACGAGCATGCGGCGAATCGGTACGTCGCGCTGAAAGTGCTGGATGAGGCGTATCGGGGCACGCCTGAGGCCGAACGTTTTCGGCGGGAATCACGGCTGCTGACCACTATGCACCATCCGCACATTCTCTCCGCCTTTGCCGTGGGGCAGGACGGTCCGTACGACTGGTATGCGATGCCCTTCATCGCCGGTGAGTCGCTACACGCGCGGCTCGACCGCGAAGGACGATTGCCCATTGCAGACGCGGTCCGCATTGCAATGGAGATCCTGGACGCGTTGGCATATTCGCACGCCAACCATGTGATCCATCGCGATGTGAAACCCGACAACGTGCTCCTCGGTGCCACAGGTGCCTTGCTCGCCGACTTTGGCATTGCGCGTCGCGTCGAGGTCACTCCGATAGCGTCAAACACCATTGCCACGCGAACCGGCATGGTGATTGGCACGCCGGCGTACATGAGCCCAGAACAAGCCTCGGCCGACCGTGCCATGGACGCACGGTCCGATCAGTACAGCGTGGCCGTGTTGCTGTACGAATGTCTGTCCGGCACGTTGCCGATCTCCGGCACATCCGCGATGGACTTCATGCTGCGACAGATCATGGAACCGCCGACGCCATTGACGGCCGTCGCGCCCGATGTCCCGGTCACCATCGCGTCAGCGATTCACCGCGCGCTCGCTAAGGAGCCTGAACATCGATTTGCGAGCGCGACCGAGTTTCGCGACGCCCTCGCGGACGCGCTGGCTGGAGTGCCCGACAAGCAATCCCGACAAAGTGCCGTGCCGGCAATTGCGTTGGTCGATCTCTCGTTTGTTGGACCGCCGGATCAATCCTGGATTGCCGTGGGATTGCGCGAAGCGATGAACGCGGCACTCGCTGGGCGCGCGACCATGCGGCTCATCGATCGCAGTCGCGTGATGAGCGCGGCGGGTGACGGCATCGGCATTGGCGACGACCGCAAGGCCATCGGCGTCGCGCAGGCAGTCGGCGCGAAGTGGATTGCGTGGGGCACGTGCCAATGCGTGGGCGATCGCGTGCGCGTGTCATTGGTGCTCGCCGAATCGGAGCACGGCGATACGTGGCGCATCCGAACCGTTGATGGGACGGCGACCGAACTCTTTGCCGTGCAGGATGCGGTGGTCGACGCGTTGGTGAACGAGTTGTCGATGCGCGAGGTCATGCGAACTGGTGAGCCCGTCGCAATGCCAGCCCGCGCGCTCAGCGCCGATGCTGAGGAGCAATACCTCCGCGGCCTCCAAGCCACAGCGATCACAAGCCACACGGGCAATGCTACGGCCGCCACCTACTTCGAACACGCGCTGTCACTCGCACCCGATCACGCCGGCGCACTGGCGGGCATGGCGCGGGTGTGTATGGGACGCGTCATTGCCGGGGATCCCGAATCACTCTCGAATATGATGCATTTCGCTGACCGGGCACTGGCACTCGAGCCGCAGCACGAAAGCGCGTTGTTTAGCAAGAGTTGGGTGCTGTTCCGTTTAAATCGAACGGCAGAAGCGGTGGCACTCGTCGAGCGCGCGGTGGCCGTCAATCCGGAACTGAGCCAGACGCAGTACAGCTTGGCGATGGGACGTATGGTGCTCGCGTATGACTTTCAGCAGTGGGAATTGCTCGGTCGCGCAGTGCCGACTTTCATTCGCGCAATTGATCTCGCACCCAACGAACTCTTCAACCTGATGGGACTCGGGACCCTCTACCTGCAGAACGGGAGCTGGGAGCACGCCGAGCCGGTGCTGGTGGCTGGCGCCTCACTCGAGCAGCGTGGCGGTGGGCCCACGATTTTCCGGTTTATTGGAGCACGCGCGCTGCTCGGCGCCTTGCGGCGGCGTCAAGGCCGATACGCCGAAGCCGTGCAGATTCTCGACGAAGCACTCACTGCCTACGAGCAAGACGAGTTCTTTTACGCCGCCGCGTTCACGGCGCAAGTCCACTGCGAGTTGGGTCGCGTCGCGGAACGCGTGGGAGACTTCGAAGTGGCCATCGCGAGATATCGCGCGGCAGCCAGCGTCACGGAGAGGAAAAAATCAGCACTCGGCTGTCAGTGGATCATCGCGCGCGCGCGTTTTGGATTGGCGCGTGCACTCCACCACCTGCGATTGCCGGCGGGTGCGCAGGCGGCGTTCGACGCCGCCATGAACGTTGTCGGTGATCGCACCACGCTTGGCCAGTTCTTTGGATGGGACATGTCGATGGGCATGCTGCACTTCGAAGCGGCGTTGACGCATGCGACCTTTGGCGATGTGGACCAGTCGCTCGCGTCGCTCGATGCGGCGGTGCAGTGGTCCTTCGGAGATTTGCGTCAGGGGTTGGCGGAGCCAGCCCTCGCACCGGTGTATCAATCCGATCACGGGCGGCGGCTCCTCGAACTCGTGCAGAGTCGCGGGAGTTTGCCCGCCGTGCCCGACGGCCTGCTCGGGATGGGGGTCGCAGCATGAGCGTGGCCGTTGATGCTGGCCTCCGCGGCGCCCTGACGTCCCGTTTCGACGTGGTGCGTCAGATTGGTCGCGGTGGGATGGCCACCGTGTACCTCGCGCATGAGCGTGTCGCCAATCGGTACGTGGCGCTCAAGGTGTTGAACGAGGTGTTTCAGGGGACACAAGAGGCGGAACGTTTTCGGCGGGAATCGCGGCTGCTCACCACGCTGCAACATCCCCACATTCTCTCGGCGTTTGCCGTCGGGCAGGATGGCCCGTACGACTGGTATTCGATGCCGTTCATCGCGGGCGAGTCGCTGCATGCGCGGCTCAAGCGTGAAGGGCGCCTCCCCATCGACGACGCGCTCCGCATCAGCATGGAGATCCTGGACGCGTTGGCGTATTCGCACGCGCACCACGTGATCCATCGCGATGTGAAGCCCGACAATGTGCTCCTGGGCGCAACAGGTGCCCTGCTTGCCGACTTTGGTATTGCGCGACGTGTCGATGTCGCACCTGCCGAATCGGCGACCATCGCGACAAGAACCGGGATGGCCATCGGCACGCCGGCCTACATGAGTCCTGAACAAGCTTCGGCGGACCGCGCGATTGATGGACGTTCCGATCAGTACAGCGTCGCTGTGTTGCTGTACGAATGTCTTTCCGGCACGTTACCGATCGCGGGCAAGTCCCCGATGGACTTCATGATGCGACAAATCATGGAACCGCCGATCCCATTGGCGACCGTCGCGCCTGATGTCCCGGTCGCCATCGCGTCAGCGATTCACCGCGCGCTGGCGAAAGAACCCGTCTATCGGTTTTCGAGCGCGACCGAGTTTCGCGACGCGCTCGCCGATGCGATGGCCGGTGTCCCGCCAAAGCAATCCCGACAAAGCGCCGTGCCGGCGATCGCGCTGGTGGATCTCTCGTTTGTCGGACCGCCGGATCAATCCTGGATTGCCGTGGGGTTGCGCGAAGCGATGACCGCGGCGCTCGCCGGACAGGCGACCATGCGTCTCATTGATCGCAGTCGTGTCAGGAGCGCTGGTGTCGAGAGCCTTGGCATCGGCGACGACGCCAAAGCCATTGCTGTCGCACAGGCCGTCGGCGCGAAATGGATTGCGTGGGGGATGTGTCAGTGCGTTGGGGATCGGGTGCGCGTCTCGCTGGTGTTGGCCGAATCGGACCACGGCGAGACGTGGCGTATCCGCACCGTGGATGGGACGGCGAACGAGCTGTTTGCCGTCCAGGACGCCGTGGTCGATGCCCTGGTGAATGAACTGTCGCTCCGTGAAGTCATGCGCAGTGGCGAGCCCGCCGTCGTGCCAGTGAGCGCCGTCGGCACCGTGGGCGCTGACGCCGTCGCCGAGGAGCAGTACCTCCGCGGGCTCCAAGCCGCCTCCGCCGCAAGCCAGACGGGCAATACCACCGCCGCGACCTATTTCGAGCACGCGCTGTCGCTCGCCCCGAATCACGCCGGCGCACTGGCGGGCATGGCGCAGGTGTACATGGGACGCGCTATCGCTGGGGATCGGGAAGCCCTTCCGAAAGTCTTGCATTTCGCTGATCGCGCACTGGCACTCGATCCGCAGCTCGAGAGCGCGCTGTTTACCAAGGGTTGGGCACTGTCCCGTACAAACCGCGCAGCAGAAGCGGCGGCACTTGTCGAGCGCGCGGTGGCTGTCAATCCGGAAGTGCCCCAGACGCAGTACTTGTTGGGGATGCAACACATGATGCTTGCGTTTGACTTTCAGCAGTGGGAAATGCTCGGTCGCGCGGTGCCGCCATTCGTTCGCGCGATCGCGCTCGCACCCAAGGAAATCGCATTCCAGATCGGGTTGGCGACCCTCTACCTGCAGAGCGGGAACTGGGAGCACGCCGAGCCGGTGCTCGTGGCCGGCACTGCAGTCGAGAGGCAGGAGGGTCGGCAGTCGACCTTCCGGTTTATCGGCATACGCGCGCTCCTTGGTGCGTTGCGCCGTCGTCAGGGGCGATACGCCGAAGCCTCAGTGATCCTCGACGAGGCACTCACTGCCTACGAACAAGACGAGTTCCTGTACGCCGCCGCCTTCACGGCGCAAACCCAGTGCGAGTTGGGTCGCGTCGCGGAATGCGTGGGAGAGTACGAAGTCGCCATGGCGAGGTATCGCGCGGCGGCCGGTGTCGCGGAGATAAAGAAATCCGTACTCGGCTGTCGATGGATCAAAGCGCGCGCGCGTTTTGGATTGGCACGCGCACTGCGCCACCTGCGATTGCCGGCCGATGCGCAGGTGGCGCTCGACGAGGCCATCAGCATTGCGGGTGATCGCGCCGCCCTTGGCCCGCTGTTTGTCTGGGAAATGTCGCCCGGGATGCTGCATTTCGAGGCGGCGCTCACGCACGCGACTTGGGGCGATGTTGATCGGTCGCTGGCGTCGCTCGATGCAGCAGTCCAGTGGGGATTCGGAGATCTGCGTCAGGGGTTCGACGAGCCCGCGCTCGCACCCGTGTATCAATCCGAGCGCGGGCGGCGACTCCTCGAACTCGTGCAGAGTCGCGGTAGCCTGCCCGCCGTGCCCGACGGCCTGCTCGGTGTGGGGTCCGCAGCATGAGCGTGGCCATTGATGCTGATCTTCGCGAGGCGCTCGCGTCGCGCTTTGACCTGGTGCGTCAGATTGGTCGCGGTGGGATGGCCACCGTCTATCTCGCGCACGAACGCGTCGCCAATCGCTACGTCGCCCTGAAAGTGCTGGATGAGGCGTTGCAGGGGACACAGGAAGCGGAGCGCTTTCGTCGGGAATCGCGGCTGCTGACCACCCTGCAGCATCCGCACATTTTGTCGGCATTTGCTGTTGGACAGGATGGCCCATACGACTGGTATTCGATGCCATTTATCGCGGGCGAGTCGCTGCACGCGAGGCTCGACCGAGAGGGGCGTCTCCCTATCGATGACGCGGTCCGGATCAGCATGGAGATCCTGGACGCGTTGGCGTATGCACACTCGCAGCACGTGATCCATCGCGATGTGAAGCCCGACAATGTGCTCCTCGGTGCCACCGGTGCTCTGCTCGCTGACTTCGGTATTGCGCGTCGTGTCGAGGTCTCGCCGTCGGAAGCCCATACCATCGCCACGAGAACCGGCGTCGCGATCGGCACGCCGGCGTACATGAGTCCCGAACAAGCCTCGGCGGACCGTGCCATTGATGGACGTTCCGATCAGTACAGCGTCGCTGTGCTGCTCTACGAGTGTCTGTCTGGCACGCTCCCGATCACTGGCAAGTCGGCGATGGACTTTATGGTGCGTCAGATCGTCGAGCCCCCAATACCACTGGCGACCGTCGCGCCTGACGTACCCCTCGCTATCGCATCGACGATTCATCGCGCGCTCGCCAAAGATCCCGACCATCGTTTTGCCAGTGTCGCCGACTTCCGCGACGCCCTCGCCGATGCGATGGCCGGTGTTCCGCAACAACAATCACGGCAAACCGCCGTCCCGGCGATCGCGCTGGTGGATCTTTCCTTTGTCGGGCCGCCGGATCAATCGTGGATTGCCGTCGGTGTGCGCGAGGCGATGTCGACCGCGCTCGCGGGTCGGGCGCAGATGCGACTCCTTGATCGCAAGCGTGTGATGACCGCCGTCGGCGACGTCATCGACATCGGCGAGGGCACCAGAGCGATCGGCGTCGCGCAGGCTGTCGGCGCGAAATGGATCGCGTGGGGGACGTGTCAGTGCGTGGGAGATCGCGTACGCGTCTCGTTGACGTTGGCCGAGTCGGAACGTGGCGAGACGTGGCGAATGCGAACCATTGATGGCACCGCGCGCGAAATATTTGCGGTGCAGGATGCCGCGGTCGAGTCGCTGCTGAACGAGTTGTCGTTGCGCGAGGTCTTACGAGGTGGCGACACAGAAGCGGCACCGCTCAGCGCAATCGGCGTCGACGCGGAAGAGCAATATCTCCGCGGCCTCGAAGCCACGAATTCGGCGAGCCCAGCGGCCCACGCGACCGCTGCCGCACACTTCGAGCACGCGCTGTCACACGCGCCGAATCACGCCGGCGCGCTGGCGGGAATGGCGCTCGTTTTCATGGGACGCTTTATCGCCGGAGATCGCGACGCGCTCCCGAAAATTCTCCATTTCGCTGACCGCGCACTGGTCATCGAGCCGCATCACGCCAGGGCGATGAGGTACAAGAGTTTTGCGCTCGAACGTATGAACCGGCCCGCAGAAGCACACGAGCTCCTCGAGCGCGCGGTGGCGGACAATCCGGAAATGAACGACACACAACACGCGTTGGCGATGACTCGGCTCACGCTTGCTTTCGACCTTCAGCAATGGGAAATGCTTGGTCGCGCGGTACCGCCACTCACACGCGCGATTTCGCTCGCACCGGACGAGGTCGCAAACTTCATCAGCCTCGGCGCTGTCTACTTGCAGAGCGGGAATTGGGAACTCGCCGAGCCGGTGCTGGTGGCCGGCGCCGCACTTGAGCGGCGCGCGGGTCGGCCGAATGCGTTCCGATCTAGCGGCGTGCGCGCACTGCTCGGCGCCTTACGTCGGCGTCAGGGGCGATACGCCGAAGCGTCGCTGATTCTCGACGAAGCACTCGACGCGTACGAGCAGGACGACTTCTTTTATGCCGCCGCCTTCACTGCGCTCGTGCAGTGTGAAATGGGGCGCGTCGCGGAACGCATCGGAGATTACGAGGTCGCTATGGGGCGCTATCGCGCGGCCGCCGGTGTGGCGGAGATGAAAAAGTCAGCACTTGGCTGTCGGTGGATCAAAGCCCGTGCGCGTTTTGGACTGGCGCGCGCACTCCATCACTTGCGAATGCACACCGATGCGCGTGCGGCGCTCGACGAGGCCGTCAGTATTGCGGCTGATCGTGCCGCGCTTGGTCCGCTGTTTGGTTGGGAAATGTCACCTGGGCTGCTGCACTTCGAGGCGGCGTTAACACATGCGACCTTGGGCGATGTTGAGCAAGCGCTGATGTCGCTCGATGCGGCGGTGCAGTGGGCATTCGGCGATTTGCGGCAGGGGTTCGAGGAGCCGGCCCTCGCGCCGGTGTATCAGTCCGAGCGCGGTATGCAGCTGTTGGAGCTCGTGAACAGTCGTGGGAGCTTGCCCGCCGTGCCCGACGGCCTGCTTGGTGTGGGAGCCGCCGCATGACGGTTGCCATTGATGCTGAGCTTCGCGCCGCCCTGACGTCGCGCTTTGACCTGGTGCGTCAGATTGGTCGCGGTGGGATGGCCACCGTCTATCTCGCGCACGAACGCGTCGCCAATCGATATGTAGCGCTCAAAGTACTCGATGACGCGTTGCACGGGACGCAGGAAGCGGAGCGCTTTCGTCGGGAATCGCGGCTGCTCACCACGTTGCAGCATCCGCATATTCTCTCCGCATTTGCGGTGGGACAGGATGGCCCGTACGACTGGTATTCGATGCCGTTCATCGCGGGCGAGTCGTTGCACGCTCGGCTCGACCGAGAAGGGCGTCTTCCCATCGATGACGCCGTCCGCATCAGCATGGAGATCCTGGACGCATTGGCGTATTCGCACGCACACGGTGTGATCCATCGCGATGTGAAGCCTGACAATGTGCTCCTCGGCGCAGCGGGCGCCCTGCTGGCCGACTTTGGTATTGCGCGAAGAATCGAGGTCACGTCACCAGAGTCTCAGACCATCGCCACGCGAACCGGCATGGTCATCGGCACGCCAGCGTACATGAGTCCCGAGCAAGCGTCAGCGGACCGTTCCATTGACGCACGTTCCGATCAGTACAGCGTTGCCGTGTTGCTGTACGAATGCTTGTCAGGCGCGCTACCGATTTCCGGCGCATCGGCGATGGACTTCATGATGCGACAGATCATGGAACCGCCGACGCCATTGGCGGCCGTCGCTCCGGATGTCCCGGTTGCTATCGCGTCAGCGATTCACCGCGCGATGTCGAAAGATCCGGCCTATCGTTTTGCGAGTGCGGCTGAGTTTCGCGACGCGCTCGCGGACGCGTTGGCCGGTGTTCCGCCCAAACAATCCCGGCAAAGCGCCGTGCCGGCAATCGCGCTGGTGGATCTGTCCTTTGTTGGACCGCCGGATCAATCATGGATTGCCGTGGGATTGCGCGAAGCGATGCACGCGGCTCTCGCTGGGCGCGCGACCATGCGGCTCATCGATCGCAGTCGCGTGGTGGCCGCGGCGGGTGACGGCATCGGCATCGGCGACGACACCAAGGCTATCGGCGTCGCCCAAGCGGTCGGGGCGAAGTGGATCGCGTGGGGCACGTGCCAGTGCGCGGGCGATCGCGTGCGCGTGTCGCTGGTGTTGGCCGAATCGGAGCACGGCGAAACGTGG
>JBBQDB010000122.1:0-12558 GCA_038319245.1 Gemmatimonadales bacterium
CGCGTCGCGCGTCTGCCAATGCCGCACGTGAACAAATATGAAAGACGGCGGTCTCTATCGGTGTCTCGGTGTGTCCAGTCGCTGTTGTATGCATCGTGCGTTCGGCCGTGCGTGGAACGTCATCATCGTCGAGGTAGTTGCACTCGCCGAAAATTACACGAGTAGCGAACATTCTTCGTATACTTATGGCCAGCCTTCTCACGTATCCGATGCTCAATCGACGCCAGATCTCTATCTCGTCTGTGGCAGTTTTGCTGCTCATACTCGGTGCGGCGTGTTCGCGTACCGTGGCGACGGATACGCCGCGGTTTGTCGCGCCAACGGGCGCGGCGGCGAACATCTATCGCACGGTGCTCGACTCGCTGGCGCACGAGCCCGCGACAACGCCGGTGACCGCGCCGATCATGGTCGCTGAAAGCACCGTCGAATTTCGCGCGCCCGCGGGCGTGCCGGTAACCTGGCAGGAGTTCGAACGCGTCCCAGTCGGACTGCCCGCGCGACTCGAAGCGTTGAGTCAGGCACCGCGTCCGAGTGCAACGCTACCGTTGCCGAAACCCGTGCTGGTGCTGACGCGCGCGGAGTCGGAACAGATTCGTCAGGCACAGCCCCGCGCGTGGTGGACGGAGTTTGCGCGGCGCTACCCTGGGCAACACGGGGTGCTCGCCTTCTCGCCCATCGCCTTCAGCGCCGACAGCACATCGGCGCTGGTCGAATTCGTGTCCAATTGCGGCGACGGCTGCGGCGGCGGACAGTTGGTGTGGCTGGAACGTCGCTCGGGCGAACGTTGGGCCGTGCGACATGTGTACACGCTCTGGGTCAACTGACCCCTAACCAGCGCCGTACGCGCCTTAGTGCAACTCGCGGATCTTGATGTTGCGCATCGAAAGTGCGCCGTTGTGATCCCCCTGAATGGCGATGAACCCTTTCTTCGCCATGCCAAAATCCGCGAACGGTGCGAACTTGAGCGGCTTCTTGGTCGGGTCGCTCGGATCGCCGTGCAATTTGAGATTCCATTCGGGCGACCAGAGCTCGTACTGCGCGATGAGTGTGCCGTTGAGCCAATGCTCTACGTGTGCGCCCTTGCAGACGATGCGCGTGGTATTCCACTCGCCGGCGGCATGATTCACGCCGCGTTTCGACGGATAGAACCCATACACCGCCGCCACCGATGTCATGATGTTTCGACTGTCGGGCGTCAGCGAATCTTCCGCCAGCTGATACTCGGGCGCGCTCCAGTAGACCTTGGTTTCTTTCTCGGTCGCACGATAGAATATCCCCGAGTTGCCACGTAGCGGCAGCTTCCAGTCCACCGTTAATTCGAAATCGCCGTACTGTTCGCGAGTGACGATATCGTTGGTCGTCTTGACCTTGGTCATCGTGCCATCGACCGCGGTCCACTCGGGCGGCAGATTTTCCTGCTGGTAGCCGCGCCACGCGCTCAGCGACGTGCCATCAAAGAGCAGTTTCCAGCCAGCCTTTTGTTCGGCGGCGGTGAGTGTGTTGGCGGGGACGGACTGTGCAAACATCGTGGTGCTCGTGATGCAGACGAGCGCGGCAAGCGAGAGTAGTCGACGATTCATGATGGCAGGCGATGCGATCGAGAGAAAATGCGAGTGCACCAAGCTTGTAGTGCGACTGGCAGTTACACCAGCGCTGCGTGCGGAAAGCCTGCGCTCACGCGTTCAATTCACCTTCCCATTCCAACGATTATGGCACCCGACGAAACGGTGACGGGCCCCGCATCGTACTTCCCGTCCATCGAAAAGAAGTATGGACAGCCGATCTCGTATTGGATGGATGTTCTGAAGCAGGCTGGCCCGCGCAAGCACATGGAACTCGTCCAGCATCTCAAAACCGCCCACGCGATGGGCCACGGACACGCGAATGCAGTTGTCGCCGTCTACCTGGCGAAAAAGTAGCGTGTTCGAGTGCGAGCAGGTCGGTGTGCACCATGACTGACGACATACGTTTCGATGACGGCGTAGCGTACGAGCGGTACATGGGGGCGTGGAGTCAGCAGGTCGGTGACACCTTTCTTACGTGGAGCGCGCCGCGTCCCAAACTGCGCTGGCTCGACGTTGGCTGCGGTAACGGCGCCTTCACCGAAACGATCATCACGCGCTGCGCGCCAGCGTCCGTCGACGGCGTCGATCCGTCTGTCGAGCAGCTCTCTTATGCACGCGCACGCCCCGCGACGACGTTGGCGAGATATCATCGCGGTGACGCTATGGCACTGCCGTTCGACGCCAACACGTTCGATATCGCGGTCATGCCACTGGTGATCTTTTTCGTCCCGAATCCCGCGCAGGGTGTCGCGGAAATGGCGCGCGTCGTTCGTCCCGGCGGAATTGTGTCCGCCTACGCGTGGGACATGCCCGGCGGCGGCTTTCCCTATTCTGCGCTGCAAACGGAGATGCGCGCACTCGGCGCGCGCGTACTCACGCCACCAAGTGCCGACGCGTCGAGCATCGACGCGCTGCAGACGTTATGGAACGATGCGGGCATGACGGGGATCGTCACACAAGACATCACGGTGCAACGCACGTTCGCCGACTTCGACGACTACTGGGCGACCATCCTGATGGGTCCAAGTATCGGGCAAGGACTGGTGTCGATGTCGCCGACTGATCGCGCGTTGCTCGAGGACCGCATGCGCGCGGTGCTGCCAACGGAGGCGCATGGCAGGATCGTTTGCAGCGCTCGCGCCAATGCCATTACCGGTATCGTGGGGGCATAGTCCACGACGTACCTATGCTCGCCGTCTCACGCGGTGCGGCAACGTCGACGTTCACGCGTCTACTCATAGCCGATTCGGTGTCTACATTTCACCGCTGATGGAAGCGCTCGGTCAGTGTGAACTTGAGCACATCGCCAAGAACAATCGCATGCGCGCCACATAGGAGCCATTCGTAACCATGATGTCCCGTCATATTCGTCTCGTTCGTGCTGCAACGGTGTGCGCGACGTTGGCCATGTCGCTCGCCACGTCTGTCGCCGCGCAGACTCCGGCGTCTATTGAACTGATTGGACTTCGCGGACAGCATCGCATGGTCGCCGCCGCGGACATCGCGGCAATGCCGCATCGTGAGCTCAGTGCCAGCGCGCATCAGGTATCGGGAAAGTTTGCGGGCGTGTCGCTGGCCGACGTACTCCGCCTCGTCGACGTGCCGCATGGCGATTCGCTCCGTGGATCTGCGTTGGCGACATACGTGCTCATCGAAGCGGGCGATGGCTATCGCGCCCTCTTCGCGCTCGCGGAACTCGACGCCGGCTTCACAGACAAGGTCGTCCTCTTGGCCGACAGGAAGGACGGCGCGGCGCTGAGCGCGAAAGATGGTCCCTTCCAACTCATCGTCCCCGACGAAAAACGACCCGCGCGCTGGGTTCGACAGGTGAAGCGCATTCGCGTCGTGACGGTGCCGGTCGGTGCACCGTAGCGCGCAGCACCCAAGGCGATCGAGCGGGTCGTCGCGAGCCCGCGCCATTGTAGGGAACTACGTACTTCGAACCGCACGCGGTGTCGCAACATAGAGCGTGTGCATCGGACCCGACGTGTCGTGTGCGCGTACCCGCAACGTCTCAACGGCCAGCCGCGACTGCTGCAGCGCGCCGACAAATTTCGGATCGTCGCCGACCGACCAATACACGATGCGCCCGCCGTCGCGGAGCGCCGCGACCGTAAGCGCGATACCGCGCATGGCATACAGTCGCGCATTCTCCGACATGAGCATGCCGTCCGGGCCATTATCCGTATCGAGCATGATCGCGTCAAAGCCTGCAGGGTTCGCGCGCAACACGTTGACGACATCATCGTGCACGATGCGAACACGTGGATCGCGCATCGCCGCAGCGGATAAGTCGTAGGTTGGGTCGGCATTCCACGCGATGACCTCCGCCACCAGCTCCGCCACGACCACCTGGGCATCGGCGGGCAACGCCTGCAGCGCGGCACGTAACGTGAAGCCGAGTCCGAGTCCACCGATCAGCACGCGCACAGCCGCAGCGCCGGCGAGTGGAGCGCACGCGACCTCGGCCAGCCGATCTTCAGACAGATGCCGACGCGTGGACATCAACTCGATCCCATCGGCTTTGATCAGATACGCACCGTCGTGCCGGAAGAGCGAGAGCACGGTGCCGTTGGGCGTCTGCGCCTCGCCGAGTCGTTCGAGCGGCTTCATGCGGTAGCCCTCCGTGATGGCCGTGAATGCATGGGATATGCTAGTTTCCAAGGATGAACACGCCAAAACTCTACACGCTCGTCGGCGCGGATGGTTCGCGCATCAGCAGCACGACCCCCGGAACGCTGGGCGGATACCGCAAGGAACGACGCTACGGACGCCTGGATTGCAAGGTGGCACGCCGTGCGCTCGAAAATGGCACGCTGTACGCGCAACAGCGCGTCTTCTTTGCCGATGAAGCCACCGCCATCGCCGCAGGGTACCGCCCGTGCGCGAAGTGCATGCCGACAGAATACAAAGCGTGGAAGGCCCGGAACGGCTAGTCTCCCATAACGTGCCCATGATGGCAGCATTCCCCGTCGATCTGCAGCCCACGCTGCGCGGATCGCTCGTTCACCTGCGTCCGTTACGGGACGACGATTGGCCCGCGCTGTTCGCCGTCGCCGCAGATCCGGATATCTGGGCACAGCATCCGGCAAGCGACCGTTATCAAGAGCCGGTGTTTCGCGAATTCTTTCGCGTGGCGATGGCATCACAGTCCGCGCTCATCGCGCTCGATGCCGCAGACGGTCGTGTCATCGGGTCGTCGCGCTACAACGACTATGACGCAACGATTGGCGAAATCGAAATTGGTTGGACCTTTCTTGCGCGGTCGCATTGGGGTGGACGCTTCAACGGCGAGATGAAGCAGCTGATGCTGAACCACGCGTTCCAGTTCGTTGAGCGCGTGCGCTTCGTCATTGGCCCGAAAAATCTGCGCTCGCAGCTGGCAGTGCAACGTATTGGCGGTGTATTGGTGGGCACACAGATGGTTCGCGGTGCCGAGAGTGTGATTTACACTGTGTCTAAGCCGGCGTCTGCGACGGACATACCCAACCCGCACGCACGCTGACCAGTGGCCACACACGTCGTGCTGGTGCATCCAGAAATTCATTGGAACACGGGCAATGCGGGGCGTACCTGTCTCGCCGCTGGTGCGACCCTGCATCTCATCGAACCGCTCGGCTTCTCGCTCGGCGAACGCGAAGTGAAGCGTGCAGGGCTCGACTATTGGGAGCACGTCGACGTCCGCGTCTGGCCCAATTGGGAAACCTTCGAAGTCGCGCTGCCGACACTCGGCGAGCCGTATTTCTTTTCGACCAAAGCGACGCGGCTGTACTGGGACGCGCCACTCGGTGCGTCGGAAAACGTGGTGCTCGTGTTTGGACGTGAGACCGGTGGATTGCCGGCAGCACTCCACGAGCGTTACGCCGATCGGTTCGTCGGCCTGCCCATGATGTCGCCACGCGTTCGGTCGCTCAATCTCTCGACGAGTGTCGCCATTGCGGTCTACGAAATGCTGCGGCAACGTAGCGTGACGGCAACATGAGGTTGTGTCTCGGCATTCACCGTTTCACTGGATATCAGATGACTCAGCGCGCTGCCATCGGTTTACCGCTGGTGCTGCCGACCGCGGCCTTACCGCAGAGACAAGCACGACGCCCCAATCCGCGGGTTCGCGTGCAAACGCCGCTGGCGATCGCGGTCTGTGTGGCGATCAGCGCGTGCGGTGGTAAGGATTCGAAGGCCGAGGCGTCGGTTGATAGTACGGCGGCCACGAGTGCGGTCACCGCCACAACGCCAGCGCTTGGCGTCGGTGAAGCGATGCTCGCCGTACCTGGTGGTCACATCTGGTACAAGCGATCGGGTACCGGCGCCGGCACGCCGATGGTGTTGCTGCACGGCGGTCCCGGTGCGGGGAGTTTTTATCTCAAGCCGTTCGAAGCGTTGGGTGATGATCGACCGATTATTCGCTACGACCAGCTCGGAGCGGGAAAGTCGGATCGGTTGACCGATACGACGCTGATGGTGATTCCGCGTTTCGTCGAAGAGCTCGATTCGTTGCGACGCGCGCTCAAGATCGACAAGTGGATCGTGAACGGACATTCGTGGGGTACGGTGTTGGCGCTCGAGTACTACAAAGCGCATCCCGAGCACGTGTCGGCGATCGTATTCGGTGGGTCGGTGTTGGATTGGCACGCGTACGTACGCGAGGCCGGCGCATGGACGAAGCAACTAACCGACTCGTCGCAACGTGCCATCGCGCAGTGGAAAAAAGACGGCAAGGATACGTCCGCGGCGTTTAAAGCAGCGACCGATGAGTTCTATGCGAAATTTGTTTTCCGCACGCCAATGAAGGCCGACCTCGATTCGACGAATGCGATGTACGGCACTCCACAGTATGTCTTCATGCAGGGCGCATACGAGTACGTCGTGACGGGTACGCTCAAGGACTACGATCAGACTGCCGTGCTCCCCACGATCAAGGTGCCGGTGTTGTCGACGACCGGTGAGTTTGACGAGGTCGGACCCAAGACCGTTGAGCAGCACGCGCGCATGATTCCTGGCGCGAAGTTTATCTCGTACAAAGGCGCGGCGCACGTCACGAGCTGGGACGCGACAGCGGCGAACGTGAAGGATGTACGAGAGTTCGCACGCATGGTGGACAAGCACTGAACAGCACGCGGTATCGTGCTCACGGTTCGACGACATCCCCAAAACGGAGGCGTGTACAATGGTCTCGAGCAAAGCCACGACTCCTGCAGCCTACCTGGCGAGTCTACCGCCAGAGCGTCGCACGGTGATCGATTCCGTGCGCGCGCTGATCATCAAGCGCTTGCCCAAGGGCTATGTCGAATCGATGAACTGGGGGATGCTCGCGTACGAGATTCCACTGTCACGCTTTCCGAACACGTATAACGCACAACCGTTGCTGTATCTCGCACTCGCGGCTCAGAAGAACAACTTTGCGTTATATATGACCTGTGGCTCGGGACAGACGGTGTTGATGACCCGACTCGAGGCGGCGTACAAAGCGGCGGGCCAGAAGTTTGATATGGGTAAGTCATGCTTACGTTTCAAATCGCTCGACGAGCTCCCGCTTGATGTCATCGGCGACATCATCGCGTCAACTTCGGTTGACGAGCGCATCGCGGTCGAAACGGCACGACTTGGCGCGGCACCGACCCGCGTAAAAAAAACGAGCGTCACCGCGAATACCGCGACGAAGTCGGCGGCGAAAGAAGTCGTGAAAAAAGCAGTGAAGAAAGTCGCGAAAAAAACAGTGAAGCATACGGCAGCCGACACGCAGGCCGTCTCCAAGAAGGTCGCCACGAAAGTTGCCGAAAAAGTCGCCCCAAAATCCACAACGAAGCGATAGTAGCCATGCAGATTTCGACCACGCGCTTACTGCTCGTACTGCAGTCCATCGACGAAGTGCGCGCGATGGTTGCAGCAATGGGCAACGAGGAGTACGCCGAGCTCTCCGCTGATTGGTTGGCGCGATTGCAGATCGCGACGGTCTCCGACCCGTGGTCGCACGGCTTCTCGATTGTTGAGCGCGAGTGTGGTGAAACCATCGGCAAGGCGGGCTACAAGGCGCCGCCCGATGCCGCAGGCATGGTCGAAATTGCCTACGGCATTGCGCCCGAGCACCAGGGCGTCGGTTACGCCACGGAGGCAGCTGCCGCAATGACGTCGTACGCGTTTGGTACCGGCGACGTGCACTTGGTGCGCGCGCACACTCGCCCTCGTGTGAATGCGTCGACGCGGGTGCTCGAGAAGTGCGGCTTTCGTCGTGTCGACGACGTCATCGATCCCGAAGACGGGCTGGTGTGGCGATACGAACACGCACTCGCCGACTTTCAAGGCGCGACACGTGCGCTGGACTAACGCTCCGGCGTAAGCTGTGCGTGGGTGCCAAGTCGCAGTCAGGCACCAGGCTGCAGTTTGATGATCCGACGTTTGTGCAGAAAGCTGTCGTTATCACCGATCACGCAGCAGCGCGGAAATCGTCCGCCGCCTTCTCGCGCGATTACCAAGCCGTCGATCGCCGCTCCACTTGGAATCACGAACGATCGCTTCGTGTGCACGGACTGCCCTGGCGCGAGGAGAGTGTCGAATGGCACGTCGGTAGCAACGGTGCGCGGATTGAATCGCTCGCCAGCAGCACTCTGCAGAAAGACGGTCACGAACTTCTCGCGTTGACGTGTCCCACGCGCTCGCGACTCGATCTGAAGCCCGACGTCGAATTGCACGCTATCGGTCATCGCGCGCGCGTTTACTTGCGTCACCGTGAGGCACCAGTCGTCCGAGCAGCTGGCATCGCCGATCGCTGTGTAGCGCTGCGGCGTGACGATCGATGCGAGTAACACGCACGCCGCATAACCGCAGAGGCCGAGCAGTAGCCGGCGCAGCAGACTGAGGCTGACGGCGACACGACCATGCGCATACTGCCAGACGGCGAACGTAGTCACGCCGACGGTGCACAGCAGCCCGATCAAAAAAAGCAGGTCGAAGATGTTCACGGCGAGATATCTCGGCGATGGTGGGCTGTACTCGGGTTGATGCGGCGCGCGTGGCGATCGGTGCTACCCGCGTCCAAAGCTGGCCTTGGTTCGCCGAGGGCGCCGAGCGGTGGGACGAACCGCGAAAACTTGACGAACGTCCAGTATATTGGATATTTCTTCTGGTATGCCGCCGCCACTGAACGAAAGCACCACGCGCATCGCCGATCGAATCCGAGCGCTCCGAGCCGAGCAAGGGCTCGCGCTCGAGGCGTTGGCGGAGCGCAGCGGCGTTAGCCGGTCGATGATTTCGCTGATTGAGCGCGGTGAGAGCAGCCCAACCGCGGTGGTGCTCGAAAAGCTGGCGACCGCACTGGGCATCACGATGGCGATGCTGTTCGCGCACGACCTCGGGTCGAACGATGATCGAGCCGAATCGGGGCCGAATGCGGTGGCGAAGCTGGCCGAGCAACCGAACTGGCAAGACCCCGCGTCCGGCTACTGGCGACGTGCCGTCACGCCGGCTGGTTCGACACAGCCAATGCAGATTGTCGAGGTGCATTTTCCGGCGCAGGCGCGTGTCGCGTTCGAGACGGGAAGTCGAACCTCACGTGTCTGCCAACAGCTCTGGTTGCTTGAGGGCGCGATGGACATCACGATCGATACGACGCGCCACCGTTTACATGCGGGTGACTGTCTGGCGATGGAGTTGGATTGCCCGACGATGTTTTACAACCCGACCGATCACGCAGCGCGCTACGCCGTCGTAATCGCCACGATGCCGCTGCTCGCTGTCCCAACACATCCAACGGCGACCATGCGGTCGCGGGCGCGGCAATGAGTACGAATGCCATCACTCGTGACGCCGCACTCGGTGCGTTGCACATTCACCGATTGACGACCGTGAGCGACGCGCAAATCAACGCGCTTGCCGACGTGCTGATCGACTGCGTGGATGGCGGCGCATCGGTCAGCTTCATGCATCCGCTGTCGCGTACACAGGCCGTCGCATTTTGGCGGGCCGTGGCTGCCGGCGTTGCCGCCAATGAGCGCGCGCTGCTGGTCGCTGAAGACGCGTTCGGAATCTGCGGTACAGTACAGCTGATACTCGCGCAGCCGGACAATCAGCCGCACCGCGCCGATGTCTCCAAAATGCTTGTGTCGCGACGCGCACGCCGCATCGGACTCGGCGCAGCGCTGATGCGTGCAGTTGAAACAACGGCGGAAGCCTGTGGTAAGACGTTACTCGTCCTCGATACGATCACCGACAGCACAGCCGCGCGACTATACGAGCGTCTGGGATGGATACGGGTTGGTGAAATCCCGGATTACGCGCTGATGCCGTACGGAGGATTGAGCGGAACGACGCTCTTCTACCGTCGCATCTCGGCCTGATCGCTGACGGCGCAAGTGACATCACGCATGGATCCGGCTCGTCATCCGCGCACGAGTAACGGCAGCCGCCCAACCGTTTGATATGTCGCGACCGAGGGCTGCTTCGTCGCCGATCTCAGCGACGGCACGCTGTGGGGATGGGCATCGGGCGGTCGTGGCAAATGGCCATACACCAAAAGCACGACGTTGCCCCCACAGGTACCATTCCCGTAGTCGAGACGGCGGCGAAGGCCAAAGTTGTGCGTTCGTTCTATTCGTCCGGCTGCACATCTCGCAATTCTGTACGCCATATCGGAGCCATACGATGAATCGTCGCGTAAGCGGGCCCTTCGAGGTCAAGATCGTTCCACAAGCCGCCGACGATTTTGCTGACGGTGTCGTGCTCGGTCGCATGACGATCGACAAGCAGTTTCACGGCGCGCTCGACGCGACGAGCCGAGGCCAGATGTTGACGGGCATGAGCCCAGTGAAAGGATCCGCCGGCTACGTCGCGATCGAACGTGTGACTGGAACGCTCGAGGGGCAGGCTGGCAGCTTCATCCTCCAGCATAGCGGTACGATGGACCGCGGCGCCGCGAGCTTGACGCTGACCGTTGTGCCGGACTCTGGGACGGATGCGCTCGTTGGCCTGCGTGGATCGATGGTGATCGATATTTCGAACGGTCAGCACGCCTACGACTTTACGTATCTGCTGGGCGACGGGGATTCGCACACCGTTTGACGCTGTCCTCGGCGGTCGCATACAAACGTTGTACCGAACGAACGGCATCGCGTAGGACGCTGTACGGACGCGCTTGCGCATCGATGGTCGACGGTCGCACGTTTGCGCGATGAAAACCACTTCGACTCATCCGATGCTACCGTCTCTTTCGATTTCGACGCGACGTATCACGCACGATATGCCGCTTCTCCGCCTCGCGGCTCGTGGTGCGATCGGTACTTTTCGACAGTTGTTCGTCGCGATGATACTGCTCGTTGTGCTGCCGCGCGTCGCGCACGCAACCTGGTCGGTGATCGCGATCGATAAGGCAACCGGGCGCGTGGTGATTGCGTCGTCAACGTGTGTGAATAACAACGACGCGTTTTTGATGGGCATTCAGGCCGTCGTCGTGCCGGGCAAAGGTGTCGCGGCGTGTCAGGCCGGCGTGGATGGCACGCACGCCAATCAGATGCTCGTCTACAGTGAGCTGCAGAAAGGAACGGACCCCGCGCGCATCATCGAGCTGTTGTCCGCCGATCCGGCGTTTCAGACGCGACAGTTCGGTATCCTCGATCTGCAGGGGCGCACCGCCGGACACTCTGGGCTGACCAACGGCTATGTGTCGCAAGACATCCAGGGGCAGGTGCCGGGCACGCAGATTTATTACTCGATTCAGGGCAACATCCTGCGTCCGGGCGAAGTGATTCCGAATGCCGTCAAAGCGTTCGTCTACACCAAGGGCTCACTCACCGATCGCGTGATGGCTGCGCTCGAGACGGCCGATCAGTACGGCGGCGACAGTCGCTGCGTGTGTCCGCCGCTGCCCGCCGATGGGTCAAAGCCGCTCGTGCCGTGCGAAGGCAAGACATCACATGTCGCCTACATCCTGATGGCTGACAAGAACGACAGCAACGGCGATTCGCACAACAACGGCAAGTATGCGATGTATCTCACCGTCGCGCAGCCGGAGCAGGGTGGACCGAATGCGATCAAGGCTGGAGAGAATCTCAATCCCGTCAAGACGCTGCGTATGCGCTACGACCTGTGGCGTAAGAAGCAGCCGGCGTCGTTTCAGTGAGCGCGTCCATGATACGCCAACGTAACACCGCTGCGCTGATCGCCTGCGTCCTCGTTGTCGCCAGTGCACAGTCGCTACTCGCGCAGGCGACATCCGTTCCACCGACTGCGCCATCTGCGTCACCTGCTGCGGGCCGAGGTGGAGGCGGCAACGCGCAGCGACCGCGCGGCATTCGCGTGATGACGCTGACGTCGAGTGCGTTCGCGGACGGCAGCATGATTCCGGCTAAGCACGCGCAAACGGGACGCGATGTCTCGCCGCCGTTATCGTGGAGCGGCGCACCGGATTCGACGCAGAGCTTCGTGTTGCTCGTGCATGACGCCGATGCGGCGATCGGCGATGGTGCCGACGATCTGTTGCACTGGATGGTGTGGAGCATTCCGGGCACCGTCACTGCGCTTGCCGAAGGCATCGCGCAGGGACCGCAAGCAACAAACGGCATGCGGCAGATCAGCGGCACCGGCCCATACTATCGTGGTCCCGCCGCGCCATCCACCGGGCCTGCGCATCACTACCTGTTCGAACTCTACGCGCTTGATGTGCCCATCAACGTTGCGGCAGTCGGGATGGCGCCGCCGGCCACACGCGCGGCCGTAACGGCAGCGATGGCCGGACACATTCGCGGCAAGGGCGTGCTCGTCGGATTGTACAAACGTCCGGCGCCCTGAGCCGCATTAAGCGCAATACGCGCAGCGTCGCGTGTGCAGACGAACGGGAACACCGGCGCACCGCACGCGGAGCGACTCGGGATCGTTGAGGGCTCGCCGCTGTGCGTGCGTCATTCGGACGGACCTGCGTGGGAGAGAGCGTCCGTGGGTATCTTTCACCTCGACCCCATACGTCCACCATATTTTCCTGCCCAATGAACGATCCCCACGCTCC
>JBBQDB010000123.1:0-12428 GCA_038319245.1 Gemmatimonadales bacterium
TCGATGGTGGCGTGCCACGTTGTCCCGCCGTCCGTCGACCGCGGAATCCCGCCGACGTGCACATTCGCGAGGAGCACAGTGCCGTCCGCTGTCGCGGTTATGGAGCGAACGCCGAGCGGTGGTCCGACCAGTTGGCCGTCAACGAGTGCCGAGCCCGCAAACCACGTCGCGCGTCCCGGTACGTTCTCGAAGCTACCGAGTGGCTCGAGTTCGCCGGATGCGCGAACACGCAGTACGCGTGCGTCGTCGGTTCCGACGTAGAGGCTATCGCCGACGGCGACGACGCACGCAAGCGGACACACGCTGGTCGCGATCGTCGTCCAGTCACCAGCGTCCGTGCGTCGGCGAAGCATTTCCCCATCGACGATGGCAATAACGTGGCCGTGTCCGTCGCGCGCGAGCGCTCCGACTGACTGACCAACGAGTTCCAGCCTGCTCTCCGCACCGGTGATGACTGATACGCCATCGCGCCACGTGGATACAAGAATTGTTGGAGGCACTACCGTCGCGTCCGTTGGTCTCGAGTCGGTTCGGTGTTCACGCAACCACGCGTGGTATCACATCCGCGTCGCTTGATCCGGGCTGTCGCAAATGTCCGTTCATCATGGAATACCCGACGTACACCCATGCCTCGGTAAGCAGAACCATGTTTAGGATGCCCCACATCGTGTCGAAATGAATATGCTCCTTCACGATCATGTTCTCCAGCACGAAGCCGACGACGTAAAACACGAACAGCAAAACGCGTTGTTGATTCTGGATGGTCTTCCACGCCGGAATCATCGCAGGAAAGGTCAGCATCCCAATTCGGCCTGCACCTGCAACCCCAGCGTGCAGCAATGAGAGGTTAGGTCACGTTGACGGTATCCGCCTTCCCAAGCGTCACCACGCAGACGGCGTACGCATCGCGACGAGTAGAAATCCCGCCGCTCACGTCTCCTTGCGGCACGAGATACGCGAGCGGGAAACCGATTGGCAGGAGCACGGCAGTCGCGAGCGTTAACGCGTCTGTTGCGCCGCGCGTCAGCGAACTACTTCACTACCACCTTCGCGTCTTCCACGATCAATGCATACGAGTAACCGGCGCCGAAATCCTTGTTCGTGCGGGCCGTGCCGGTAATCGTCACCGTGGCGCCAAGGACCGTAAGATCGGTCGACGTAACGGTAATATCGTGGGTGCTCTTCGTTGCGTCGCCGCTGCCGTCCTGCAGATGGATCCAGTTCTTCCCCATCACACCTGGATTGTACTTCACGACCACACCGCGAACGCTGACAGTCTTCCCGGCCATGCCGTCCTTCTGCGACCAGAGCTCCGCAATCGTCCGTGCGTCAGCGCCACTCGCTTTCGCGATCTTGCCGACCTTCGCATCGACCGCGGGAGGCGTGCCAACCGAGGTCGGTGCGGCGTCAGCGCCCGCGATCGCTGACGGTGGCGCGTTCGCGGCGTTCGGTGCGTCAAGCGATCCGAAGTAGATGCGGTCGAACGTTCGATTGAGCGTTTTGGACTGAAACTTTTCCATCAGCAACACGCCGTAGACAGTGACTGGACTGCCGACCGTGAGCGAGGCCTGATTGACCGCCGCCCACACCTCGCCGTTTGCGGATTTGATCCGCAGATACGTGTATGGCGCCGCGGCGATTTGCTCCAGCAACGTGCCGGTGAGCGCGCCGCCAGGTTGGACATCGCCAGATGCAACGGCGGCCGTCGTCGTGGACGGCACGGACGTCTCGGCGGTCGTTGACGATGTACCACCGAGCGGCACGCGCTTCGTGTCGACACTGTTGGAGCATGCGACGACCGACGATGCAACGAAAACCAGAGCAAAAGAACGACGCATGTAAGACTCGCGTGAAATGGAGAGAACCAACCTGCGACAGCGTGTGTGAGCCGATGCAATAACGCCAGCGGCACTCATCTCGATCCAGCCTCGGAGTCAAGGCTCGACATCACTTCTGCACCGCACTCGTCAGTGGATTGGCGTATGACGCGCGAAGCGCCATTGCCAGATTATACGCAGCAAGTTGGCCCGCCAACCGTTGTACGCGACGCCTCACGCGCGCGTGGGATCTTCGCTGGCGTTCCGAATGCTGCCACGCGCGTAGGCCGTACCGTTACGCGCGACGTGCGCGATCGGCTTCCCACTCAATGAACGGTCCGTCAAAATCCACGAGGCGCGCACCGTCAAACCACCACACACGCGTGGCGACCTCACGTAAAAACGCGCGGTCGTGGCTCACAAGCAGCACCGTACCCTCGTATTCATCGAGCGCGTCTTCGAGGACTTCGATGTTCTCGACATCGAGATGATTCGTTGGCTCATCGAGCACCAACAGATTCGCGCCAGACAGCGTCATGATGGCCAGCGCTACACGCGCGCGCTCGCCACCACTCAGTGTCACGATCTCGCGGAACACTTCATCACCAGTGAATCCGAATGCGCCCAGATGATTCTGCACGTTGCCGCGATTCCAGAGCGGCCGCTGCGCTTGGATAGCGTCGAACAGCGACATGCGCAGCGGCAAGTCCGACAGATCTTGCCTGAAATATGCCGGCGTGATCGAGCTGCCGACCCTCGCCTCGCCGCTCGCCGGCGTGCGATCCCCAAGCATGGTGGAGATGAACGAGGATTTTCCCGCGCCGTTCGGGCCAACCAGTGCAACAAAGTCGTTGCGTCGCAGCACGGCCGTGAACGCTTCGACCAGCACGCGTCCCGGTACTTCCACGCACAGCTCATTGATCGCCACCACTTGGTCGCCGCCGCGTTCGGTGACCTTGAACTCGAGCGACATCGCCGCCGGATCACCCGGCGGTGGTGCAAGGCGCGGTAAGCGCTCGAGCCGCTTGCGTTTGCCTTTCGCCTGAAAGGAGTTCACACCCGCGAGATTCCGCATGATGTAGTCCTGTTCCTTTTTCACATACGCGCGCTGCTTCTCCAACTCCCGTTCGCGCGTGAGGCGACGTTCGGCACGCTGCGGTACGAACTGGCTGTAGTTGCCCTTATATGACTCGCTCGACTTGGCTTCCACGTGCAGGATGTTCGTGCAGATCGCGTCAAGAAATGCGCGATCGTGCGACACGACAATCACCGTCTCGTCGGCCTCGGAGAGCCAGTCCTGTAGCCAGGTGGTCGTATCGAGGTCGAGGTGATTGGTCGGCTCGTCGAGCAACAGGAGATCGGCCGGCGCGATGAGTTGCGCCGCCAGCCCCACTCGCCCGCGCTCGCCGCCCGACAGCGTCGACACCAACCGTGTTCTCGACTCTTCAGCGTCGAAGCCGAGCCCTTGCAACACCGCATCGACGCGAGAGTGATAGATATAGCCACCAAGGTCAGCGTAGCGCTCCTGATCGTGCCCGAACCGTTCGAGCATCTCGTCGGTCACCTTATCACCCAATTCGCCGAGCGCCGTCGCTTGCTCGGCGATGCGCTGTTCGAGCGCCATGACATCGCGCCACGCCGCAGCTCCAGCTTGCCACACCGTCGTGGCGCCCTCAAAGGCTCGGTGCTGATCGAGCAGGGCATGCCGAAGCCCCGGCTTGCGTGCGACGGCCCCTGTCGTGGGATTGAGGTCGCCGGTGATGACGCTGAAGATTGACGTCTTGCCGGCGCCATTCCGTCCGATGATGCCCCAGCGCTCGCCCTCGGCGACGGTGAACGTGATGTTCTTGAGGAGTTCGGTCGCTCCGAAGGAGATCCCGATGTTGGAGCAGGAGAGGAGGGTCACGCGGAAATGGAAAAGGCGAAAGGAAAGCGTTAGAGCAAAGCTAAGCGCTGCTGACGAACAGGGTCTGTCAAACCAACTGTAGAACCGAACCCGTGATCACATTCGCTCCCGCACCACACGCCGACGAATGGCCGACCCGCTTCCCGACCCCGTTCGACCGCGGCGCCATGCATCCGTTGGCGCGACGCGCGGCCATGGAGCTTATGGACACGCTGCAGTCACCAGACGTGCGTCCGTGGCGCCTGCACGAGCCTGGCAATGGCAAGATGTTTGGAGTGCTCGTGGTCGCCGCGCCCGATGGCACTATCGGCTACCTACGCGGCTTCTCCGGCATGATAGACGGACAGTGGGAGATTGACGGCTGGGTGCCTCCCGCCTTCGATCGGTCGATGCGAGACCGCGCGTGGATTCCCGGTGAAGTGGAAATGCTCGACTTCGCAGCGCGCCGAGCGACACTGCTGGCGACCGTGCCGGAGCCTGCCGACCCGTCGGAATCGCGCCGTGTGACTGCTGCCGTTCGTGCGCTCGACGAGACGCGGACTGCGCGCTCACGTACGCTGATGGGGCAGATCCAGGACAGCTATCTCTTCCTGAATGCGCGCGGTGTGTTGCGTTCGCTGCGCGCGCTTTTCACACCCGCCGAGCCTCCCGGCGGTGCCGGGGATTGCGCGGCGCCAAAGCTGCTCGCGTACGCCTATCGCCTTGGACTGCAACCGCTTGCACTCGCGGAGTTCTGGTGGGGCGCTCCTTCAACGACGGGTGATCGCCGCGAGGGCGTGTTTTACGCCGCCTGTCGCGGGAAGTGCCTGCCGATTCTCACGCACATGCTCGATGGGCTCCCAGCCGATCCTCCACCGCTCTTCGGTTCGGCGGCGATCGATCCGACCGAACCAGTCGTCGTGTATGAGGACGAGCAGCTACTCGTGGTGAACAAGCCGAGCGGACTTCTGACTGTGCCGGGACGCAGCGCTGCGCTGCAGGATTGCGTTGTGACGCGACTTCGGGTGCGCTATCCCGACGCGACGGGCCCACTCGTCGTGCATCGGCTGGATATGGACACATCCGGCGTGCTGCTCGTCGCCAAGTCGCTCTCCACGGCCTCTGCGCTGCAGCGCCTGTTTTCGCTACGCGAAATCGAGAAACACTACGTCGCATGGCTGGACGGCACCGTGGTCGCCGATCAGGGACACATCACGTTGCCGCTACGTGTGGATGTGGACGACCGACCGCGCAACATTCACGATCCGATGTTCGGCAAGCCCGCGGACACCGAATGGCTCGTGCTCGCGCGAGAGCACGGGCGCACGCGGGTCCGGTTCACACCGCATACGGGTCGATCGCATCAGCTACGTGTGCACGCCGCACACCCGCAGGGGCTCGACGCGCCGATCATTGGCGATCGGCTCTACGGGCGCACACCACCGCACGAGGAGGAACGACTGCAGCTCCATGCCGAACGGCTCGCGTTCGTGCATCCGGTGTCGGGCGCGATGGTGGTGGTGGAGCAGCCGGCGCCGTTTTGAGTTTGATAGCTTACGACATGCTCGACACCACGCTGCCCCAAATACCTTGCGACGCTGCGTCGGTGTTGACCACCGCCGAGTGGCAGGCGCGCGCCGCGGTGCACCTCAAACGGGTACAGCGGTGGACCCTTCCACGACGAGCGCGGCGCTCGCGTCGGGAGGTGCATCCGGTCTACGACTTTTTGTTTGAGTACTACAGCTATTCGGGTGGGAAGTTGGAGACGTGGCACCCCGGACCGCAGGAGCATCTTGTCGATAGCCCGGAGGCCCGCACGCGCTTCAACGGGCCGGAGTATCAGGCGGCCGACGGCGTGATTCGGCGGACTGCGAACGCCCTTGCTCCCGCGGAGCGTGAGACGCTCGGCACAGTGCTGCACATCTTGAATACAACACGAGATCGACCGGCAAACTTTGGGTGCTACGGAATGCACGAGTGGGCGATGGTCTACGGTGGCCACGATGTACGCCACGCGCAGATCGCGCCGCTTCGACTTCCACAAGCGCAGCTGGATGCGTTTGTCGAGAGTCGTCACATCGCATGCAGTCACTTCGACGCCTTCCGTTTTTTCGCGCCGGCGGCGCAGCCGATGAACCGCATGCCGCTGACGTGGTCCACGCGCCATGACATGGAGCAGCCGGGCTGCATCCACGCCAACATGGATCTCTACCGCTGGGCGTACACCTCAATGCCGTGGATTGGCAGCGATCTTCTCTGGCAGTGCTTCGAGCGCGCGGTGGAGCTACGAGTACTCGACATGCAGGCCGGCCCCTACGATCTGCGTGCTGTGGGCTTTGACCCGGTGCGGGTCGAGACCCCCGAGGGGAGAGACGAATACCAGCGGCGTCAACGGGCACTGAGCGCAGATGCGAGCATCCTGCGGGCGAGGTTGATCGACGTGTTGGGTGCGATCGTCTGAATCTGTCATTGTTCGATGCGGACCTGGCGCGTTAGGGCTGAACCTCTCGTACCCCGCGAGCTGGCTGCGGCGGCGAACGGTCGCAATCAACGCCTAGTGCGACACCTCCGCACGCCGTATCGTCATAGGGTGGCTGACACCACGGTTACCTCTTCCGCCCGGCTCGCTGTCCAGACCGGCACACTGACGGAGTACACGCGCCATGATGGTCCAACGACCGATCATTGCTTTCGCAGTCTTGTCCCTGTTGGGCGGCGCCTCGACGCGCTCGTCCGCCCAAGGCAGCATGGCTGGAATGGATCACAGCATGCACAGCATGGGCCCGGAAATTGTCATCCCGAAGGGCGCGATCTACACGAAAGCGGATGTCGAATTCATGCAGGGGATGATCGCCCATCACGCCCAAGCCATCGTCATGTCGCGGATGGCGGAAGCAAACGGCGCCAATCCTTCGGTGCTCAAGCTTTCACGGAAGATCGATCAGTCGCAGGTGCCCGAGATTCAGATCATGCAGCAGTGGCTCCGCCGCTACAACCAGTTTGCGCCTGACACCGCCTCGTGGCACACCATGCGCATGGACGGCATGCTGTCAGACGCGGAACTCGCGGAGCTCACCGCGTCGAAGGGCGTCGCCTTTGATCGGGCCTTCCTCAACGGCATGATCAAACACCACGCCGGCGCGTTGAAGATGGTAGATGATCTCTTGAAGTCACCGGGCGCCGGGCAGGAAGTCGATGCCAGCGTATTTGCCAACGATGTCGTGACCGCCCAGACGGGCGAGATCGGCATCATGAAACGCTTGCTCTCGCAGCTCCCCCCGAAGTAAAACGCCGACCAACGCGTTCCCCCTGTTCCATCCCCTCCACTGGAGTTTGTCCTGATGCGCGTCACGCGTGGCTTGATCCTGCTTTTGGCGACTGTCGTCGCGCCGACGCTCGCGTCGGCTCAGAGTTACCCGAGCAAATCAGATCCCCGGAGTAACCTCAAGCCGGGTCGTTTTGATGCCGGAGTTGCGGCCAAAGACATGCGCCTCGTCTCGTTCTCGCCGAAGCCGGCGCAGTTCGACACCGTGCGTGGCCTGACGTTCGTCAACTCGGACTTGGCGTTCGGCACCCACTTCGCCTATCAGGCGAATTTCGCTGGTTTCACGATTTGGGACATCACGGATCCCGCAAAGCCGACGGTCGCATCCGTCATGCAGTGCATCACGTCGCAAGGCGATCCGTCGATCGTCGGCAACCTGCTGTTCATCTCGGCCGAAGGTGCAGGAAACCGCAATGATTGCGGTGCCGGTGGTGTGCAGGACCCGAAGGATCACATGGCTGGCGTGCGCATCTTCGACGTCACGAACGCGAAGGCGCCCAAGCTGATCAAGAACGTGCAGACGTGCAAAGGTTCGCACACGCACACGCTCGTACCCAGCCCAACCGACCCGAACATCATGTACATCTACGTGTCGGGGCAGCAGTCGGCCCGGCCCGAGACGGAACTCGCTGGGTGCAAGAACGGCAACGACCCAGCCGATCCGACGAACTCGCTCTTTGAGCTCGACATCATCAAGGTCGCGCTCAATCACCCGGAGCAGGCCAAGGTGATTCCGGGTGCACGCATTTTCACGGGGCTCGGCGGCGCCGGGGAATGCAAGCAGTTCTGCGCGCCGGCCGACGCGCGTCGTGCAGCAGCAGCGGGTCGCGGTGCACGCCCGCCGGTCGATCCGGCAATGCCGACCGGACCGCGCAATTGCCATGATGTGACGGCGTATCCCGCGATCCACCTGCTCGCGGCTGCCTGCTCGACGCACTCCATTCTCGTCGACATCTCGAACCCCGAGAAGCCGGTTCGGATCGACGCGCTGACCGACACGAACAACTTCCAGGGCCGCCACACGGCGGCGTTCAGCAACGACGGCAAGAAGCTGATCCAGACGGACGAGTGGGGCGGCGGCACGGGCCCGATGTGTCAGGCGTCCAGCATGATTGAGCTGGGCGGCAACACCATCATCTCGCTCGATGCGAAGAAAAAGCAGGCGCAGCACGGCTACTTCAAGCTGCCCTCGGCGCAGTCCGCTGAAGAGAACTGCGTGTCGCACAACGGTGGCATCATTCCCGTGCCGGGGCGCGATCTGTATGTGCAGGGTTGGTATCAGGGCGGCGTCGACGTCATGGACTTCACCGACCAGGACAAGGCGTTCGAGATTGCCTACTTTGATCGCGGCGCCATCGATCCGCCGCAGCCGGTGGACGTACCGTCGGCCGCCGCCGCAGGAACGGCAGCCGGTGCACGCCCGCGTGGCAACACCATCGGTGGCTCGTGGGGCGCATACTACTGGAATGGATACATCTACTCGTCCGAACTCGATCGCGGCATGGACATCTACGAGCTGACGCCCAGCGCGCAGCTGTCCGCGAACGAAATTGCGGCGGCCAAGCTCGTTACGTTCACCGAGTACAATCCGCAGAGCCAGCCCAAGATGACTTGGCCAGCGGCCTTCGTGGTCGTGCGGTCGTATCTCGACCAGTTGGTGCGCGGCAACGGCTTGGCCTCCGATCGAACGTCGGCGGTGTCCGCAGCGCTCGATGCAGCGGAGATGAAGTCCGGCGCAGCGCGGTCGGCTTCGCTCAACGCACTCGCGATTCTGGTCGACGCGGACGCAAAGGGCGCCAAGGACAGCGCGCGCGTGAGCAAGATGGCGAGTGAAATCCGGCGTCTGGCGGCGGTGAAGTAAGCCGTTCCTCCTTCACGCGCGAAAACACAAAGGGCGCCCTGTTCGGGGCGCCCTTTGTCATGGTCTTACCAATGGCTCACCGACTCCAGAGCACCAATGCGCCACAGCTGGATACGGCGCGGAGCTCTGCGGGCACGGCCCCCGTGTACAACTCGACGCTCGAAAGGTCGTCGGTGAAGATCTTATCGAGATCCGGCGGGCTGGCACTCTCGAACGGATAGACGCGCAGGCCGTCACGCACCACCGTTGCGTAGCACGTGGCAGACACCCCTGGCTTCGCGCGCGACGCCAGATACGACTCGGCGTGTGGTCCGCTCGCGAGGACCGCACCCGCATCGACCTTGAGCAAATTGGCCAGTGGACGTCCGTTGGCCGCGGCGAGCTGCGCCGGCGTGAAAAACTTGCCTTGGCCCAGTGTACGTCGCCCCGCGAAACCGGACGCGCGCAGTTCGACCGGTTGCCCCTTGGGCTTTGCGGTCGCAGTCACGGCGAGAATTTCGAGTTCGATCGGCATCCGGGCGTTCGGCCCGCTCATGAACTTGTCGAAATACGCTTGATAGCCGCGTGCGACCGCCTCGACGATGTGCCCACCATCCTCGAGGTCAGGGATCCGCACCATACCGGCGGAATCGGTGAGACCAGCATCGATTGTGTGATCGACGGTGATCTGCGCGTTGCGAATGGCGACGGTGTCACCCGCTTTCCGGAAGCGGAGCACGACCGTGCGCGAGTCCTGCGCGTCGGCGTGGCGCGGAAGCATGATGCCGACGGCGGCCGAGGCCAGATACAGAGCGTGAATGATCTTCATAACGAAGAACGATAGCGGAAAGCGTGTCGGCGTTGCAGCGGCGCGTGGTTAGGCTCCGATTTCCATCATGATTCGCGTGCCGCGTCTCAGGTCTCGCGCCGACGCTGGCCATCGCACGCCCGCTACGATGCGAACGGAAAGTGGAAGTTGACGCGCCGCGCCGATGAGTCCCCGCACATGAGCTCTGTCGTGGACTGGTACGTGGATCTGGGGCGAGACCACAGCGCGATCGCTGGCTGCGCGTGAGTGAGGCCGCCCTGGGCGTGTGCGGCAACGGAGGTCGTGGAGATGGAGACTAAGGAAGACCAAATAGTGACGGACCCCGCATGAGCGTGACGCGCTCCTCCACTGCGCAATCACTGACGCACGTAGCGCAGATGTGTCGCGGTCGAACCCTCGAGTACACGCTCAATGCGAAACTGCGGTCCAGGCTCACGCAGGTTCTCGAAGAGACGTCGTCCGCTGCCGAAGCAGATGGGTGCCAGCGCGATTTCCAATTCGTCGACGGCGCCGAGATTGAGAAACTGCTGAATCACGTCCGCTCCACCGGCGATACGAATGTCGCGACTTCCCGCGGACTCCCGAGCCAACTCGAGCGCACGCTCCGGCCCGTCATTGACGAAGTAGAACGTCGTGCCACCTGGGCGCACCCACGGTTCGCGCTTCTGGTTCGTCAACACATATACGGGGGTGTGAAACGGCGCCTCTTCTGGCCACGCGGCTTCGCCCTGATCGAACATGCGCTTGCCCATGATGTTGGCACCGATGCGTTCGATGGTGTGACGTACCAGATCGTTCTCCGGACCCGTCGCTCCCCTTGATCCGAACTGCAGCGTCTCGCGGAAGTACTGCTGCGTGACGAGCCACCCCATCATTGCCCCCCACTTCGTGCCCCATCCCTTGTAGCCGGGATTCGCCATGGTCATCCCGTCTGGTGCCATGTAGCCATCAAGACTCAGTCCAACGTTGACGAAGACCTTGCTCATGCTGTACCTCCTGACTGTTCGATACCATCGTGCATGGCCGCTCGCAGCACGTCAACGTTGATGTTGCTGAGTGTCCTGAACTTGATGCAGTACCCGGTCACGGTCGCTTTGCCGATGCTCTGGCTGTACGTCTCAACTAAATGTGTCTTCTCTTGCAGTCCCATGATGTACACCGAGATCCCGGTCGTGTTTGCGCTCATGCCGATCTGATAGAACGTTCGGCTACTACCGTCGGCGTACGCCATGGTCTGTGAGCCGTACCCGATGTTGGGATTCGAGATCGTACGTCCGTTCTCGTCCTTACCATCCAGAAACCACAAGCGACCCTGCGGTATCAACGCTTGGATGATACCGTGCAGCACGAGCATATCCGTGCGCTTACGCTCTGGCTGCGTCGCGATGTAGTCAGCGATCTGGTGCTGTACGTTCATGCGGTGTCCGATGAGTGGCTCGAGCCGTTCGCGCTCCACAGACGTGAGCGCGTTCCTGAGGCGCGCGGGTACTGCGCACTGCGACACGATGCTGCGAGAACGAGCTTCGAGCAAGAGCGTTCATGATGCTCATCGGTGCCGCAGCAGTGCAGCGTTAATGTCCACACGTTTTCGCAGACGTAGCGCGACATCGGGTGCGACGCGCCGTTTCTTCGCAACGAGCGCGGCGGACCGGTATACTTTGTCTCCGTCAACCTATAGAAAATCCCATCACGCACCGCGC
This sequence comes from Gemmatimonadales bacterium, assembly GCA_038319245.1. Lineage (GTDB taxonomy): Bacteria > Gemmatimonadota > Gemmatimonadetes > Gemmatimonadales > Gemmatimonadaceae > Gemmatimonas. The sequence goes on from JBBQDB010000123.1 coordinate 11,397, forward strand.
CATGCGCAGACTCGCCCCAGCATTCACACTGCTCCTCAGCGTCGGCGCACTGCTCACGCTGTCCGGTTGCGGCACTGCGTACGGAGACGCCAGTCGAATATCGCCCATCGTCGGTACCTGGCTGGTCAGCGATCCGAACGCGCCGTTTCCGTACCATTTGTACGTGTTTAACGGTGATGGAACGCTGCAGCAAGCGAACCCCGATGCCGGTGATCCGCGGACAAGCGACAGCGACGGCAAAGGGATGTGGCGCGCCGACGGAGAACAAGTCGTCGGGAAGTGGGTGGAATTAAGCGCTGATCGCGCCACGCATCAGTTTCTCGGTCGATTGGAGATCACGTTCCGGATCACCGTGACTGGCGATTCGCTCACCGCGTCGGAACGCGTCACGGTATTCGACTCGGCGGGGCGGTCGATGCCGGCTCCGGCCACACCAAAGCCGCTCAAAGGAACACGCATCACGCTACCCTGACGCTCGCCTGCAGCCCTCTCGGGCTCGGCGAGCTTCAGTAGTCATCCCTTGCGCTCAACGCTCGGACAAATTAGATACTGAACCATATGGTTCAGTTTAATACAACCCGACTCGATGCGTCCTTCGCCGCGCTCTCTGATGCGACGCGGCGTGGTGTGGTGGAGCAGCTCGGCCGAGCCGACGCGTCGATCACGGACCTTGCTGTGCAGTTCCGCATGACGCTCACCGGCATGAAGAAGCACGTCAGCGTGCTGGAGCACGCGGGGCTCGTGCGCACGAAAAAGATTGGGCGCGTGCGCACGTGTCAGCTGGGTCCGCGCCGATTGGAGGAAGAGACGGCGTGGCTTGAACGGTACCGCCAGCAGTGGGACGCACGCTTCGACGAGTTGGACGTGCTTGTCGAGGAACTCACACGAAAGGAGACGCATGATGAACGCAGCAATGGGAAGTGAGTCCAGCCCCGCGAAGAACCGTACCACGGTAGTACGGAAGTCGGACCGCGAGATGGTAGTCACGCGGACCATCAACGGCCCGGCGCGCCTCGTGTTCGAGGCATTTAC
>JBBQDB010000124.1:0-12174 GCA_038319245.1 Gemmatimonadales bacterium
AGATCACGGACACGAATGCGCGCGGACATGATGTTGTCCAAGTTGCGCGAATGATCGAGACCGAGGAGATGACCGACTTCGTGCAGCGCGATCGCGCGCATCTGTGGGGGCGAGACGGCGCCACCGGCCGGGTGCGTCACGCCGAGCAGAATTTCGCTCGACACCAACCACCAGGACGGGTCGCGACTCCAGATCGTCTTGCCGCTGATGCCGTTGGTGAAACGCTCGATGAAGTTGACGTGCACGTCGGCGGAGACCGAGTCGCGTACGAAGGTGAAGTGCACCGGTACGCCCGCTTGCACCCAGGTGTCGAACGCGTCGCGTACGACGGGCATGAAATCCTCCGTCCATCCGGCGAGCTTCTCGGGTTCGGCAATCCAAACGCGGAGCGGGCGCGACAAGCGATCGGGCCATCGCGTTAGCGCCGAGTCGCGCGCGGCGAGCATATCGCCGATGTATGTGCCCGAGGCGCCCATCACGATCCGGTCGCGGAGTTCGAGCGGGGCAAGGCGGCGCATCACGAACGCATCCGGTGCGCTGAGCGGTACGGCGGTGACCGTCGTGACTTCGGGACTTGCCGTCCCGAATTCGGTTTCGAACGGATTGTCCTGTCCGCTGGTGTCGAGCAGTGCCGGCTTGGACAGGCGGCCAGCGATTTTATCGCCGGGATGTGCACCGCTGCGCGCCGTGTCGATTGCGCCCGCTGCTTCGTTGCGCTGGGCCGCCCGTCGCGCGCCGACGCTCTGTCCGCCGATGAAGCAGGCCAGCCCGACGACGGAGACGGCGAGCAGCGTCTCAGCGGCCTTCATCAGCGACAACCATCAACAGCCTGCATCGGCGGTGGGCAGAGAGGAACGCGATGGGCACTCGGTGGGCCACCGCTTCTGCTACGACGCCCCGCAGGTGATGCGCGTCACGTCGCCCCGCTGCCCACGTCTACGCCGCCCTACGCACTCCGCCCTACGCGACTGCGCCACGGCCTGGTCACGACCGAGTCATCGTGCAGCACGAAGGGACCGATCACGTGACGCCGCATCTCGTTACGCCGCATCTCGTGACGCCGCACCTCGTGCTACCGCATCAGGTGCTATCCAATCAGGTGCAAGCCGATCAGGTGATGACCGTCGGCTTGTCTCGGCCGGTGCGCACGGTCAGCTCGGAGATGGCCAACGCGGCCTGCACGAGCGGCGCGAGGGCCACCTGCACGTCGAGATCGAGACGTGTCGGATTGGCTTCATACGACTCGATGTAGACACGGAGCGTCGCGCCCGCCGTGCCGGTGCCCGAGAGGCGAACGATGATGCGCGCGCCGTCGGTGAAGACGATGCGGAGCCCCTGTTTGTCGCTCCGAGTGCCATCGATCGGATCGAGGTAGGCGAAATCGTCGGCGGTGGCGACCGTGCGACCGGCCAACGACGTTCCCGGCAACGATGGAAACTGCGCACGCAGATGCGCGACCAAGCCGTTGGCCGCATCGGACGGCACTTCTTCGTAATCGTATCGCGTGTAATAGTTGCGGCCGAACGTGGCCCAGTGTCCGCGCACGATCTGCTCCACGGACTGACCGCGCGCCGCGACGATGTTGAGCCAGAATAACACGGCCCAGAGTCCGTCTTTTTCGCGCACGTGATCGGACCCGGTGCCGAAGCTTTCTTCGCCACACAGCGTGATGCGCCCGGCGTCGAGCAAGTTGCCGAAAAATTTCCATCCGGTCGGTGTTTCGAAACACTCGATACCGAGGGCTTTCGCGACGTGGTCCACGGCTTGGCTGGTGGGCATCGAGCGCGCGACACCAGCGATGCCACGCGCGTAGCCAGGCGCCAACGTCGCATTCGCCGCGAGCACCGCCAAACTATCCGATGGCGTGACGAAGAAACGGCGGCCGAGCACCATGTTACGATCGCCGTCGCCATCGGAGGCCGCGCCGAAATCCGGTGCGTCGTCGCCGAAGCATTCGTGTACCAGGTCGTGCGCGTACGTGAGATTCGGATCGGGGTGGCCACCGCCGAAGTCGGTGAGCGGCACACCGTTGATGACCGTGCCGGAGGGTGCACCCAATCGCGTTTCCAGAATGTCGCGCGCGTATGGTCCAGTAATGGCGTGCATCGCATCGAAGCGCAGGCGAAAGCCACCGGCGAAAAGCGCGCGAATCGCGGCGAAGTCGAATAACGATTCCATCAGCGTCGCGTAGGCCGCGACCGGATCGATCACATCGAGCGTGAGCGGACCCAGTTGCTGCGTGCCGATCACATCGAGCGCGACGTCCGACAAATCGACAAGGCGATATTCGGTGAGCGCTGCGGCGCGGTCAGCGACGGCATTGGTGAACGACTCGGGGGCTGGTCCGCCGTTACCGATGTTGTACTTGATGCCGAAATCGCCGTCGGGACCACCGAGGTTGTGACTGGCCGACAGAATGATGCCGCCCGCGCCGCGTTGTCGAATGATGTGCGACGCGGCCGGTGTGGAGAGCCAGCCGTGCTGTCCGACGATGACCTTCGTGATGCCGTTACCGGCGGCGATACGCAGGATCGTTTGCACGGCTTCGCGATTGAGAAACCGTCCGTCACCACCGACGACGAGCGTCGCGTCCGCCGATAGTGCAGCCACCTCGAGCAACGCCTGCACGAAATTTTCGAGATAGTGCGGCTGCTGAAAGACGACCGCGCGTTTGCGCAGCCCGGATGTCCCGGGGCGTTGATCGGAAAACGGCGTCGTGGGGATGTGCAAGACAGTCGTCATCGGGGCCGTGACGTGAGGGAGGAAAAAGCTCGCCACGAGAAAACTACGATGTCGCCGATCAGTCGGGCGCCCATGGCTGCAAATGATCCACGATACGGCCTGTCGTGATCAACTCGCGCAGCTCTTCGCCCAACTCCGCGCTGCGGTCAAGCACCTGCTGCCATCGAGCGATCCGCTCTTTGTCCGAAAATTTGTAGAAGTCCTGGCGATCGGGAATGCGACCGCCGGGCAGCGACCCCACGAACTGCTCTGACGGCGCGATCAGCAACGTCCGCTTGAAGTTTTCCGCTCGCGCACGCCGCCAGCGGAGCGCCTTGTCAAACCACCCCGGAATGACGTGCGAGTAAAAATGCGGATAGAGCACGAGCCCATGCCCGGCGCCGAAATCGATGTCGAGGTGGTAGTCGATCACGCCGCCGTCCCAATGGACGCTGTCGGGAGTGTCGGGAATGACGACGCCTTCGAGCACGAGAGGAATCGAGCCGGACGCGAGGAGCGCGGCTCGCAGATTCTCGCGCGTGAGCGGATGATGTGCCGTCGGAAAATCGGCCAACGTTCCGAACGGCGTGTCGGTACCGGCTGAGTGAAAGATTGAGCGTCGCAACTGCAACGTGAGTGCCTTCCGACTGACGACGTTCGCCGCAGCGGCAATGGCGAGCGTCAGCGCCAACACGAGCTTGCGTTCGCTGGCGGCAAGCCCGCGGCCCTCGGCGGTGATGATGTGCAAGCGCACGAACGGATGCGACAGAATCTCTTCAACGCCGGTGGCACCGAGTAGCGCGTCGAGCGCCGCCGTGAGTACCTCCGTCACTTCGCGAATCGACGGCTTCGGCGAGTAGCGTTGCTCGTAGATGTAGGCGCGATGCGCGCGATCGAGCGCGGCGACCGGATCACGCTGCGCGAAACAGGCCATGCGCCAGCTGCCGATCGAGGAGCCGATGCAATGCAGCGGGCGCGTGCGCGGCTGCTGCAGAAAGTCGCCGAAGAGATAGCGGTCGATACCGCCCAGCACGAGCCATTTCGCGCCACCGGACGCACCGGGCATGACGTCGATGTCTTCGGGGCGAAGTCCGTGCTCACGGATCAGCGCCAGCGCGGTTGGGCCGGCTCGCAGGGTCAGCGAACGCATTCGAGAGTAGCGGGTGGATCGCGAGATGGCAGGACCGACATGGCTGCACCGGTAGCTGCAAAAGGGACGCCCGTCGACCTCGGCCGCGTGGACGCCGCGCATCGAAGATCGCACGCGGTGCGCGTTGGCGCATCGGTGTGCAGGCGCGATCTCGGGAAAGGCGGCAAATCCCGCACAAAAAGTCAGGGTATCGCGAATTCCCACACGTTGAGGCGCGACCTAGCCTCCAGACGTCACCGAGCATCTCCCCAAATACGAACGCATGTTCGACTCCGGGATTCCCTGCAGTCGATGCCTCTTTTCAGCGAGTTCGCATGACCGCCTCGCCTTTGTCCATCGCACCAACGCCGTTGTCCGCACCGCGCAGTGCGGCGTCGTCCATCCCGCGCGTCCTCCCGTCGATCATTCAGGGCGGCATGGGGATCGCCGTGTCGAACTGGCGATTGGCGCACGCCGTCGCGTCGCGCGGGTTTCTAGGCGTCGTGTCGGGGACAGCGCTCGATACTGTTTTTGTGCGACGTTTGCAGGACGGCGACGCTGGCGGGCATATGCGCCGTGCGATGTCACATTACCCGCTGCGGGACGTCGCGGCGTACGTGCTGAACCGGTATTTCTTGGCTGATGGGCGTGCGCCGGGGCAGAGCTACCGACTGTTACCGATGTACAAACAGGATGCGCCGGTGCTGCGCCAGCAGGTGACGATGCTCGCGGCGTTCGTCGAAGTATGGCTCGCGAAGGAGGGGCACGACGGACTCGTGGGGATCAATTTGCTGAGCAAAATTCAGCTGCCCACACTGCCGACGCTCTACGGCGCGATGCTGGCTGGCGTCGACGTGGTACTCATGGGCGCAGGCATTCCGCGCGAAATCCCTGGTGCGCTCGATGCGCTGGCGGTACATGAGCCAGCGTCGATCAAGTTCGATGTGCTGGGCATGCCGTCCGGCGAGACTGCGCTCCTCACGTTCACACCGCAACGCGTCAATCCGTCGGCCCATGCGTCGCTCGTGCGCCCGCTGTTTTTCCCGATCGTCTCGGCGGCGAGCTTAGCGCAGACATTGGCGCGCAAATCGAACGGTCGCGTCGATGGGTTCATCGTGGAAGGGCCGACGGCTGGCGGACACAACGCACCGCCACGCGGGCCGCTCAAAGTCGACGCAGCGGGCGAGCCTGTTTACGGTGACCGCGACGTTGTGGACCTGTCGGTATTGCGCACGCTCGGGTTGCCGTTCTGGCTGGCGGGTGGTGCGGGGTCACCGGAAGCGCTCGATCATGCGCTGGCTGAGGGTGCGACGGGCATTCAGGTCGGTACGCTGTTCGCGTTTTGCGACGAGTCCGGCTTCACCGCCGAGATCAAGGACGACATAGTCCACGCGGCGACGCACGAGCAGTTACGCATCCGTACCGATGTCCGTGCGTCACCGACCGGCTACCCGTTCAAGATTGCATTGACCGCAGCACATCTGCCGACGTCGGCGCGTGAACGGCGTTGCGATCTAGGCTATTTGCGTGAAGCCGTCCGGCGCGAGGATGGGGCGATTCTCTATCGATGCGCCGCGGAGCCGGTGGACCAGTTCGTAGCGAAAGGCGGCACCATCGACGACACGATCGACCGGCAGTGTTTGTGTAACGCGCTCTGTGCGTGTGTGGGGCAACCCCAAGTGCACGCCGACGGGAGCGTCGAGCCGACGATCGTCACCACTGGCGATGATGTCCTGCAGCTCGGGCGATTTCTCGCGGGGCGCACGCGATATTCGGCAGCGGACGCGCTGGACTTTCTGACACGTACTCCGGCCAGCAACGCGCAGTTGCGATCGTAGGTGCAGTGAGAGCGACGGCAGCACGTGCCGTCGCCCTTTTTCATGGCGGTGTCCTTCATCGCGGACCCCGTCTTGGACATCTGATTCTGCGCGGAAGCGATCGTCGGACGAGACACGGCGACGAGCACAAGAACGGCCGCAGCCGCCTTGAACAACGCACGGGTGGAGCACATGGAAGCCTCGCGAATCTGAGTCGGTCGGAGAGTGACCGCGCTGCCGCAGCGCGTCGATGTAGCTCCAACGTGGGGCGACGGGTAGGCTTCGGCATGGCACGCAGCGGAGCTTCAGCAAACGGAACGGAAGGCGGAAACGTCGGAGGCGGAGCCACACGCGGCGACGGCTCGGGCCGGGGAGGCGGCGGTGGTGGTGGTGGTGGCGGCTCGGTGCCGCCAACCCGCACGCTGCGCGAGCGCCTAGGCGCGATCCGCAACGTCCCACCGTTCTTGGTGTTGATCTGGCAAACGAGCCGTCTGCTCACGGCGGGTTCGATATTGCTGCGACTCGTTCGCGCTGTGTTGCCGGTAATGACGCTCTACGTCGGGAAGCTGATCATCGACGAAGTGATGGCGCATGCGGCCGGCCCTGGGTCACCGACGACGGTCCGCGAATGGATTGCCGCGACAAGCTCGCACCGCATGCTCTGGTTGCTCGGCGCCGAGTTCGGATTGGCAGTGTTGTCGGACGCGCTCGGGCGATTGGTGTCGCTCGTTGATTCGTTGCTGGCCGAGCAGTTTTCGAACACGACGAGCGTTCGGTTGATGCAGCACGCCGCGACGCTCGATCTGGAAGATTTTGAAGACAGCGAACAGCAGGACAAGCTCGAGCGCGCGCGTCGGCAGGCCTCTGGGCGCAATCCGCTCATGAGTCAGCTGTTCGGACAAGTGCAGGATTTGATCACGATCATCAGCTTCGCTGCGGGAATGGTGGTCTTCTCGCCGTGGTTGATCGTGTTGCTCATCGTGGCGCTGATTCCTGCGTTTCTCGGCGAAGCGTATTTCAATGAGCGCAGCTATGCGTTGGCTTACTCGCGCACGGCGGATCGGCGGGAGCTGGACTACGTGCGCATGACGGGCGCGAGTGTGGAGACGGCGAAGGAAGTGAAGATCTTCGGGCTCAATCCGTTTTTGATTGATCGCTATGCGCGGTTGGCCAATGATTTCTATCTCGCGAATCGCAAGCTTGCGATCACGCGGGCCTGGTGGGGTGGCTTGCTCACAGCACTCGGCACCGGTGGTTATTACGTCGCGTACGCGTTCATCGTGTGGCGCACGGTGGCAGGGCAATTCACCATCGGCGACTTGACGTTTTTGGCCGGATCCTTTCGACGGCTGCGCGGCTTGCTCGAGGGATTGCTGATCGGCTTCACGTACACGGCAAGTCAGGCACTGTATCTCGATGACCTGTTTTCGTTCTTCAAAATCACGCCGCGCATTCTGTCACCCGCACACCCGCGTACGTTCCCGACGCCGATTCGTGCGGGGCTCGTGTTCGAGGATGTGGGCTTCAAGTATCCGGATGCGGAGCGGTGGGCGGTTAGGCACCTGAACTTCACGCTGCGCGCGGGCGAAGTGTTGGCGTTGGTTGGCGAGAACGGCGCCGGAAAGACGACGCTCGTTAAACTCTTGGCGCGGCTTTACGATCCGGTCGAAGGGCGCATTCTGCTCGACGGACACGATCTCAAGGACTACGATCTCGATCAGGTGCGCGCGAATATCGGCGTGATCTTTCAGGACTTCGTACGCTACAACATGACGGTGGGCGAAAACATCGCGGTTGGACGTATTGATGCGCGGGACGATCGCGCCCGAATCGCGGAGTCGGCGGAGCGTAGTCTGGCGAGCGGTGTCATTGCGAAGCTTGCGCGCGGCTACGATCAACAGTTAGGCAAGCGATTTCGCACGGGCGTGGATCTGTCGGGTGGTGAGTGGCAGAAGGTTGCGATCGCACGTGCGTACATGCGCGATGCGCAGCTGCTGATTCTTGACGAGCCGACGGCTGCGCTCGATGCGCGCGCCGAGTACGAAGTGTTCGAGCGGTTCAAAGAGTTGAGCGACGGGAAAACCGGCGTGCTGATTTCACATCGATTTTCGAGCGTGCGCATGGCGGACCGGATTCTCGTGCTGGAGAATGGCGCGGTGGAAAGCGAGGGGACGCACGACGAGTTGCTGGCGAAGCGCGGGCGCTACGCTGAACTGTTCGAACTGCAGGCCGCGGGCTACCGATAGCGAGGGGCCGCGCTCGCGTTGTACCGCAGGTCTCGCGCCACGCACGAGTGGGAACTCCCCGCTGCATCACTGGCTGGGGGTGGCCAGGGTCCAGAGAGGAGTGATGAGTTTTGAGTAGGGCAGAAACGGCGGTGATGAGGTGCAGTGGTGAGTTAAACAGAGCCTTCCTGCGAAACTTACTGCACCGCGTATCGCGCAACAAACCGTTCATCGATCCACCGCTTGAGCCACAGCGCGAGCCGCGAGTGCACCGCAAGCGATCCTCGGCACAACAGTGCCGACCCATCGGCCGTGTCGAGGATGAACATGGTCTGTCGCTGTGGCACAAATGCCCGCGCGGTGTCGCCCGACGCTGTGCCAGCACACGCGACGCGTAAGTTGTGCGCGAGCACCGGTGCGGCGCGTACAGCATAGACACCTGACCGCGTCATCCACGGCGCGCTTGCCATCGAGATACAGTCACCCGCGCCCCACACTGGTGCGCCGCTCGTCGCGCGTAGCGTATCGTCGACGGCGAGGAAGCCATTGCTGTCGCAGGGCAGCGATGAAGCACGAAACAGACTCGGCGCCGCAGCGCCAGTCGCCCATACCGTAAAATCGCTTGCAATCGACCGGCCGTCGTCCAGTGCGACTGCGGATGCCGAGATCGCGCACACTCGCGTCTGCGTTTCGATGCGGATGCCTCGTGCGGCTAGGAGCGAGCGAACCCGACGGGCCACGTTGTCACTCAACCCGTCGGGAACGTCGCGCGAGGCGGCGAGCAGCGTAATCCGCGCCGCCGTGTTGCGGCGTTCGAACAGGGCCGCCAACGCGAACGCCAATTCGACGCCCGCCGGCCCGCCGCCAACGACGCAGCAGTGCACCATTGCAGGAGTCCCGCTGCGACCGGTGTCGCTCACATCCGCGCTCGCACCGGCGCTCGAACCGACGATCACGTCGTTGTGTTGCGAGCGATCCGATATTGCGGCGTGGGCCAAGCGGGGCGCCTCATGGCCGCGCGTCAACTCGTCGGCGCGCGCGAGCAACTCGCGCCACTGCACCAGCGGTCGCGTGCGGTGCGCATACTCGCGCACACCAGGGAGATCGATCCCCGTCGCGACCGCTCCGATATCGCACGAGGCGTGCGTCGCGTCGATCTGCTCGCCGTTCGCGCAGCGTATCGATACTTCGACCCCAACGGCGTCGATCCGTTCGACGCTCGACTCGACAAAGCGCGCGCCTGCCGCGCGACAGAGCGCTGGTACATCGACCGTCAGCGCCGCCTCGGACCAGGCGCCGCGCAACTGCCCCGGCATCATCCCCGAGTAGATCTGCTGCGGGGACAGCGACACGACCACGAGCTGTGCATCGAACGGACGCAGGACCGCCGTACGCAATACTTCGAGGTGCGCGTGTCCGGCTCCGACCAACACCAGCCGCTGCATCCTGCTGCTCACCGGATCCAGCGAAAATAGCGAGCGAACAACGCCTTCACAGTAGGCGTCAGCTTGCGTCGGCGCCAACTGTCTGCGGCCTTGCGCAGCATCTCGCCCTGCGTCGGGTACGGGTGCATCGTGCGGCCGATCGCACTCAATCCAAGTTTCGACGTCATCGCGAGCGCGACTTCGCCGATGTTCTCACCCGCATGTTCGGCGACAAGCGTAGCACCGACAATGCGATCAGTATCACGCGCCAGCACGATACGGCAATAACCTTCCGTTTCATCGTCGAGACGCGCGCGATCCACGTCGTGCAGCGGTACCGTCACCACATCCACCGCGATCCCCTTCGCCGCCGCATCCCGCTCCGACAGACCGATGCTCGCCACCTCGGGACTCGTGTACGTCACGCGTGGCGTAACCAGCGCGCTCGCCTTGCCACGGCCATAGAACAACGCATTCTGTACCACGAGGCGCGCCTGAAAGTCCGCCGAGTGCGTGAACTGCTGCGACGAACACACGTCACCCACAGCGTAGATGCGCGCGTTACTGGTACGCAGCCGGTCGTCGACAGTGACGCCACGACGCTCGTTGAACGCGACGCCAGCCTGCTCGAGTTGTAACCCGCGCACGTTGGGCGCTCGTCCGATCGCTACCAGCAGCGCATCGGTCGTCAACGAGGTTTCCTTCGCGTCGTACGTGAGATGCACGCGCGTCGATCCGTCCGTATGCTCGATGTCATGGACGGTCGCGTTGTGCGCAATGCTCACACCCTCGCGGACCATCGACTGCTCGACAATTGCCGCGGCATCAGCGTCTTCACGCGGCATGAGTTGCGCATCGCGATTGATCAGCGTGACGCGCGTTCCGAGGCGCGCAAACGCTTGTGCGAGCTCGCAGCCAATCGGTCCGGCACCCAAGACCACCAGATGCTGCGGGCGCTCGGTCAGTGTGAAAATGCTCTCATTCGTGTAGAACGGCGCCGAGGACAGTCCAGGAATCGGGGGCACCGCCGCGCGCGCGCCCGTCGCGATGACTGCTCGGCGAAACGTGAGACGTTGACCGCCGACTTCGATGGCATCATGACCGACGAACTTGCCGTCGCCGAGAAAGACATCGATCCCCAAGTCGCGAAAGCGTGGCGCGCCATCGATGGGTGACAGGTCTGCGCGCAGTCGACGCAGTCGCGCCATGACCGCACCGAAGTCACCATCGTCCGTCACTGCTGGTGCACCGAACCGACTCGTGCCCGCGCGCGCTTCGTGCCACGCGCGCGCCGCGCGAATTACCGCCTTAGACGGGACGCAGCCAACGTTGAGACAGTCGCCGCCCATCAGATGACGCTCGATCAGCGCAACCCGAGCGCCCAACCCGGCGGCGGCCGCTGCGGTGACAAGGCCACCCGTGCCGGCGCCGACCACGACCAAGTGATAGCGCGACTTGGCAATGGGATTCGTCCAGTCGCGTGGATGGACGTGGGCAAGCAGTCGCTGATCATCAGCATCGTCGGCGAGTAACGTTGGACGCGCAGTGCTGTGCGTCGTTTCTAATGTCATGCCGTTCGTTGTGTTGGCATTCGAATCGATACTTATGTCGGGGTGCTTATGCTTGTTCATGCGCGGGAGTTCGCTGCAGGCGTTGTTGCCGTCCCACCCGCAGCATAACCTTGCGCGGCGCGCGCTTGCGACTCGCGAAGCGACTTCCCGGCCGCGCGCGTGATCATTGTCGTGACGACTACCGTGGCAACGAGCCCGATCGCGAGCACCGCGTAGTAACCGGTACCGCGCGCTGATGTCCCGCCCGACGCGGCTGACGCCACGTCGCCGGCCAGCTTTCCGTAGTAGACGTACAGCACCGTTCCAGGAAGCATACCCACGGACGCCAGCACATAGTCGGCGAACCGCACGCGCGAGAGGCCGAGCGCGTAGTTCAGCAGTGAGAAGGGAAAAACGGGAGAGAGGCGCAGCAGGAAGACGATACGTCGGCCATCCTGCGCGAGTGCTTCATCGAGCGCCTGAAAACGCGCGTTGTGCGCGACGCGTCGTTCGACGGGCGCCCGCGCCACGTAACGTGCCACGAGAAACGCCGCGGACGCGCCCAACGTCGCACCCACAAAGACGTACACGACGCCGAATCCCAACCCGAAGATTGCACCTGCGGCGAGGGTCAGCAGTGAGCCCGGAATGCCCGCGACCGCCGCGAGGACGTAGCCCGCGATGAAGACCACAGGGCCAAGCGCGCCAAGCCCGCGAACCCACGCGGTGAATTGCGGGACGTAATGCCCGCCCCACCGTCCGACGAACAGCAGCGCGACGATCGCCAGCACGATAATGATCGCGGTGCGCACGCGACTTCCGTTGCCAGCCGTCGGTGTAGACGGTTGGTTCGATGGCGACGCCTGTAGCGATGCGGATGCCGATGCGGATGCTGATGTGGTTGCCGATGCGTCAGCCGACGCCAGCACTGCTGGAGTCGCATCGGCTACCTGTCCAGGTACTGGTGATCGCGAGTCGCCGGAGATAACCATCGTTGTGCCGTGAGGGGAGTCGCCGTGGGAAGGATCGCAGACCGTGCTGCGTTTGGCCAAGTCGATGGGGTAGTGCCACTGCATGGAATACGCCGCACCGCCTACGGTCGGATCTGCGGTAAAAAAACTCATCGGTCGGTGCCGGCATGTCGCGCACAGATCCAAAAGCCACCTGATGGCGTACTGAAGGAAAGACGGCTGAACACTGGACGAACACCCGGCCGCGCAATCGTCTGCCCACTCTACCACGTCCCTCCCGACCATGCCGCACACCGTACGACACTTCCTGCGCACACTGCGCGCCACCGCTGGTGCC
>JBBQDB010000125.1:0-12057 GCA_038319245.1 Gemmatimonadales bacterium
GGGATCGTGTCGGCCCCGATGCGCCGGTCATCCGCTCGCGCACACTGCGGACGGCCAATATCGCCGAGTCCGCGTTGGCGGATCGATTGGGCGAGCTGGCTCGTGGCGTCGACGGCCTCTCGCTGGCGTTCCTCCCGGGCAGCGACGGCGTCGACCTGCGACTCACGTCGGGCGGACTCCCGCCACGCGAAACGGAGCGCTTGCTCGACGCGGCCGCGGCCAAGCTGCACACAAAGATCGGCTACTTCGTGTACGGCGAAGGTGACGACGATCTGGCCGCCCTGATGCTGGCTTCCTGCGCCGAGCGTCACTTCACCGTCGCCGTCGCCGAAAGCTGCACCGGCGGCTTGCTGGGCAGCCGCTTCACGGCAATCCCAGGATCGAGCAGTGTCTTCCTCGGCGGAACGATCGCGTACAGCAACGACGTGAAGGTGCGAGAGCTCGACGTGCCCGCTGCAGACATCGCCGCCTATGGTGCGGTGAGCGAGCCGGTCGCGCTGGCCATGGCAGCAGGCGCCCGTGCGCGCTTCGGCAGCACAGTCGGGATCGGCATCACGGGCATTGCTGGTCCAGACGGTGGCACTCCGGAAAAGCCCGTGGGTACTGTCTGGGTGGCCGTCGATATCGATGGCGACGTACATGCCGTTCGGGCGGTGCTCCCGGGCGATCGCAATGAGATTCGATATCGAGCTGCGCAATTGGGGCTCGATCGACTGCGACGCGCGTTTGCGAACGAGTCCGACGCGACGGCATGGATGTCGCGATCATGATCGGTGTCGCCTAAACTTCCTGTCATTCGTCGCGTAGGGTCCCGTGTCATCAAAGGCCGAGTTTGGCTTTGAACTACGTGGATTCATCTGCGCTGTCGCCCCCGCAAAGACCGCCTCGACTCATGTCTGATCCCTTGCACGGCTCGCACGCCGAATCCCAGATGTCCGACTCCTCCAGCACCGATGCCGCGCAGGCGCAACTCGCCGACGATGGCGCCACGGCGCTCTCCGACGTGGACGCTCTCCAACGCGAAGTTGGTGAACAGAAGGACAAATATCTCCGCCTCGCCGCCGAGTACGACAATTTCCGCCGTCGTGCGGCCAAGGAACGCCAGGAATCCGGTTGGCGTGCACAGGGTGACCTCGTGCGCGGCCTCCTCGATGCGATCGACGACATCACGCGCTTTGCACATGTCGACCCGACAACGCTCGACTCGAAGACCGTCGTCGACGGTGTGCTGATGGTCGAGAAGAAGTTGTTCAAGTCGCTTGCCGGTCATGGCTTCGAAACCATCGATCCGACCTCGCACCCCTTCGATCCGACCAAGCACGAGGCGGTGACGACGACGCCCGCTGCGTCGGCAGATGAAGACGGCATGGTCGCGGCGACGTTCCAAGTCGGCTACATCATCAACGGCCACGTCCTGCGCCCCGCACGCGTCGTCGTGAAGCAGTGGAGTGGCCACGGCGGCGGCGCAACGGTCGCACACTGATCATGGCGAATGCGAAAGACTTTTACGCGGTACTCGGCGTAGCCTCGACGGCGACAGCGGACGAGATCAAAAAGCAGTACCGTCGACTGGCCAAGCAGCATCACCCGGATTCGAATCAGAACGACCCGAAGTCCTCCGAGCGCTTCAAGGAGATCTCCGAGGCGTATACCACGCTTGGCGATGCGGCGAAGCGAAAGGAATACGACGAGATGCGCCGGCTTGGCGCGTTCGGGAATTTTGGCGGTGGTCGAAGTGCGAATCCGGGACAGTCGCGTGCGGGCGGTTTCGGCAACGCGGGGCCTGGGCAGCCCGGCAACGGTACGTTCAACGACTTCGACGTCGGCGGCATTGGCGGGTTAGGCGATCTCTTCTCGTCGATGTTCGGGCAGGGCGGGGCGCGCGGCGCCGCGGGAGGCGCATCCAGCCGGCCGCGAGGACCGGAGCGCGGCCAGACGATCGAAAAGGTCGTGGAAGTACCGTTCCGTGTCGCTGCAACGGGCGGTAAGGTGCCGATCGATATCGAAGTCAACGAGGAGTGCGCCACCTGTCACGGTAACGGGGCCGCACCGGGTGCCACGCTTCGCCCATGCGGTGAGTGTGGCGGACGTGGCGTGATTTCGTTTGGGCAGGGGAGCTTTGCGGTGAACCGTCCGTGTCCTGTCTGTATGGGCAGAGGACAGGTGCCAAGCGCGCCGTGCCCGACGTGCAATGGCAGCGGCGAGACGCGGTCCAAGCGGCGCGTGCTGGTCGCAGTGCCAGCCGGCGCCGAGACGGGAACGAAAGTTCGACTCAAAGGGCAGGGTGGCAAAGGCACCGCAGGCGGTCAGCCTGGGCACCTCGTCATCACTTTCGAAGTCGTGCCTGACCGCCTCTACACGCGCGAGGGACTCGATCTCGTCGCCAAAGTGCCAATCAACGTCGCGCAGGCCGTGCTTGGGTCGAAGATCAAACTCAAGACAATCGACCAAAAAGAAGTCGCCATTCGTATTCCACCTGGTACGTCGGCCGGAAAGCGCTTCCGTATCGCGGGGCAGGGAATCGAGAAGGAAGGGAAGCGCGGCGACCTGTTGGTCGAGGTGACCATTACGGTGCCGGAGACGCTCTCCGAGGAGCAGGAGAAGGCGATGCGCGAGTTCGCTGAAGCCGGCGGAATGAAGTTTTGATTCGGACTCGCGATCGACGCTGGCGAGTAACCGCGTCGGTGCTCGCGGCGTTGGTCTTCGCCTCGACTGCGATCGCACCGTCACTGTCCGCGCAAAACATGCGGTGGGGACGCTGTGTCGTGGGGCTCAGCTACGGCGCGCCACTCAAGATGGCGGTGAGCTACGCTGCAGGTCGCGTGTGGGAATCGGAAGACGGCGGTAGTGACTATTGCGACTATGTCTCCACCAAAGTGGGCATCGGCGGTGCGCGTATCGCACTCGGCTCGTCACGCACGATCAACTCGCTCGGCGGCGCGGCTGGGCTGAGCGTCGGCGTGCTGCGAACCTTTGGCTCACCGTGGCATGCACAACCGTGGAGCAATCACGTCGGCGTGGCGATCCACGTGCTGCCAGCGCTCGCCTTAGGTGGCGAATTGGGCTACTACGTGCGCGTGGGGGGCGAGGCTGCTGGTTCTCCCAAGCGTGGCGTGATCACCTGGTCGGTCGGCTTCGGCTTCTAAGGCCATGCGCATCGAGTGGGAGCACGGGTGGTTCGAGATGGCATCGGCCACTGCGCATCCCGCGCTGCAATCGTGCGTTATTGGCAATTACCTCGGCTGGACCGAATACACAACCCGTTTGGTACGTCGCCGAGAAGTCGCATCAACCATTGTGCCGCTGATCATCAATTTCGGCGCACCGTATCAGGTGTTTGGTGGGGCTGACGCAACCCCGAGCGGAACGTCGCAGTCGTCATTCGCGGCTGGACTCTATGACACGTGGGCTGCGGTCGAAGGCGGTACGCACAGTTGCGCACTGCAGGTGAACCTCACGCCACTCGCGGCGCACACCATTTTTCGCGTGCCGATGTCGTTGCTGTACAATCGCAGTGAAGCACTGCCCACGCTCCTTGGCGCTGAAGGTCGGCAACTTATCGAGGAACTTGGTAACGCGTCGACGTGGGACGCGCGCTTCGTTCGTCTCGATGCATTTCTGCGACAGCGGCTCGCCGTGAGGCCGATGATCCCAGCCGAGTTGCAGCGCACATGGCACGCGATTTCCCATTCAAAGGGAAGGGTCGCGATCGCGTCATTGCTCTCGGACACCGGCTGGAGCCCACGGCGTCTCATCGCGACGTACCGTGAGCATATCGGTGTGCCACCGAGCACTGTTGCCAGCATCCGTCGTTTCGAGCACGCCATCGCGCTGCTCGACGGTTCGGCGAACGCGATGCGCGGCCGGTGGAGCGCCCTCGCACTTACGTGTGGATATGCGGATCAGTCGCACTTCATTCGCGAGTTCAACCGCTTTGCCGGATGTTCGCCAACCGCGTACCTGCGGGGCTTCATCGGCGACGGCGGCGGTGTGCTCGCTGACAGCGACCGTAGCGTCGACAAAATCGTTCAAGACGGGACGCGTTCGCCGGCCTAGCGTACTGGACGATCGCGCGACCGCGCGCGACTCTTCTGCCCTCGACACTCCGGAGATCGCATGTCCTCGTTGGCCCCGAAGCTCTATTCGTGTTTGTCATATCGCGATCCCGCCGCCGCGATCCGGTTTTTGACGACGGCGTTCGGATTCACGGAGTTGATGATCGTTCCCGACGATGCGGGCGGCATTACGCACGCTGAGCTCGCGTTCGGGCAGGAGGTCATCATGCTGGGTTCCGCGAAGCCGGAGCTCGGGTGGGTCAGTCCCCTGGACCTCGGTGCGCGCAACGCGACGGTGAGCGCGTACGTTGTTGACGTCGACGCTCTGTTTGCGCGTGCGATTGCCGCTGGTGCGACCGTAGTGCGTGCGCCACACGACACGAACTATGGCTCCCGCGAATGTAGCGTGCGCGATCCGGAACAGCATGAGTGGCACTTCGGCACCTATCGCCCCGAACCCGCTGCCTGAGTGACGGCGCCGCGTCCAGCTTCTACCAACGTGCTGCGATCGCAAGCGCTGCACGTCTCCGTCGGTCTCATTTTCGGCTTAGCGGTGGGCATGCTATTGGCCCAGCAGGCGAATCCGTCTGCATTCACGTCGAATGCGGTCGCGGTGTGCGACGTGATCGGTACCGCGTGGATTCAGGCGGTACGCATGACAGTTATTCCGCTGGTGGTCCCGCTCCTGATTCTCGGGGTGGCAGGTTCCGACGACACACGCTCGACGGGTGTAATAGGCGCAAAGGCATTCGCATGGTTTCTCGGAATGCTGGTGGCGCTTACGATTGTGACCGCGCTGGTCTCACCCGCGTGGTTCAACGCGCTCACGCTCGATCCAAGCGCGACCGCACGCCTTCGCGCATCGGCCAAAATCGAATTACCACCCGCGGGCACGCTGTCACTGCGAAGCTTTGTGCTGGGGCTGATTCCGATCAATCCGATCAAATCGGCGAGCGACGGGGCGCTGCTGCCAACGGTGCTCTTCACACTCCTCTACGCATTCGCACTCGCGCGTATTCCCGCATCATCCAGGACCGCGCAGATCGCATTCTTTCGCGGCATGGCGGACACGATGCTCGTCGTCGTGCGGTGGATGCTGGACATCGGCTGGCTCGGCATTTTCGCACTCGCTGTCGTACTCGGCGAAAAGCTCGGCGCCTCTGCCTTGCAAGCGATCGGCTTTTATGTCGCGGTGATGATCGCGCTACATCTCGGTGCAACCGTGGCGATGTATGTCATCGTCGGCGTGAGCGGTCGTGTCTCGCTCGCCACGTTCACACGGGCCGTGTTGCCGGCGCAGGTAGTGGGTTTCGGATCACGCAGTTCGCTCGCGTCGCTACCCGCTCTCGTGAAAGGCGCGACCGATGTGCTCGAGTTGCCGCCCACCGCCACGGGCTTCGTGCTCCCGCTCGGCGTATCAGTGTTCAAGCTGACGGCTGCAATTTGGGGAGTTGTCGGCGCGCTCTTCGTCGCCAAGCTTTATGGCTTGCCGCTCGCGCCGAGCGCGCTAGCGTTGGTTGGTGCAACAAGCGTGGCGTTGAGTTTCAGCACGCCGGGCATTCCGAGCGGTGGACTGCTGTTGCAGCTGCCACTGTACGTTGCGGTCGGACTACCGGTCGAGGGTGTGGGGATTCTCATCGCACTCGACACGATCCCTGACATGTTCAAGACGCTGCTCAACGTGACGTCGGATATGGTAGTGGCGGTCATGACCGCACCGCGCGCTATCGCAGCGTCGAAAAATCCGTCGGCGTAAGAAACATCGACTTCACTTCGGTCGTGAGTGAGCCGCCGACCGCCTTTTCAGATGCGGCTTTCGCCTGGATCCACACCGAGTCCGAACGGAACGCCGTCCAATTCGCCGTCGCTGCGTCGCGACTGGAATGCGCGAGTAAATAAATCAGCGTGTGGTTCGCGCCGCCGATGCTGTCGGTCGGGTGCCAGTACGCGACATTGGTCATGCCGTGCTGCGCGAACAGCGTCGTGGTGTGGTCGCGAAAACGGGCGTCGAGCTTCGGCAACACGCCATCGGGTGTCGTGTAACGCCGCAGTTCGAAGACGCGCGCTGATCCACGTGCCGCCACGAACGCACTTGGGGAGAAATCAGTGGCGGTCATGAACACCGATTCGACCTTCGCGACGATCGGTCCGTTCACTTCACTTGCTGCTGCGACGGCCTTCCACTCGGGATCTGCACCGAACGCGCGCCACGATGCTTTCGCCGCGTCACGACTCGCGTGTTGTAAGACATACACCAGTTTCGAGCCCGCGCCGTCTGCTGAGTCGAGCGGCACGAAGTAACCGACGTTCACCATGCCGTGCTTGGTGAACAGCGCAGTCGTGTGCTCACGAAAGCGTGACAGCACATTCGGTAATTTTCCCGGATGTGCCGTGTAGGTACGGAGCTCGTACACGGTCGTGTCGGCGCGCGCGGGATCGTTGCGCGCAGGCGCTGCATCACGCGAGTGCATCACCGGCAACGCAACGCCGGCGACAGTGAATGCGAGAACAACCGCGCGGAGAAACGTCGGGAGAGGCATTACGCGGCAAGTATAGGGAGTGATGTCCGAATCCGAGCCGCCGGAGCAGCGCTCGGATTCGCTGCAGCTTCGCGCATCCCACGCTCGATCACGCCGCCGCCCAGTACATGGAGGCCGTCGAATACGACAAGCGACTGGCCGGGCGAAATCGCCGCGACCGCCTCTTCGAGCCCGAGTTCAATGCTGTCGTCTTCCAGCCGAACTACGGTCGCCGAGACGGCACGCGCGCGATTGCGTACTTGCACTTGCACTCGCGCCCCAATCGTTGGCACGGCGGCGAGCCAGTTCAGTTCGCGCGCGACGAGTCCGCGTCCGAGCAACGCTTCGCGCGGTCCGATCACAACGGCGCGTTCGCTGGCAATGATTTCCACGACAAACATCGGTTCGGCAAACCCACCGGGCAGCCCTTTGCGCTGGCCAACCGTGAAGCGCGCGAAGCCAGTATGCTCGCCAATGACTTCACCGGTGTGTAGGCGAAGTGGACCCGTCGACAGCGCCGGCGCATCGACGCCCAAGTGCTCTTCGAGCACCCGCACGTGATTCCCGTCAGGCACAAAGCAAATGTCCTGGCTTTCCGGCTTCTCGGCCGTGCGCAGGCCAAAGCGACGAGCGATTTCACGCGTCTCGGCTTTGGTCTGCACGCCAATCGGCAATACGAGCCTATCGAGCACCGATCGGTGGATGCCCCACAAGAAATAACTCTGATCTTTAGCCGGATCGAGTCCGCGCAACAGCGCGCGTTGTCCGTTCACATCGCCCATGCGCGCGTAGTGTCCGGTCGCGAGCCAACGTGCATCGATCGCGTCGGCCTTGCGCAGCAGATCGTAAAACTTGGTGAAAGTGTTGCAACGCACGCACGGAATCGGTGTGCGACCGCGCGCGTATTCCTGCACGAAGTCACTCAACACATCATGTCCGAACTGATCGACCAGATTTACAACGTAGTGCGGTACGCCAAGTTTCTCGCACACACGTCGCGCGTCACTCGTCGAATCGAGTGAACAACATGGACGATCGGGCACATCGCTGCCGTCCGCGTGGAGCTTCATCGTCACGCCCACCACTTCGCACCCTTGTTCGACCAAGAGCGCTGCGGCCACTGAGGAGTCAACACCGCCGGACATCGCGACCAGTACACGTTCGCCGCGCTGTGGACCAGCCCAAACGCGCGCCTCGGTCGATTCACTCAAATGGTCAATCATCGAACCACACTCACCATGTGACGGACCAGCATCAGTCGAACGCCGGCATCGGCGCTCGCGCTTTGGCCGCGAGGACACCCAAGACATTCACGACACGGTCGATCGACGCGTTGTTGCTCATGCAGCCTAGGGAGAGGCGTAGCGCCGCGTTCGCGATTTGTGGTGAGACACCAAGCGCCGACAACACGTGCGATGCAGAGACGCTGCCGCTCTGACACGCGGAGCCAGCGCTGCACGCGATGCCGCGCAGATCGAGCGCCATCAGCATCGACTCACTGTCGGTCCCCGGAATCGACACGTTGGAAATGTGCGATGCACGCGGTGCGTGCTCGCCGTGAATGACGAGATCGGGAATGTGTTCGCGCAGTGCGTGCTCCAACCGATCGCGCAACGCGCTCAGTCGCGCATGCTCGGTGTCGTGCTCCGCCATGATCAGCTCGGCCGCCGTGGCCAAGCCAACCGCGAACGCGACGTTCTCCGTGCCGGGACGACGACCACGATCTTGCGTGCCGCCATGAAACATCGGCTCGAGCGGCGTGTCGCGACGAATGAACAACGCGCCAATGCCTTTGGGGGCACCCAGCTTGTGTCCGGAGATCGTCAGTAAGTCGTACGGCACCCGGCGCGCGTCGAGATCCACTTTGCCGAACGCCTGCACGGCGTCGGTGTGAAAGTACGCGCCCGCGGCCTTCGCCTGCGCGGCCAATGACGGAATGTCCTGAATAACGCCGATCTCGTTGTTCACCCACATGATGCTCGCGATGGCCACCGTGTCATCGAGACATAGGGCGAACGCGCTCGCTTCGACCAGCCCATCCGCCGTGACCGGCACGATGCGCTCGCTTCCGCCTTCGTGCGTTACCTGGTGCACGGCCGCGAGCACCGCCTTGTGTTCGATCGGCGTCGTCACGGCAACGGTCCGACCGTGCGCACGTAGCGTTCGCGCGACGCCCAAGATGGCAAAGTTGTCGCCTTCGGTGCCGCCCGACGTAAAGCACACCTCGTCCGGACGCGCGCCCAGACATGCGGCCAGTCGTTCGCGCGCTTCGTCCAACGCCACGCGCGCGTCGCGACCCCAGCGGTGGACGCTGGACGGGTTGCCGAAGCGCGCTCCGAAAAACGGCGCCATCGCGGTCATCACTTCGTCGCGCACCGGGGTCGTCGCGGCGTGGTCGAAGTACACAGGCGTGGTCATCCTCGTAAATTACAGGGGACGATCGACCGCTGGCACCCGTCTGTGAGGCATCACAGGGCTCAATGTTTTCGACGTGCATTCACTGTGCCGCAGATCTTGGGCGGAACGAGGCCTTTGAGGTCTTCCCGATCGGCACACGGTTGGCGTTCGACCCCGCGCGAGGCCGGCTGTGGGTCGTGTGCCGTGGCTGCGACCGTTGGAACCTGTCGCCGCTCGATGAACGGTGGGAAACGGTCGAGGCGGCGGAGCGTCGCTTTCGTGACAGTCGGCTCCGCGTCAGTACCGACAACATCGGGCTCGCTCGGCTCAAGGAAGGTGTCGACCTCATTCGCATCGGCGACCCGCAGCGACCGGAGATGGCGGCGTGGCGCTATGGTGACACGTTCGGCAAACGACGGCAGCGACAGATGATGGTTTCTGGCGCCGCGGTCGCCGGTGCAGCGGCAATTTTCGGCGGTATGGTGTTCGTTGGGGTGAGCGTTGGTAGCTTCGCAGGGCTTTACGCCAATCGATCGATGTGGGACGTGTTGCTCAACGGGCCGCAGAACAGGCGTGTGGGGCTCTTTACGATGTCGGATGGAACGGTGGTGGACGTTCGTCGCAAGCACGCGCGTATGAGCGCGCTCCTGTACGGGCCAGAAGACGCGCCACTGCAGCTTAAGCTCGAATCGGTGAGCGGTACGCACGTACTCGTAGGTGAGGAGGCGATGCGCGCCGCCGTGCGATTGATGCCCACAGTGAACCGATTCGGCGGGAAACCCATCGACGTGCGGCATGCCGTGACCCTGCTCGAGGAGGCGGGCGATCCGAGGCGCGTGCTGTCCAATGTTCAGGAACGACACGGCGCGCACCCGAGCCACGAGCAGTGGAATCGGAAATGGTCGTTCAAGAAAGGTCGCGAGCAGGTGCAGAAACTACCCGGCGCGCTGCACAGCATGCCGGCTGAGTACCGCCTTGCCTTCGAGATGGCACTCCACGAGGAGAGCGAGCGGCGCGCGATGGACGGAGAACTCGCTGACTTGGAGCGCGCGTGGCGTGAGTCCGAGGAGATCGCGAAGATCGCGGATGATATGTTCGTGACGCCCGCGGTCGATGCGCGGGTCAGTGCGCTGCACGAGAAACAAGCGCAAGACGCGGCAGAGCATCGTTAACCTCAGGTCGCAATTCAATGTACTCGAACTGTATTCACTGCGCGCGCCCACTGGGCAGCAATGACGCCATCGAGGCGATGCCAATTGGTCATCGTTTGGCGTTCGACGAGAAGCGCGGGCAACTGTGGATCATCTGTCGCGACTGCGAACGCTGGAACCTCACGCCATTCGACGAGCGATGGGAAGCGATCGAGCAGTGTGAGCGCCTGTTTCGAGGTACGAGCGTGCGGGTCAGTAGCGACAACATTGGATTGGCACGCCTGCACGATGGGACCGAGTTGGTGCGCGTTGGCATGCCGTTGCGACCGGAGTTCGCCGCATGGCGATATGGTGACCAGTTCGGACGGCGACGCAAGAAAGTGTCGATTACTGCGGCCACGCTCGGTGCGGGTGTCATTGCGGGTGCTGGCCTCGTCGCCGGCGGGCTGGTAACGGCCGGTGTGGGCATCATGGCGCTCGTGCCGATGGCCCAGCTCATCATGGACGCGAGTATCAACTCGGACGGGGCATTCCTTGGGCGTTGGACACGATTGCCCAGCGGTGAACTCGTACACCGCGTGAGCAATCCGAAGTTGATCACGACGGATGCCGAAGAAGGGTGGGGCATCGCGTTCGAAATGAATTCGCGCATCACCCCGCCGAAAACACAGCAGAGCAAAGCGTGGTTCGAAGGTTCGCAAATCCCTCCCGAATTCGAAATCGTTCGGAAGGAAGTGCGCGGAAGTGACGCCACGCGATTGCTGCGCGAATTTCTGCCCAGCGTGAACCGACGTTCATCTCGACGCGAAGACATTGCCCATGGCGTACAACTCATCGAAGATGCTGGCGGGCCGAATGATTTTGCGCGCTGGGCGGCGGAGCGTCGCCACCAGTGGGCCGCGCAGCAGACGTACGGCGACTCTGGAGACATGGCGCACATACCGGCCGCGGCGCGCCTCGCATTCGAGATGGCGCTACACGAGGACTCTGAACGCCGAGCGATGAACGGTGAACTCGCCGAACTTGAACGCGCGTGGCAAGACGCCGCGCACGTCGCATCGATCGCCGACAGTCTGCTCACGCCGCCCGAGGTGCAGGAGCGTCTCGATGCGCTCAAGCGCGAGCCGCCGCCAAAGATCTAGCGAGAGGCAATCGGCTAGTACGCGACCAGCTCGAGCGTCCGTCTACGTTTGCAGGGCACGCAGCACGGCGCGCACCGGTGCTGCATCCGCGCCAACGACCGCGAGAGGCTGGGCCAAGAGCTCGTATTCGCCAATGGGTACGCCATCGAGCGCAAGATTCTCCAGCACAAATGCGCCCGCCGTAAACAGCGTCCGGTGTACTGGTAGCGTGGTACTCGTACGCGCATCGACACTTGGCGCGTCGGTTCCCCAGAGCACGAGCCCCGACGAGACCAACCACGCCGTAGCGTCCGTATCGAGCGCCGGCCACGTGTCGGGAAAGTCCCCGCGCGAGACGGAGCATCCAGTGTGGCAGAGCAGACGTCGCGGCGCCTTGATCACGGCACGTTTCATCGCCTGACTAACCATTGCATGCAACATGAGCAGCGTGATTGGCGCGTCGGTGTTGGTCCCGGAGGGACGGGTGACGACCAGCGCTTCACCGACGAACGCGTCGATGGGGAGCGATTCGCTTGGCGCCCAAGCTGAATCGACATGCAGTGGTGCGTCGGCGTGCGTGCCCGCATGTGTGCTTGAGGCCAGCGCCGCGAGATTCACACTCGAGCCGTCTTCTCGACGCGCAGTCCAGCCGCAACTAAATGGGATATCACCAGGCCATACGGGAATGTGTGCCGCGTATGGAATGGAAATATCGAAGAACGCGTCGCTCAGCTGGCCCGTCCATAAAATTGACTGCGCACCGCCCACAACTCAGGGAAGAATCGCTGTGAAACCGTACGCGACAAATACTTCG
>JBBQDB010000126.1:0-12041 GCA_038319245.1 Gemmatimonadales bacterium
CGGCTCGTACGACTTGGACTTCTCGCATACGCTCAACGTCGCCTATCAGGGCCCGGACGGCACCACGACATATTCACAGTCGGGCGTATTCCCGGGGACGCAGCTGCTGCCGCCGACTTCAACCGTTCCCGAGCCCGCGACATTCGCGTTGCTGGGCGCCGGACTCCTGGTGCTCGGCCTCGCCCGACGCAATCGGGACATGGTCGTCACTCGTGCGCGCGCAGGTAGCGCACAGCCGGCGTAGGTAACCGCAACTGCGGGACGCGAAGTGTGCGAATCGCGCGAATAACGCGAATCGTCCGACATGGCGCGGAGGCCCGTCGCGTCCTCGGCACCCTACCACAGTTTTGTAGTTTGGCTTCGCGCTCGGCGCTCCCTCTTCCACAGGACCAATTCGCGGCATTGGCGTAATTCGCGTCCCGCAGTTGTTGTTGCCGTTCGTTGTTGCCGTTCGTTGTTGCCGTTCGTTGTTCGTGCTACGACGTCTTGCCAGGCGAGGATGTATCCACGTGACCCGCAGACATGTGCACGACGTTGTCGGCAATGCGCGCCGCCTCATCGGGATCGTGCGTCACGAGCACCATCGCGATTCCGGTGCGTTCGTGTAGGGCGCGTAGCTCTGCGCCGAGCTTGTGGCGGAGCGGCATATCGAGCGACGCGAGCGGCTCGTCCAACAGCAACAACGCCGGCTTCGGTGCGAGCGCGCGCGCCAGAGCCACCCGCTGTTGCTGGCCGCCGCTCAGCGTACGCGGACGACGCTCGGCGAGCGGGACCAAGTCCATTGTGTCGAGCATCTCCTGCACGCGCGCGCGGTGGGCCTCTCGCGACCACGCGTGCAATCCGTACGCGATGTTGTCAGCGACGGAGAGATGCGGGAAGAGTGCGTACTGCTGAAAGACGTAGCCGACGCGACGATCGCGCGCGGGCACGTTGACGTGCGCGGTTGCGTCGAAGAGCGGAACGCGCCCCAACATGATTCGACCGATGTCGGGGCGCAGCAGACCGGCGATGGCACGCAGCGTAAGCGTTTTACCGGCCCCCGATGGACCGAGCAACGCCGTCACACCGCCTGCCGTCTCGAATGCCACGTCGAGCACGAACTGATCGATCTGTCGACGGAAGGCGACGGAGAGTGCGTCGTTCGTTCGCGCGTCATGCGCGTTGGTGTTGCTGTCGGTCTTGCTGTTGGGCGTCCCCAATGAACTCATCGCGCACCGTCGGCGAACGCGTGCGACGAGCCGCGACCGATGCGCGTCAGCACCCAGAGCGCGCTACCGGTCATGCCGGACAGCAGCAACGAGAGCAGCAGTGCCCGATGCAAATCGCCCGCTTGCACTGCGTCATACACGGCCAGGCTCGCGGTCTGCGTGCGACCAGGAATATTGCCGGCCAGCATCAACGTGGCGCCAAACTCACCCATCGCGCGTGCGAAGCACAACGCCGTACCGGCCAAAATGCCGCGCCATGCCAGTGGCACCGTGACCGTGAGAAAGATCGAAGTTTCGCTCCGACCGAGAGTGCGTGCCGCATCCTCGAAGACATGGTCCACCTGCTCGAAACCACCTTGTGCCGATCGCACGAGGAACGGTGCCGCCGCCACGATCGTCGCGAGCACCGCGGCCGCCGGTGTGAAGACGATCGGTGCGCCGACGAGCGATTCGATCGCACCACCAATTGCACTGCGTCGTCCGACCAGCAGGAGCAGATAGTAGCCGATGACGGTTGGCGGCAGCACCATCGGCAACAACACGAGCACCTCGAGCACACTGCGTCCGGCGAAGCGACGTCGGGCGAGCACCCACGCCAGCGGTACCCCGATCGCGAATGACGCGATCGTTGCGATGGACGCGACGAGCAGCGACAGCTGCAGCGGATACAGGTCGAATGAGGCCATCATGGCGAGGTACTATGAGCGGACGTAATTCGGGCTGACGTGCTGTCGGATGCCCGATCGTCGGGCGCTGTGAACCCGTAGCGCGTCATGACGGCACGCGCCGGCGTACTGGCGAGGTACCGCAGCAACGCGACGCCGCGGGCGCGATGGGTACTCGCGGAAAGCACTGCAACCGTTTGCCGCAATGGATCGTGCAATGCGCTGTCGACCAGCACGTACGGCCGGCCAGCGGTGCGCAGCACGAGGGAGAGCGCGATGATGCCGGCGTCGGCGTTACCCGTGGTGACAAACTGGTCGGCCTGCGCGATGTTCGCGCCGAGTACCAGTTTGGTGCGCACTGCGTCCCAGAGCGTCGCGCGTTCGAGTGCTTGTTTTGCCGCCATGCCGTACGGCGCGTGGGCCGGGTCAGCGATCGCGATCGACTTGACTGTGGGGTGCGTGAGATCCGTGAGTGCAAGCGTTGGGCAGTGAACCGCCACGCGCGTGGCCGCGCTGTCACAGCGCGCGACCACGGCAAGTCTGCCGATCGCATACACGCGTCGGGTGCTGTCGACTATCAGCTGTTTACCCGCGAGATCATCGATGGCGCGCGCATTGGCCGCGAAAAAGAGATCCGCTGGGGCACCGTTGGCGATCTGCGTCGCGAGGTCGCCGGTGGACCCGAACACGAGCGTGACGCTGTCTCCGCCGGCGGCACGGAATGTCTGCGTGACCTCGCGCAGGGCGTCCCGAAGATCGGACGCAGCGAAAACGAGCAGCGGCGCCGGGTTCGGCTGGTCGCGACGGGTGCAGCCAAGTGCTGTCGTGGCCAACAGGAGCGCGAAACACAGAGAGGCACTCAAACGCATGACGGTGCGGCACTCGCAGGCGAGGGGTGTGCGAACGGGTCGCGAAGGGTTCGCGCTGAATATGTCCTGCCGCGCCAAGGTTGGTCCCCCAGTCGCACTCGACCGCCGTCGGGGCGCAGGCGTCCTGGAACCGTGGCATTCGTCCCAGAAATTCTCCGCTGTACCATTACCGGATACGGAGATGCGAGACACTGTCCCCCGTTACAAGGACTGAGCAGTCCCTCATCGCCGGACCGACGACCCACGACCGTCGGTGGCTCGCGGCGCAGGTGCGAATACGGCCGAGTAGAGAAATCCAGATGACGAGTGCGGACCAACTGGTGGTGCAGCGCGAGGATCACTTCCGACTCCTGGTGGAAGCGGTCGCCGACTACGCCATCTTCATACTCGACAATCACGGCCATGTGGTGACCTGGAACTCCGGTGCCGCGCGGATCAAAGGATACTCGGCCGACGAGATTATCGGTCGGCATTTTTCCGCGTTCTACACCGACGTCGATCGCCGCGACGGCAAGCCAGCGCGCGAATTAGAGATTGCAACCGCGGTCGGGCGTTACGAAGAAGAGGGGTGGCGCGTGCGGCGCGATGGCACGCTGTTCTGGGCCAACGTCGTCATTACGGCACTCCGTGACGAGGACGGCGCGTTGCGCGGGTTCGGCAAGGTGACACGCGACCTCACCGAACGAAAGCATGCAGAAGACGCGCTGCGCGCGAGTCATGATGCGCTCGAGAGGCGTGTGCGGGAGCGTACGGCAGACCTGGAACGCATCAACAGCGAGGTCGCACGCAGCGAAGTCCGGTACCGCACGATCATCAACGCGCTTTCGGCGGTGGTGTGGCGATGCGATCCGACGGGCGAGCATTTCACCTCCACGCCCCCGTGGGCGGAATATTCGGGCGCACGAGACGCGACGCTGCTCGGGTGGGGCTGGACGTCGCCCATCCATCCCGACGATCGTGCCGGTGTAGAGTCGAGGTTGCGCGCGACATTGGCCACGAACGCACCGTTTCGCGACGAGCTCCGACTGCTGCGGCACGATGGCGAGTGTCGCTACGTGGTGGCGCGCGCGTTTCCGTTGGCCGACGACGATGGTACCGTACGCGAATGGGCCGGCGTCTTCATCGATGTCACGGAGCAGCGACGACTCAGTGAACAGTTGCAGCAGTCGCAAAAGATGGAAGCGATCGGACAGCTCGCCGGTGGGATCGCGCATGACTTCAACAACCTGTTGACGATCATTTCGGGATATTGCGAGTTGTTACTCCTCGACCTGCCGCACGACAGTGACTCTCGCGAGTCCGTGCGCTTCGTGAGTGATGCGGCACATCGCGCCGCCGGACTCACGCGGCAGCTCCTCTCGTTCAGCCGGCAAGCAGTCATTGAGCCCACGTATGTCAATCTCAACGACATCGTGCACGATACCGAGACACTGCTGCGGCGGGTGATCGGCGAAGACGTCACGCTGTCGGTCGCACTCGATCCTGCGATCGGGACCGTTCGCGTCGATCGCTTTCAGATGAGCCAAGTATTGATGAATCTCGCTGTCAACGCGCGCGACGCGATGCCGTCCGGTGGCGCGTTGACGATTGCGACGCGCGCGCTCGACCTGGACGAGGACTATGTCAACTCACACGTGGCGGTCTCCAAGGGTCGCTATGTGCAGATGTCGGTGTCGGACTCCGGGGTCGGCATGTTGCCCGAGGTGCGCGCGCGCATCTTCGAGCCATTTTTTACGACAAAGCTCGTTGGACGCGGTACCGGGCTCGGGCTCTCGGTCGTACACGGTATCATCACGCAGAGCAACGGGACGATCGGCGCGTACTCCGAGCCGGGCGTCGGCACCACGTTCAAGATCTATCTTCCTGAAATCGCGGCATCGTCCGACGTTGTCGCGCAGCTTGCCGCGCCGCAATCGATTGTCGGTGGGACCGAGACGATCCTGCTCGTCGAAGATGAGACGGGCGTCCGGGAACTCGCGCTGGTCGCACTCGAAGCGAACGGTTACTTCGTCCTCTCGGCCGCAGATGGTGCGACGGCACTTGCACTCGCAGAATCACACGACGGCAAGATCGACTTGCTGCTGACCGACGTCGTCATGCCGGAGATGAGTGGTCGGCAGCTCGCCGAACGGATGCACCTGCGGCAACCACCGGTGCGCGTGATGTACATGAGCGGGTATACCGACGACATGGTCGTGCGGCATGGCATTCTGCATGCGGACGTGTCATTTCTGCAGAAGCCCTACACGCCGTCGATGCTGTTGCGAAAGGTGCGCCAGGTCCTCGATCAGCCGTAAGGTGCTCGCGCGGTCAGCCAGTCGGAACGCTAACTTCACGCGCACGTTCCGAACCGCGTGTGGCGTCCGCATCACGGCCGCCACCCGGATGCACGCCATGACGCACACCATGACCGCCACCATTCGCCAGGACAAGCTGATGTCTGCTCCCTCGCTGTTCCGCGTCGCTCGCACGGCATTGCCGACCGTCATCCTCGCACTGGTCCTGCCTACCGCGCTTCGTGCGCAGGCAGCGCCTCTCCCCGGCCAACAGGCGACAGGGCCGGTCATTCAGAGCGCGGGCCCGTCATTCAAGGTCGAGAATCCGACCTTCGAGGTGCCCAAGGGACATGTGTTCAAAGCGGTCTTTGTCATCAATGCCGGCGGCGGCGACTCGGTCAAAGTGAATGAGCAGCTCACGACGATCGCGCGCTTCTACAACATTCACGTACGGCATGGATATGACGAGAAGAATGTGAAGGCCGCCGCCGTGGTACACGGGCAGGGATTCCCGGCGTTGCTGACCGACTCGGCGTTCGCGGTGCGCTACAACGGCAAGCCGAACCCCAGCCGCAAGCTCGTCGAAGAGCTGTTGCAGCATGGTGCACAGATCGTGCTGTGTGGGCAAACGGCCGGAGGTCGCAACATCCGACGCGACGAACTGATCCCGGGCGTGAAAGTCGCCGTCTCCGCGATGACGGCGATGAACGTGCTGCAGTCACAGGGATTTCTGTACAATCCGTGGTGATCGTCGCGCGCCTCGCGGTGCACCGATGCACTTTATCCTGACCGGCACGCAGCCGTGATTCGGAGCGCGGTTTTACACCTTTTCGGCATTCAGTCCATGTCCGTTCGATCCTCTGCACGCACCGCGGTAAAGTCCTGGTCGTCGTCGGTTGTTGCGCTACTGTCGTTCGCTGGTGCCTGCACATCGGCCGCTCCCGGCGCCGCGCCCGCATCGCTGTCCGCCGCCCGTACGCCGTCGGTTGGCCCGGCGACGGGCGCCGTGATGGTCGTGGGCGGCGGCGCGCAGGGGCCTGAGCTGTACGCGAAGTTCATCGAGCTCGCCGGCGGTCCGGATGCGCTCATCATCGACGTACCGACGGCGGGTGGGGATTCGATTGACGTGACAACGGCGGGACGCGCGTGGAAAAACGCCGGCGCGAAGAAT
Organism: Gemmatimonadales bacterium; assembly: GCA_038319245.1. Classification (GTDB taxonomy): domain Bacteria; phylum Gemmatimonadota; class Gemmatimonadetes; order Gemmatimonadales; family Gemmatimonadaceae; genus Gemmatimonas. Next base: position 6,190 of record JBBQDB010000126.1, read on the forward strand.
GTCGTCATCCTGCACACCACCGATCGCAAGGTCGCCGATGCAGACACGTTCGTCGCGAAGATCGCGAAGGCCGGCGGCGTGTGGTTTGACGGCGGGCGACAGTATCGCCTCGTCGACAGCTACATGGGCACGAAAACCCAGGCGGCATTCGAGCAGGTGCTGGCACGCGGCGGCGTGATCGCCGGATCGTCGGCGGGCGCGTCGATCCTCGGCGACTATCTCGTGCGCGGCGCGCCGTCCAACGACAATCGCCTGTTTAACCATCCGAAGTATCTCAAGGGATTCGCCTACCTGCGAGGCGTTGCGATTGATCAACACGTCGTCGCGCGCGAGCGGCTGCCCGACCTCTACGATTCTCTAACCTCGCATCGCAGCGACCTGCTCGGCATTTCAGAAGACGAAGGGACCGTGTGGGTGGTGCGCGGCGATGAAGCGACGATCATCGGTCGCAACAAAGCGTTCGTCTACAACGGCAAGGATGCGACCGACGCGGGCAAGCCGTTCCTCACGTTGCGGCCGGGCGACAAGTATAACCTCGCCGCGCGTCGCGTGATCTCACGCGCGATCGCGAGCACCGCGCTGACGACCAAGTTCGTCGACGAGTTGTTCGCGTCGTATCGCGATGCCTCGAAGGGCGGCGCAGCGGTCGTCGTCGCGCAGAATGGCAACGTGTTGATCGATGCGGCGTACGGCATCGCGCCACAGCGCCGCTTCATGCCGGAGACCGCAGTGCCAAACTTCGCGCTCGGTAACCTGTCCGACGTGCTGAACGCGGCACTGCCGGCGGGGCCCACGTCGACGCGTTTCAATCAAGCAGCGTCTCGTCGCGTCCTCGCGATCGGCGGCATGCAACGTCCGGTGCTCGATTCCACGAGTGGTGCGTGGCAGGCGAGCGTCGACGATCTGTATCGCTTCGAGCAGGGGCGTTGGCCGTGGCGCGGTGGAGCGTCCGACACGGTCGCTCGAGGGTTCACGGTGGACAAAGATCATGACGTCGCGCGCTGGAGCGCCTTTGCTGCTGCCAATGGCAAGCGGGCGGCGTGGATTCGTTATCCGGAGTCGCGTACGGTCATCCTGGTGCTGACCAACGACGATAGCGCGGATGCGCGCGCGTTGACGCAGAAGATTGCCGATCGGTTGCTGCCGAAGAAGTGACGTTGAGCTGGACCGGCGCGCCACGCACCATCCTCCTCTCGGCGGTCGCCCCACGTGAGCGGGAGTGATGGATTGAGGTGAAGCTGGGTCCGCAGAATCCCCGGATCAGCATCGCTGATGAGTTCCAGTGCGCCACCCGCCGGCAGCTGCTGCAAGGCCGTAGCCAACGCGGCGTCACGGTGCAGCGGATTGATCGGGCGAAGGTCGACGTGAAGGGCAGACATGGGCGGAGCTTCGAAAATAGGTGAGGGTCGTGCGGTAATCACGCGTTAGCGAGCGTCACCGATGCGGTGTCGCCGCGAAAGACGAACAGGAGATGGCGCTGCCGTGGGCAACGCGACGTCGGCAAGCGTGTACTGGTCCAGATGCTGGAGAAACAGGTCGAGCGCGCCGTCGAGCACGCCCGCCAGCGCGCAGCGGCCGGACAACACACAGCCGTTCTCGGCGCTCACGTAACAGTCCACCAGGTTCCAATCAGACTCGATCTCGCGAATGACCGCGCCGATGTTGATGCGCTCCGCTGGCTGGCCCAGCCGAATACCGCCACCAACGCCGCGAACCGTCTGCAACACGCCGAGCTGTCCAAGTCGATGCGTGATCTTCCGCAGATGTGCCTCGGAGATCCCGTGGGCCTCCGCCACCTCCGGAATCGTGCACAGGCGGTCAGGCTGGCGCGCCACATACATAAGCAGGCGCATCGCGTAGTCGGTCATCACAGTGAGGCGCATGCGCGGTCAGGTGGTCGGTGTGTGTCGTAGCATCCAAGGCGTGAAGCGCGCGACGTAGAGGCCGAACGCTGCGACCCACGCCACGGTGGAGACGTGCAACAGGTGCACGGCCCAGGGGGCGGGCCACACGGCGCCAATGCGGAGCAACACGGCAGCGCATACGAGTGCGTAGCTCCAGACCATGCTCCGGTCGAGCGACATGCGCCGACCAAGATGCCCCAGCGCCGTGCGGGTGACCATGCCGATGATAAGCACCGAGAAGCCGGCCATGGCGATGAGGTGTACCGGCAGGACGCGTGGCATCGGTACGCCCGCCACCTGCGCTGCACTCGCCAGTAACCCGATGCCAAGCCCTGCGTAGCCCAGATAGAGAATCCACAGCAGCGGCCGCGCGCGCACCGCCAATGGCTGCCACGCAACGACCTGCCACAGCGCAATGGCACCGGCGATCGCCAATGCGATGACCTGCATCGATGTCACACCGGCGATGAGCGCCACAATCGACGTGACAACGGCGGCGACTTGCAGTTGTCCTGTTCGCACGTGCATGGGAATGACGAGGTCCGGCACCGCGCGCATCGCAAAAAATGGAATCACCCGGCGCGAGATCAACAACGCGATGAGCGCCATGCACCGTAGTCCGACCTGCAGGCGCAGCATCAGGTCAGCGTAGTTGCTTCCGCCCCAGACAGCGAGGAGAAACGCGAGGTCCGCGACGCCGAGCGCCCCGATCAGAAAAGGGACGGCGTAGTTGAGACGGTTACGGGCGAGGAACACCGCCCGACCCATGGCCACCGCAGCGAGAAGAAACAGCGACAGCTCGGCCATCGTGGCCACATAAAATGCGACGGGTCCCGGAGCAAGGAAGCCAACGCGAGCTGTCAGCCAGAGCATGCATAGCGCGCCGAGCGTGCGTTGTCCGACCGGTCGGATCCCGGTCCAGGACGCTCCGGCGGTGAGGAGGAAGCCCACGGCGATCGTGGAGACGAATCCCCAGAGCATCTCGTGGGCGTGCCACGCGACGCCTGTCAACTGCGCTCGGAGCAGCTGCGGCGCAAACACCCAGACGGCGGCGACCACCGCAGCCCATGCCGTGCCGACCAGATAGAGCGGGCGGAACGGGTCGCTCAGCAACGCGACGCCTTTCGACGATTGCACCACCGAAGGGGCCGGCGCGGTGTTGCTTCGTAACGGCAACGGCTTTCTCATGTGGACAAAGATATATTGTATATATATGTTTGAGCAAGCAGTGTTTCTGACGTCGTTATCCGGTCCTCGCAATCGTTCTGACCCGTCTCATTCGGAGCTCTCTGTGCCCAGCGTACTACGCGTGTCGCGCCAGTCGCGCGTGATCCTACAGTCTGCCCTCACATCCGCGCTTGTCCTTGCCGTCGGCTGCGGGACGTCCGCGTCGACCGATACGAATCCGCTCGCCGACCGACCATCCGGAGCGCTGCCGGTTGAGACGCTCACCGTGGCATTCGCACCGAATGTCCCACCGGCGATTAAGCGGAAGACACCAGCCCATGTAGTGATCAACCTCGAAACGCGCGAGGTGAAGCGTCGCTTGGCGGACGGCGTCGAATACACGTTCTGGACCTTTGGCGGCAGCGTGCCGGGTCCGATGATGCGCGTGCGTCAGGGAGACGAGGTGGAGTTTCATCTCAACAACCATCCGTCCAGCGTGATGCCGCACAACATCGATTTGCATGCGGTCAACGGCCCAGGCGGTGGCGCTGCGTCGTCGCTCACGGCGCCAGGCCACAGCTCCCAATTCACGTTTTCCGCGCTCAATCCGGGCCTCTACATCTACCATTGCGCCACGGCACCAGTGGGCATGCACATCTCCAACGGGATGTACGGCATGATACTGGTCGAGCCGAAGGCGGGACTTCCCGCGGTCGACCGCGAGTTCTACGTGGTGCAGAGCGAGTTCTACACGAGTGGGCGCTACGGGGCCGCGGGACTGCAGGCGTTCAACATGGAGAAGGCGCTGCACGAGGATCCAGACTACGTGGTCTTCAACGGCTCCGTCGGCGCGGTCGTGGGCAAAAACGCGCTGAAGGCGAATGTGGGCGAAACCATCCGCCTCTTTGTCGGTAACGGCGGACCGAATCTTACGTCGAGCTTCCACGTGATTGGCGAGATCTTCAATCGCGTCTATGGCGAAGGGGGGACGACGGTCAATCAGCAGAACGTGCAGACGACGCTGGTCCCAGCGGGCGGCGCAACGATCGTCGAGATGAAGCTTGAGGTGCCAGGAGACCTCATCTTCGTCGACCACTCGATCTTTCGCGCGTTCAACAAGGGCGCACTCGGCATGATCACGGTCGCAGGCGCACCGGTGCCTGGCATCTATTCCGGCAAACAGCACGATATGGTGTATCTGCCCGAAGGTGGTGCGATCCAAGCCGTGCCGCTCGATTCTTCCGTGGCGGTCGAACGCGAACTTCCGCGTGCCGAGCTGTTGGCACGTGGAGAGCATGTGTTCCAGGCCAACTGCGTGGCGTGTCACCAAGCAGCCGGTCAAGGCGTCCCGGGTGCGTTCCCACCACTGGCGAAGAGCGATTTCCTGATGGCCGATCGCAATCGCGCGATTGGCGTCGTGATGCACGGGCGCTCCGGCGCGATCACCGTCAATGGAACGCAGTACAACGGCGTCATGCCCAGCTTGCAGCTCTCCAATACGGACATCGCCGCCGTGCTTTCGTATGTGCGCAGCAACCTGGGCAACAACGCATCCGACGTCATCAGCATCGAGGACGTGCGGAAAGTTCGTGCTGGCCCGCCATCAAAGGACTGAGCCGATGCAATCCGTCATCACGCGGTGTGTCTCAAGACGGGCGGTGCTTGCGCTGCTCGTACTTGGCGGGCTGACGGCCGGCGTCGACGCACAGACGGCGTCGCGGGTCTTGCAACCGGGACGCCGACCCGTTGCCGCGCACGCCCCTATGCTGACCGTCGCGGCCGGTCGCTACCTGCCGCTGTACACAATTGCCACGCCGGTCGGCGGCATCCCAGTGCGTGCGTTTCTGTTGGCGCGCACGGCGGTGACCAATGCGGAGTACCTGCGATTCGTGACTGCCAAGCCGCAATGGCGCCGCTCGCAGGTGGATGGCATTCTCGCCGATGCCTCCTATCTCCGACATTGGGCCGGCGACTTAAAGCTCGGCACGGACGTGCGAGCGGACGCGCCCGTCGTCAACGTCTCGTGGTTTGCAGCGTCGGCGTTTGCCGCGTGGGCTGACGCGCGCCTGCCAACGATGGCCGAGTGGGAGCTGGCGGCGAGTCGATTTCGAGCGGCGATCGGGCCGCGCGCACAGCAGCTCAACACCAGCATGCTGACGTGGAATGGCGCCACGTTGGCTGTGCTGCCAGCCGTGGGGGGAGGCATGATGTCCGATGAGGGCATCGCGGACCTGCACGGAGTCGTCTGGGAGTGGGTGGACGACTTCAATGGCGTGGTCGCCAGTGGTGAATCCCGCAGCGGCGGCGGCGGTGGCGACGCAGGGCTCTTCTGTGCCGGCGGTGCGGCATTTTCAACAGACCCGTCGAACTACGCCGCGTTCATGCGCTATGCGATGCGTGGCAGCCTGCACGGATCGTACGCACTCTCCACCCTCGGCTTCCGCGTCGCACGGGATATCGCACCAGACATCGCCCGAGACGCCGCACGATCACACAGGGAGTGATGATGACGTATCCAGCGATTCGCGTTGTGTATCAGGTCGCGCTTACACTCGCACTGACAGCTCGTGTGCAGCCCGCGTCAGGGCAGCGTCCGCTCCCGCTAGCCAAAACGATGACATCGGTGCGTAGATCGTTGTACGCGCTTGATGCACAGTGGACGACGCAGGAGGGGCATGGCATGCGGCTCGCCGACTTGCGTGGCGACGTGGTCGTGCTGGCCATGGTGTACACGTCTTGCACGATGACCTGCCCGCTGATCACCAACGAAATGCTCGCTGT
>JBBQDB010000127.1:0-12035 GCA_038319245.1 Gemmatimonadales bacterium
CCCGTTTGGCTTCGTGCTCGGCAATAGTGAGCCGAGCGTGTCCGTGGGCGTGGTCAGCGCGGTCGGTCGCAACCTGAGTGGTACGGGCGACGGGCGCGGCGTGTACGTCGATATGATCCAGACCGACGCCGCAATCAATCCGGGCAACTCTGGCGGGCCGCTTGTCAACGCGATGGGTGAAGTGATCGGCGTCAACAGCTCGATCTATTCGCCGAGCGGCGGCTCGATCGGACTGGGGTTCGCGATTCCCATCGATCGCACGAAGCGCATCGTCGAAGATCTGTTGGTGCATGGCGCAGTGCGTCAGCCGTGGGTGGGTATTCGACTGCAGACGCCGCAAGCGCAAAGTGCGCGAGAGGCTGCGGCCTCCGGGGCAATCGTCGCGCGCGTCGTTCCGGGATCGCCTGCAGCCAAGGCCGGAGTCATTGTCGGCGATCAGATCGTACGCGCAGGGACTCGCACGGTGCGAAACGCGTTCGACTGGGAAGCGCGCCTCCTCGACTTACGCGTTGGCGACGTGCTGCCGATCGTGCTCAAGCGCAGCGGTCGCGAGCTCCCCATCAAATTGCCGGTCACCGATGCACCCGAAGTCAGTGCGCCGAAGGTAACGGTGTTGAAAGAGCTCCAACTGATTTCGCTGACCGATGCCATCCGTTTGGAACGCGCAGTCGATGCGCGAGCCGGAGCGTTGGTCTACAAAGCCTCCGAGCGCATCACTGATGAGATCGGACTGCAGCCGGGAGATGTGATCGTGCAAGTCGGGCGTACGCGCGTATCGAGCGCGGAGGAAGCATCCGGCGCCATCGATTCCTACGGCGCGCGTGGGCCTGTGTACCTCGTCTTCGAGCGCGGCCATCAGCTGCTACAAGCCTCGTTCTCGTTGCGTTGAACTTCTGACTATTCCTGTGAACGCTTCCGACAGCTCGACGTACTCATCACCACTCGCCGAACGTTACGCGTCGCGCGCCATGCTCACTCTCTGGGGGCCGCACGCGCGTTACGGATTGTGGCGCGAACTGTGGCTGGCTCTTGCCGAATCGCAACAGTCGCTCGGCGTTGCGATTCCTGATGCCGCAATTCACGAAATGCGCGCGAACCTCGGTGATATCGATTTTCACGCTGTCGCCGAGTACGAGCGGCGTTTTCGTCATGATGTCATGGCGCACGTGCACGCGTTTGGCGATGTGGCGCCGGCGGCTCGGCCGTTCATTCACCTTGGCGCGACGAGCTGTTTCGTCACCGACAACGCCGAGCTGGTGTTGATGCGTCGTGGCCTGAGTGTGCTGCGACACAAGTTGCTTGACTCGCTCGACGAGTTGGCCGCGTTCGCGCGAATGTGGAAGGATGTTCCCACACTTGGCTACACGCATTTACAGCCGGCACAACTGACGACCGTCGGCAAGCGCGCCACCCTGTGGATGCAGGACATCATCCTCGACCTCGAAGATCTCGATTATCGGATTGCGCAGTTGCCGTTCCGCGGTGTCAAAGGAACGACCGGTACGCAGGCGAGCTTTCTCACGTTGTTTGATGGTGACCACGACAAGGTGCGTGAGCTCGACCGGCTCGTTACGACACGCATGGGGTTCCGTCACTCGATTCCGGTCAGCGGACAGACATACTCGCGAAAAATTGACGCACAGATACTCGGGGTTGTCGCGGGCATCGCTGCGACCGCGTCGAAGTTTTCGGGAGATGTGCGCATGCTGCAAGCGTTCGGCGAAATCGAAGAACCGTTCGAATCGCAGCAGATCGGATCGTCGGCGATGGCGTATAAGCGGAACCCGATGCGTTCGGAGCGCATTGCCTCGCTGGCGCGCTTTGTACTCTCGCTCGAACCCAACGCCAATCAGACGCACGCCGTTCAGTACTTTGAACGGACGCTCGACGATTCGGCCAATCGACGCCTCGCGATTCCCGAAAGCTTCCTCGCGACCGATGCGATCCTGGTGTTGATGCACAACGTGGTGCGCGGACTCGAAGTCCATCCGGCGCGTATTCGTCGTCGTGTCGATGATGAGTTGCCGTTCATGGCGACCGAGGAAATCATCGTACGCTTTGTTCGCGCTGGCGGTGATCGGCAGGAGGCCCACGAGCTCATTCGCGGGCACAGCATCGCGGCGTCTCGCGCGGTCAAAGACGGCGCGCCGCGTAATGACATGCTCGAGCGCCTCGCTGCCGATCCGGCGTTCGGTGTGCCGCTTGAGGATTTGCAGGCCGCCGCTGAGCCGAATCGCTTTGTCGGACGCGCACCACGGCAAGTCGAGGAGTTCCTCGATGAGGTGGTGGCGCCATGGCTCGCAGTCGCGCGCGACGCATCGGTGATCGAAGAGGTCCGCGTATGAGCAGCGCCGTCGTCGAGACGTTGCTGCCGTTGCCGTTACTGCGTCGAGGCAAGGTGCGCGACGTGTACATCGTCGACGATGATCGCCTGCTGCTTGTGACGACCGACCGCATCAGCGCGTTCGATGTGGTCATGAACGAGGCGATTCCGTACAAAGGCGCCGTGCTCACGCAGCTCACGGCGTGGTGGCTTTCGCAACTTGACGGCAAGATTCAGCATCACCTGCTGACGGCCGAGACGGACGAGATTATCGCGGCGGTGCCGTCGCTCGCGCCGTTTCGCGACGCCTTGGCTGGTCGTGCGATGTTGTGCGTGCGCGCCGACGTGGTGCCGATCGAGTGCGTCATTCGGGGCTACATCACGGGCTCGGCGTGGAAGGAGTACATGGCGTCCGGTACGCTGGCTGGCGAGCGATTGGCGGAAGGACTACGCGAAAGCGATCGACTTGATCCGCCCATCTTCAGTCCAGCGACCAAAGCGGAAACCGGGCACGATGAGAATATCACTATAGCGAGCGTGATCAGCAGCGTCGGTGAGGAAACCGCTGCGACGCTTGAGCGACTCGCGAGACAGGTGTACGAGTTTGGTCGCGTGACCGCAGCGCCGCGAGGCATCATCGTCGCCGACACGAAGTTTGAGTTTGGATGGCGCAACGGACAGCTGTTGCTGATCGATGAAGTGCTGACGCCGGATAGTTCGCGCTTCTGGCCCACCGATAGCTACGCGCCCGGTGGTGGACAGCCCAGCTTCGACAAACAGCCGCTGCGGGATTGGCTCGACATCGAACGGCGCGCCGGTCGATGGAACGGCGACGCGCCACCACCAACGTTACCACGCGACGTGATTCGCGCGACCAGCCTCCGTTATCGCAATGCGTTCGTGCGACTCACTGGTGCGCCACTCGATCTCGCGCGACTCGGGCTGCCTGAGGATCACGGCTGATGTTTGTCCGCGACGGCTATCCATACATGTTGGGAACGGCAGCAGCAGCGATCCTCGTCTTCGGAATCGCCCTGCGGTTGCGGTCGTGGCCGTTGTGGCTTGCTGCGCTCGCGCTCACGGCCGTCGCGTTATGTGTCACTTGGTACTTTCGCGAGCCTGAACAGATCCGTGGCCTGGTGTCGGTTGCCTTTGCCCGCGTGATCGCGTGAGCGCGCCCCAGCCGGAACGCAAGCGACGCATACCGCCTCGTGCGGCCATTGCGCTCCCGAACGGGTTTACACTGGCGAATCTGTTTTTCGGTATGTTCGCGATCGTCGCGGCGTCACGCGGTGAGTTCGACGCGGCCGCACGATACATCGTGTTTGGCGCCATCGCCGACACGCTGGACGGACGTATCGCGCGCGCGACCAACTCCGGAAGTCAGTTTGGTGAGCAGCTCGATTCGTTGGTAGACGCGATCTCGTTCGGCACGGCGCCAGCGCTCATCATGTACTTCGTGGTGCTGAACAAGACGGGGTGGGATTGGATCTTCTGCTTCTTCTTTGCGGCGTGCGCCGTCATGCGACTCGCGCGTTTCAATGTCGAACAAGCCGGGCGGCCCACCAAGCATTTCACTGGTCTGCCAAGTCCGGCGGCTGGCATGACGTTGGCGACGTACTACTGGTTTAGCCAGACCTCGCTATACACGCAAACGATCATCGCCGACCTTCCGTGGCATCAATTGCTGCGGTGGGTGATGCTCGGCCTCGGCATGCTCATGATCAGCAACGTACAGTACGCCAAAGTGCCGACCGTTGGCTTCAAGTCGCTGCGCGGGCTGCTTGGCCTCGTACTGGTCGTTGCCACGCTCGTCGGCGTCGTCTTCTTGCCGAAACAGTTTTTCTTCCCGGCGGGCATGGCCTATGTGCTGTTCGGCATCGGTCGCACCGTGTTTCAAGGGTTGCTGGAGCGGCTGCCGGGCGCCGGTGATGACGATGGCTCATCTGATGGTTCCGACGATGGCTTCTCGAGCGAGCAGCAGGTAGAAACCCAACGGCAGCGACGTCGGCGTCGCCGCCAATCACGCATTATTCCTGGCCGTCCAACGAGCCGTGAGGACCCTCTCGCATGACACGATATCGCCTGTCCGTCCACATCGTGCCTCGGCGCGGTATCCTCGACCCGCAGGGCAAAGCCGTCTCCGACGCGCTGCATTCGCTCGGATTTGCGCAGGTAAGTGATGTGCGCGTTGGTCGCTACCTCGTGCTCGATACGGAAGCCGAGAGCGTAGACGCCGCGCGTGCCGTGGCGCGCACGATGTGCGAGAAGTTGTTGGCGAATCCGGTGACGGAAGACTTTGACATTGCCGCGGTGGAGCAGGCGTGAAGGCCGGTATTGTCCGCTTTCCCGGCTCCAACTGCGACGAGGATGCGTATCGCGCAGTGACCGACATCCTCGGTCACGAGGCCGTTTATTGTTGGCACAAGGATCACGATCTGCAAAACGCCGACCTGATCGTGCTTCCGGGCGGCTTCAGCTACGGTGACTACCTGCGGCCGGGTGCGATCGCGCGATTCAGTCCAATCATGCAGGAAGTCGTGGCGTTCGCTCAGCGTGGAGGTCCCGTGCTCGCGATCTGCAACGGATTTCAGATTGCGTGCGAGGCTGGTTTGCTGCCGGGTGCATTGCTGCGCAACGCGAGCCTGCGATTCATCAGCGCGCCCGTACAGTTGCGCATCGAGACGATCGCTACGCCGTTCACGTCGCGCTATCACCTCGGTGAAGTGATTACGATGCCGATCGCGCATGGTGATGGACGCTTCACGGCCGACGCCGATGTATTGGCGCGCATCGAAGGTGAAGGGCAAGTGGTACTGCGCTACGTCAACGCGGCAGGCGAAGCCACCCCGGCATCGAATCCGAACGGGTCGATGCGCAACGTCGCGGGCATCATCAATGCGACCGGCAACGTGCTTGGCATGATGCCGCATCCGGAACGCGCGATGGAGCCACTGCTCGGATCGACCGGTGGTGTTGCACTCTTCGCTTCGATCTTCGACCATCTGCTTGCGAGCGTTTCAGCATGAGCGTCGTCCTTCCTCGCGCCGGTGATCCGACGATCACGCCAGCGCTTGTCGCGGAACACGGCATCACGCCGCTCGAGTACGATCGTTTGGTGAACATGCTTGGTCGCACGCCGACGTTTACGGAGCTCGGCGTCGTCAGTGCCCTGTGGAGCGAACACTGCTCGTACAAGCATTCTCGTCCACTGCTCCGCACGTTGCCGACCAAGGCCCCATGGGTGTTGCAGGGGCCTGGCGAAAACGCGGGTGTCATCTCGGTGGGCGATGGACTCGCGGTGGCATTCAAGATCGAATCGCACAATCACCCATCCGCCGTCGAACCGTATCAGGGCGCGGCGACTGGCGTTGGCGGAATTTTGCGTGATGTGTTCACGATGGGCGCTCGGCCAATCGCGCTTCTGAACTCGCTGCGTTTCGGTCCGTTGAGCAGTCCGCGCGTGCGCTGGCTGTTCGCCGGCGTGGTGCGCGGCATTGGCGACTACGGCAACTGCATCGGTGTGCCGACCGTCGGTGGCGAAGTTGTGTTCGATCCATCGTACGAGGGTAATCCGCTCGTCAACGCGATGTGCGTTGGACTGATGCGTGAAGACGAGCTCATTCGCGCCGTGGCCTCCGGCGTCGGCAATCCCATTATGGCGGTTGGCGCGCGGACGGGGCGCGACGGCATTCACGGTGCGTCGTTTGCCAGCGAAGATCTTTCGAGCGAGAGCGAGGCGAAGCGACCCATGGTGCAGGTCGGTGATCCGTTCACCGAAAAGCTTTTGCTCGAAGCGTCACTCGAACTCATTCGCAGCGGCTTCATCGTCGCAATTCAGGACATGGGCGCTGCGGGGCTCACCTCGTCATCCGCCGAAATGGCGGAGCGCGGCGACGTTGGCGTCACCATCGATGTGACAAAGGTGCCGGTGCGCGAGACCGGTATGACGCCGTATGAAATTCTGTTGTCTGAATCGCAGGAGCGCATGCTGGTCGTGGCCAAGCTCGGTCACGAAGACGACGTTCGCGCGATTTTGTCCAAGTGGGATCTCGAGGCGGCGGTGATTGGCGAAGTCATCGCCGAACCGGTGTATCGCGTGACCGAGGGCGACACGGTGGTCGCTGAATTCCCGGGCTCACGCTTGGTGACGGAGTGCCCGCAGTACACCATCGAGGGCGCCGAAAGCCCCGTATTACGCGCAGCGCGCGGACGAGATCCACTGGATGTGCCGCTCCTTGCCGACGAGCACGATCATGCCTGGACGCTCGAGCGGTTGCTCGCGTCGCCCACGATCGCGAGTAAAGCGTGGGTTTGGCGACAGTACGATTCCACCGTGCAAACAAGCACGGTGACGGGCCCCGGAAGCGATGCGGCTGTGGTGCGGCTCCATGGCACCGACAAAGCCCTCGCACTCTGCATCGATGGCAATGGTCGGCATGTCGCGCTGTCACCGCGCAACGGGGGGCGCGCCGCCGTTTGCGAAGCGGCGCGGAACGTGGCTTGCACTGGCGCACGTCCGATGGCCGTCACGAACAATCTCAATTTCGGCAATCCGAAAAAGCCGGAAGTCTATTTCCAATTAAGTGAAGCAATCGCCGGGATGGGCGAAGCGTGCACCGTGCTGGAAACGCCTGTCACGGGCGGCAACGTGTCGCTCTACAACGAGAATCCGCATGGTGCGATTCATCCGACCCCGACGATCGGCATGGTCGGGCTCATCGAGTCGCTCGCGCACGTCACACCGTCCGCGTTTCAACAGGCGGGTGACAAGATCGTGCTGTTCGGCGAGCCGACGGCCGAACTCGGCGCAAGCGAGTATCTGCTGGCGATTCATGGCCTGACGATCGGAACGCCGCCCGCGTGCGATCCGGCAGCGCATCGGCACCTGATCGATGCCGTGCTCGAGGCAATTCGTGCCGGTGCGGTGCGATCAGCGCATGACTGCAGTGACGGTGGACTCGCCGTGGCGCTCGCGGAGTGTGCCATGCTCGTGCGCGACAACACATTTGGATTCACCGTCGATCTGTCGGCGTGGACGTCACTTCCGCATCGAGCACTGCTCTTCGGTGAAGCACACGGTCGCGTCGTGCTGTCGACCAACGATCCGGATTTGCTACTTCGCATCGCAGGCGCGCACGGCGTGCCGGCACGCGTCATTGGTGCGGTTACCGACGCCAGCGACGGCGTGCGGTTTTCAATTTCGGATGATGCATTCGCCGCACCGGTGGAGTGGCTCGCACGGGCATTCCACGATTCAATCGGTGTCACGATGGACGGCGAAACGCCGGCCGAACATGTCGTGACGTCGTCGCACGCCCCTCTCAACGACTGATCGGGAGTTCTCCCATGTGTGGCATATTTGGTATCTACGGGCATCGCGAGGCTGCGGCACTGACGCAGCTTGGATTGTACTCGCTACAGCACCGCGGCCAAGAGTCTGCCGGTATCGTCGCGGTTGACGACGCCGGTCGGGCGCGCATCAGCCGCGCGATGGGACTCGTCTCCGAAGGATTCGGCGATGAGGAGATGGAACAGTTACGCGGCTCAATTGGTGTCGGGCATACGCGATACAGCACCGCCGGCGGTTCCGCGATTGAAAACGCGCAACCGATTCTGGCACGCGTTCGGAAAGGACACATCGCGCTCGCGCACAACGGCAATCTGACGAACGCCGTCGAACTGCGGCGCGAGTTGGAAGACGAAGGCGCGATCTTCTCGTCGACGATGGATTCTGAAGTCATCGTGCATCGCATCGCGCGTGCACAAGGCGCGACGCCAGAACTACGTGTCGCCGAAGCGTTGCACGGTCTCGAAGGAGCGTACTGCCTGCTGATCGTCATCGACGACACGGTCATTGTCGCGCGGGATCCGCACGGTTGGCGACCACTGGTCATGGGTCGTTTGGGCGATGCGTGGGTCTTCGCCTCCGAGACATGCGCACTCGACATCGTCGGCGCGACGATCGAGCGTGAAGTCGAGCCCGGAGAAGTGATCGCAGTGGACTCACATGGGATGCGTTCGGTCCAAGGGTTCGCCTCGATGCCGATTCATCGCTGCGTCTTCGAGCACGTATACTTCGCGCGTCCGGACAGCAAAGTGTTCAGCGGCTCGGTCGACAAGTCGCGTCGCGAACTCGGCCGGCAACTGGCGATCGAGTGCCCTGCCCCCGGCGCGGAGATGGTCTTCGCTGTACCTGACTCGTCCAACTCCGCGGCACTCGGCTTTTCCGATCAATCCGGCATCCCGTTCGAACTCGCGCTCATTCGCAATCACTACATCGGTCGCACATTCATCCAACCGACGCAGGCCGGACGCGATGCGAAGGTGAAGGTGAAGTACAATCCGGTGCGCGAGCTGCTCGAAGGCAAGAGCGTCGTCATGGTCGACGACTCAATCGTTCGCGGTACCACCACGCGCGGCCTTGTGTCCATCGTGCGTGCGGCAGGCGCGCGTGAAGTACACATGCGCGTCTCAAGTGCCCCGATCATCAGCCCCTGCTATTACGGCATCGATACGCCACGTCGAGAAGAACTGATCGCTGCCACGATGACGCACGACGAACTCGTTCGTCATCTTGGAGTTGACTCGCTAGGCTACCTTTCGCTTGACGGCATGCTTTCTGCCATGCCGACTGGGCCAAACGGTTATTGTCATGCGTGCTTCTCCGGTCGTTATCCCACCGCTGTTCCCGCCGAGCCCATTCTCCTGCGTGCAGGAAGTGAGGCCGCTGTTCCCGCCGGCATCGCCTGAGTCCAGAGGATTGGTTTGTGAATCGCTCCGTCTATTTCTTTGGAAACGGCACGGCTGACGGGACGAGGGAGATGAAGTCGGTACTCGGTGGCAAGGGTGCGAATCTCGCCGAGATGACCAATCTTGGCGTACCTGTGCCACCGGGTTTTACGATCGACACCGCGACATGCGTTTCCTATCTGGCGAATGGCGCTGTGACGGATACGCTGCGCGCCGAAGTGGCGTCTGCGCTGGTTGCCCTCGAAGCTGCAAGCGGGAAACACTTCGGCGACGCGACCAATCCGTTGCTGGTCTCGGTCCGTTCCGGCGCGGCGGTTTCCATGCCTGGCATGATGGAGACCATCCTCAACCTCGGTCTCAACGACGCCACGGTTGAAGGTCTGGCAGCGGCCAGTGGCAACGGTCGATTCGCCTTCGATTCGTATCGACGCTTCTTGCAGATGTATGCCGATGTGGTGCTCGGTGTGCCGATGCATTCGTTCGAGCAGCTGCTCACCGCCAAACGTCTCACCAACGGAGTCACGTCCGACTCCGAGCTGCCGGAAAGCGCGTTACGCGCCCTCGTCGCCGAATACCAAGCGCTGATTCGCCATAGCACGGGCGCTGATTTTCCGATGGATCCTCGCGTGCAGTTGTGGGGGGCCATCGAAGCGGTTTGGCGCTCGTGGACGCTCAAGAAAGCGATCGATTATCGTCGGGTAAATGCGATTCCCCACAACCTCGGTACTGCGGTCAACGTCGTATCGATGGTGTTCGGGAATATGGGCGATGACTCGGGAACCGGCGTCGCATTCACGCGCGATCCGTCCACTGGCGAGCGTCGCTTCTATGGCGAGTTTCTCGTGAATGCGCAGGGCGAAGACGTTGTCGCGGGGATTCGCACGCCGCTCCATATCGACGAAATGGCGCAGCATCTGCCGCAGGCCCACACGCAGTTGCTCGAAACGCAGGACCGGTTAGAGCGCCATTTCCGCGACATGCAGGACATCGAGTTCACGGTGGAATGCGGCACGCTGTATTTGTTGCAAACGCGGACCGGCAAGCGTACCACTGCAGCTGCGCTTCGCATTGCCACGGATATGGTGGCGGAAGGACTTATTGACGAACGCGATGCGGTGCTGCGACTGCAACCATCGCAACTCGATCAACTCTTGCATCGCGTCATCAGTCCATCCGTGCGCGCGGAGCCGATTGCGACCGGCCTGCCCGCCAGTCCTGGCGCGGCAAGTGGAATCGCGGTGTTTGACCCGGACGCCGCCGAGCAGCGCGCGGCCAAGGGCGAGCAGGTGATCCTGGTGCGCGATGAGACGACACCTGAAGACTTTCACGGCATGGTCGCCGCTCGTGCCATTCTGACTGCGCGTGGTGGTATGACGAGCCATGCGGCCGTAGTGGCGCGCGGCATGGGTAAGTGCGCAGTAGTCGGCTGCACCGCGGCGGAAATTTCGCACGATAGTCGCCGCATGACCGTCGGCGAACACGTGGTCAACGAAGGTGATTGGATCACGCTCGATGGGTCGACCGGGCGCGTGTTCCTCGGCGAGCTGCCGATGGTGCCGAGCGAAGTGATGCGTGTGACATCGGGTGCGCTCAACGAACGCGATTCGCCGACGTATCAAGCGTTTTCGAAGCTGATGGGTTGGTCGGATTCCCATCGTCGGCTGCGCGTGCGTGCCAACGCGGACACGCCGCGCGATGCACGCGTTGCGCGCAACTTCGGCGCCGAAGGCATTGGGCTCTGTCGCACGGAGCACATGTTCTTCGAGGGTGAGCGCATTCATGCGATGCGCGAAATGATCGTCGCTCGCGATCTGCACGGACGTCGTCGTGCGCTCGAGAAGTTGTTGCCGATGCAGCGCAGTGACTTCGAAGGCATTTTCGAGGCGATGGACGGCTTGCCCGTCACGATTCGCTTGCTCGACCCGCCTTTGCACGAATTCCTACCGCACGGCGGCGAAGAGTCGGGACAGCTTGCCAAAACGCTCGGGTTGTCGCGCGTCGAACTCGGTCGCATCGTCGACAGCCTGCGCGAAACGAATCCGATGCTCGGTCATCGTGGCTGCCGACTGGGCATTGTCTATCCCGAAATTACGGAGATGCAGGCACGCGCAATCTTCGAGGCCGCCGTGAAGGCGTCGCGTCGCGGCATCGAAGTGTTGCCCGAAATCATGGTACCGCTCGTCGCTGATGTCGCCGAGCTGCGGAACCAGCGTGCCGTGATCGAGAGCGCGGCAGAGCAAGTGATGGGCGCGATGGGAGAGCACATCCCATACATGATCGGCACGATGATTGAATTGCCGCGTGCCGCGCTGACCGCCGATGAGATTGCGACGGAGGCGGAGTTCTTTTCGTTCGGCACCAACGATCTTACGCAGACCACGTTCGGGTTGAGTCGCGATGACGCCGGACGATTTCTGCCGCAGTATCTCGAACGCGGCATTCTCAAGGAAGATCCGTTCCAGGTGCTCGACGCGAAGGGTGTCGGCAAGTTGATCTCGTGGGCGGTTCGCGACGGGCGGGAAACGCGCCCAGGACTCAAGGTCGGCATTTGCGGCGAACATGGTGGCGAGCCGCAGTCGGTCGCGTTCTGCCATCGCGCCGGGCTCGACTACGTCTCATGTTCGCCTTACCGCGTGCCGGTCGCGCGTTTGGCAGCGGCCCACGCCGCACTCGCGGGCAATTAGCGGCTAGCGCCTGCTGCGATACAACGCAAACGCCCCATCGGTGAGCCGATGGGGCGTTTCGTCTTCCAGTGGAGGTGAGGGGAATCGAACCCCTGTCCGAGACTAGATCGACTTCAGCGTCTACGTGCGTATCCCATTGATTGAGGTCTCCGTCCGCTGGCCAACAGGAAGCCCACGGCCGAACAAGTCGACTAAGTTTTCGCCCCGCTGCGGCCGACACACCGCAGGACTAGCCCAGATTTTCGATACCCGTCAAGCCGCCCCGGGCGGGCTTC
>JBBQDB010000128.1:0-11939 GCA_038319245.1 Gemmatimonadales bacterium
CCGACGCCGAATCAGAACTACGCGCGCGAAATCATGGAGCTGCACACGCTCGGCGTGAACGGTGGCTACACGCAGACCGACGTTGCCGAGCTCTCTCGCATTCTCACCGGTTGGACGACGACGGGTCCGGGCAACTTCACGTTCAACGCGAACATGCATGATCGCGGCGCGAAGACGTTTCTGGGTCGCGCATTCCCGGCGATGCCGGCCGGGACTCCGGCGGCGACGCAGATGGGTGAAGGCGATGCTGCGATCCAAATGCTCGTCGATCATCCGAGCACGGCGGCATACATCTCGCTCAAGCTCGCGCGCTGGCTGCTCGCGTACACGCCGCCGCAGAGCGTCGTGGACGCAACGACCGCGGTGTACTTGTCGACGGGCGGCGATATCCCATCGATGATTCGGACAATTCTGTCTTCGAAAAACCTCATGGCGTCACCGGCCAAGTACAAGCGGCCGTTTCACCTCGCGGCGTCAACGCTGCGCGCGATGGGCGCACTCGTCACGAACGTGCGCTCGGTGCGTCAGCGCGCCGACCAGATGGGGATGCCGATCTACTTCTGGCAGCAACCGAACGGCTATCCGGATCGTGTGGATTGGTGGAGCGGCCTCGTGCTCAGTCGGTGGAGCTTCATGGTCGATGTGTCGGGGCGTAACACGACCGCGCAGACGAAGGTGGATACCACGCTCTTCCGATCGCCGGATACTGCGGATGGCGTCGTCGCGCAGATCAACGCACGGATGTTCGGCGGCGAGCTACCGCTCGTGCTCAAGAGTGGTTTGCTGACGTACCTGAAGGGCGGGACGTACAGCGATGCGCGTGTCCGGGAAACGCTTGGACTCGCGGCGAGCGCGACGCAATTCCAGTGGTACTGATGTCGACCGCACGAGTCTCCACACCGGCCCACGGATGGCACGCATGAGCGATGAACAGTACGAGGCGGGCTGTAACGAGTACCACTCACTCGCGCGGCGCGACTTCCTGACGACAGCGGCCGGCTTCGGTATTGCCGCGCTGCTCCCAACTTGGTTGCCAAGCGTTGTGTTGGCGCAGTCGGCGTCCAGTCGAGACGTGATCATCTCGATCTTCCTGAGCGGCGGCGTCGACGGCATGTCGCTCGTCTCGCCGTTCGGCGATCCGGACTACTACACGGGCCGCCCGAATCTTGCGATCGCACGCCCTGATGCGGCGGGCACCGGCCCCAAGCTGACGGCGCTGGATAATTTCTTCGGTTTTGCGCCCGGCATGACGGCATTGATGCCGGCGTACACGGCGGGCGATCTCCTCGTTGCGCATGCGACGGGTTCGGTGGATACGTCGCGCTCGCACTTCGACGCGCAGCGCTACATGGAAGTGGGTAAGCCGAGTGATCCGCGCATCACCACCGGCTGGCTCGGACGTCACCTCGCGACATCGACACCGTTGCGCAGCACCGCGCCGTTGCGCGCGTTGGGACTGACAACCGGCATGCCGCAGACGCTGTCAGGCGCGCCGAAGGCACTGCCGATTCCGAATCCGGCTGGTGCCGCGCTTGGCGGTAGTGGGGCGACCGGTACGGCGCGCGCGCAGTGGCTCGATACGAATTATCAGAACGCCATCGACCCGGTGAAATCGAATGCGCTCGACACGACGAACACGATCGCGCTGCTCAACCTGATCGACTTCGCGGCGTATCGTCCAGCGAACGGTGCGGTGTATCCAAACTCGTCGTTCGGTAACGCGATGAAGTCCGCTGCAGCGCTCATCAAGGCGGATGTCGGCGTCGAAGCGGTGCACGCCTTCAACGGTGGCTGGGACACGCACACGCAGGCAGGCCCGGTCGTTACGCTGGACGGTGGCTACATGGACGGTAAGATGAAGGATCTCGCCGGTACGTTGGCCGCGTTTTATGCCGACGTCATTCAGATGGCGACGACGAACGGCGTTACCGTGGTGCTCGTGTCAGAGTTTGGACGCAACGCACGCGAAAACGGCAATCGCGGCACGGATCACGGGCGCGGCAACGTTGCCTTCGCGATGGGCAAGAAGATCAACGGTGGTCGTGTGTTGACCAACGGCTGGCCTGGTTTGGCAAAGGAAAACCTCGAGTCCGGGCAGGATCTCAAGGTGACGCTCGATCACCGCGACATTCTCGCGGAAATCGTGCAGAACCGCTTAGGCAATTCGAACCTCTCTACGGTGTTTCCGGACTTCGTGCCGAGAATGCGTGGTGTGACGAAGGCTTGATCATTCGCCGTTCGTCGAACTGATAGGATCGCAAAGAAGAAAGGGGACCCGAGATCGGGTCCCCTTTCTTCTTTCAGGTCGCCATGTCGTCAGACAGCGACCGCAATGAGCGACATCAGGGTGACACAATGATCGATCCTTCCATCCCCGGATGCAGCCGGCACTTGTAGCTGAACACACCGACGGACGGAAAAGCGCGTGAGACCGTTACGCTCTGCGTGTCGTTGATGTCCGTTGGCGCCGCTGGCTGTCCGGTGAGCCGTGGGTCCCAGAAGACGTTGTGTGTCTGTGCCGGGAAGATGAAGCGCACCGTGCCGCCTTGTTTAACCAGCGCTTGAAACGGACTGAAAGTAAGCCCTGGCATCACGATGTCGGTCGTGGCCGGTGCGCCGGCAACTCCGCTGCCGGTAAACGCAGCAGTCGCGATGCGGGTCGCGCCACCATCTACAACCGCCACCTGAATATTCGCCGTCCCGATGCCCACCGCACTCACGACGCCGGTCGCAGAGACCGTCGCGACGATCACGTTGCTCGAGCTCCACGTCACGGGGCGCGCTCCGATGGCGAGAGCCGCGCCCGTGCCGTCCTTGCCTGTGACCGTGGCTTGTGTTGTCTGACCAAGCTGCAATGCCGCGTCAGTCAGCGTCACAGATACCGACGCCAGCGCACCTGGCGCCAACGTGACGGTGATGGTTGCGGTACCGCTTACGGAGCCCGTGGTCGCGCTGATCACTGCGGTGCCAGCAGAGATTCCGGAAACGAGTCCCGCGGCGCTGACCGTAGCAATTGCGGCCGCGCTCGTAGACCAAATGACCGTCGGCGCACTGCTGGCAGTCCCATCGCTCAATCGCGCCGTCGCCGATAACTGCACCGTCTGCTGCGTGTTAATTGCGGTGGTCGGTGCATTGACCACCAGACTCGTCACTGTCGGCGGCTGCGTTGGTGGCACAGCCTTGCCGCCCGAGTCGCCGCCGCAGGCTTGGACGCCAACCATCACACCCGACACGAGTGTGGCTCCGAGCAGCGCACGCAGCACTCGGCGCCCTGATTGACGTAAGCGCGACACCGTCATCGCCCCGACAGACGTTGTTACTCGCCGCTTCGACTCGCGCGAATTCGACTCACCCATTGCAGCACTCCTGGAGGAATTGCACGAACACGCAGTCGACGATGTGTCTACTGGCGGCCCGACATACGCTCGCCAATAGACGACTCAGCCTGCTGCACGTTAACGCGGCGGCCTCGCCGCAGGTGCCTCAGGCTTGCCACCCGGATGCCACTCGGGCTTGAGTCCATCTGCGAGTAGACGCAATGATTTCGCTGTGGCCGAGATCACTTCGGCCATGTGTTTTGCGTCGATCGTGGAGGCTTCGTCTTTCGGGTTGTGATACGGCGTCGCGAGGTTGAACGACGAAATGGAGTGCGCGGGAATACCGATGCGCGCGAATGCGACGTTGTCGCTCCGCTCGAAGAACCGCTGCCCGATGCGCATGTCCGGCGTCAGCGGAATGCCGTTGTCGGCCAGCAAATCACCCATCGTCGAACGCTCGTAACCCGTCAACCACGCCTTGCCGAAGCCTCCGGCAATCGAGTCGGGGTGCGCAATCATTTCGACGTTGAGATCGACGACTGTTTTTTCGAGCGGCAGCAACGGATGCGCGATGTACCAGCGCGTGCCGAAGCCACCGACTTCCTCGCCCGTGATCGCGATGAAGAGAATCGTGCGCTTGGGGCGAGGTCCATTGCGTAGCGCTTTCGCCATTTCGATCAGCGCGATGTTGCCCGACGCGTCATCGTCCGCACCGTTGTTGATGCTGTCGCCGTCGACCGGCTTGCCGATGCCGATATGATCGTAGTGCGCGGTGACGAGCACGACTTCATCACGCAGCGTCGGATCACTGCCGCGGATCATGCCCGCGATGTTGTCCGTGCGCAGTCGTTGATCGGCCGGCAGCGAGTCCCACGCGGCCCACGACGCGAGCGCACGTGGACGCGCGCGCGCAGGTTGTGCGGGCTGCGCACCGGGGATGACGGTCGCGGCTTGCATCTGCAGCGGAATGTGCTGGAAGAACGTGCCGGAGTCGCCAGCGGGCGTGAGGCCAGCGGCCTTGTACTGCGCGGCAATCCACTTGGCGGCGCGCGCCTGCCCCACCGAGCCGGTCATGCGTCCTTCCATGCTATCGGCCGCGAGAATATCGACGCCGCGCTGCACGACTGCGGCGTTGATCTTGTCGACAAACACCTGACGCGCGGTCACGGCCGCGGCGGGCTTCACATCGCCAACGAGCGCGAGCCATGCGCCGCTTGGACTCACCGCGAGTCGCGTGATGCTCGTGATGTGCGCGAAGGCGTAGTCGGTGAGCAGCGTCCAATCTGACGTGCCACGCTTCCAGGCGTACAACTTGGACCCCTGCCCTGACACCATTGTCGTACTGTCAATCCAGGCCACGTCTTCTGAACCCGGCAGCGTCTTGACGAGCGTGTCGACACGCTTGGTGTTGGGATCGAGACGCATGACGTACCACGCGCTCGCGCCCTTTTGCACGAAGCTCATCTGCGTGCTGCCGGGAATGCGATGCAACGAACGACCGATATTCCGCGCGACCGTTTCGCTGCCACTGCGCGTAGTGTGCGCGAGCTGCAGCGTGGCCGGCGAGCCAAGGACGAACAGCGCCCAGGTAGAATCGTCGGCTTGGGCGAAATAGCCCACCGGTTTGATGTCAGGGAACATCACGGTCATGGCACTGCTGTCGAGCGGCATGCGCCACATGCGCTGCGTGGAATCGGCTTCGACGCGAATGACCGAGATGGCTTTGCCATCGCGCGTCGGCATCGCCGAGTACTCGCTCTCGGGCTTGGTGCTGCGCACGGGGAGTGCGAGGCCGGTGCTCAGGTCGAAGCGATAGATGTCCGACTGCCCGTCCCCATGATTGGACGTGAAGAAGACGGCGCGCGAGTCGGCGGAAAAATTCGGCTGATTGTCGTATCCGTCGCGTCGCGTGATGTTGGCCGGCGCGCCGACGCGGACGTTTCCACCGCTGGTGGCCAGCGGGACGAGAAAGACATCGGCGTTTGACGACGGAACGGCCGTGCGAGGCACACCGCGCTGCGCAGCGACCGCAGCGGCGGGGAGCAGGACGAGCACGCCTGCAATCACGCGAGTGAAGCGGAGCGTTGCGCGATACGCGCGCGAGATGGCCACTGGCCGAGGAGCGTGTGTCATGGAAGGAGTTCGCGGGGAGCGGGTATAGACCGTCTATGAAAAAGCTAAGCGGCACGAGCCCGTTGCGCGTCGCATTGGCGCGCGGCTAGGCTCACACTCATGATGTCTTCGATGTCTTCAGCAATACATGCTTCGCTAATACGGCGCACCGCGTTCCGCTCCTCCTTGCGGATCGCCGTCGGGGCACTGACGTCCGCGTGCGTGCTGCTCGCCGCGTGCGACCATCGTACGACGGAAGCGCCGATCACGCCGCCCACGGGCAGCAGCCGTGTGATCAGCATTCTGGCGGTCCCGGCGTCGACGTATTTGCAGGCCGGACAGGATCGCCAACTCACGCTCGAGGCGCGCGACAGTTTGGGCGCGCTGGTCACGAACGCGACCGCGACGTGGTCGAGCGATGCGCCCGCAATCGCGACAGTAGACGCGGTGGGCAAGGTGCGGGCGCTCGCCCCCGGTAGCGCTCGCATCACGGCGTCGCTGGGTACGCTGAGCGCGCTCGTGCAGCTCACAGTAACGGCCGCTGCGCCTGGGGTGCAGCAGTGGTCGGTGGCGCGACCCGGGGTGAGCGACGCGACGATCCTCGGCGTTTGGGACGACGGTCAAGGGACGACATACGCGGGCGCGCAGAACGGCGTGTTGCTGCGCTCGCGCGCCAACGGCACGTGGGAGCAAGTGTCGCTCAACACCACGGAGACGATCGTTGGCGTGTGGGGATCGTCTCCGTCAGACATCTGGTTGGTGGGCACCAACGGACTGATTCTGCGTGGTGACGGCAGCACGTTCACACCGGTCGCGAGTCCGACTACGGCGGCGTTGCTCGAGGTGTGGGGCCTGTCGGCGACGGAAGTCTACGCGATTGGCGACAAAGGCACGATCATGCGTTGGGACGGCGCCAAGTGGACGTTGCAGTCCACGCCTGTCAGCGATGATCTGTGGGGGATCTGGGGCCCAAACGGTTCCAACCTGTTTGTCGTGGGGAACAATGGCGTCATCCTGCGATCGGATGGCACGTCGTGGAAGCTGATGACCAATCCGTCTCCCAGTCCGCTGTTTGACGTGTGGGGATCGAGCGCGGTGAACGTGTTCGCGGTCGGCGTTGCTGGGACCATCCTGCGCTATGACGGATTCGCGTGGACGCAGATGACGACGCCGGGCGCCGCGAATCTGTTCGCGATGACGGGTCGGACGTTCAACGACATCTATGCGGTCGGCAACACCGGAGCCGTGTGGCACTTCAATGGCAGCGCGTGGAATGCGCTCTCGGTGGGCACCGGACAAAACTTGCGTGGCATCACCAAGCGCGGCGACGGGACACTGCGCATCGCCGGCTGGTATGGCACCGTGCTCACGCTACGGGGCGCGGGTGCGGGCGCGACCATTTCCACCGACATCTCCGATCCGCTGCTGCTGTCGACGTACGGCGCATCGAACGGGCCGATGTTCGCCGTTGGGCTTGGCGGTGGCGTGTTCCGACGCGACGCGTCGGGGTGGAGTCCGGCGGTGGTGCCCAGCGTGAATGATTTGTACGGCATCAGCGGCAGCAGCGCGAGCGATATGGTCGCGGTGGGCGACACGGGCTCGGTGCTACGCTACGATGGCACGTCATGGACGCGTGAGGCCGCACCAACGTCGAACTTGCTGCGTGCCATCTGGAACAGCGGGCCGGGCTCGTATTTCGTGGTCGGCGAACGCGGTACGATTTTGCGTTCGAACGGGGCCGGCTGGACGCCACTCGCGAGCGGCACGCAGCAATTTTTGCGCGGCGTATGGGGGAGCGATCCGACCAACGTTTATGTGGTCGGCGACTCCGGTACCGTGCTGCATTTCGACGGTGGGCGATGGAGCACGATCGGCGTGCCGGTGTCGAATACGAAACGACTGCGTGCGATCTGGGGCACCGCGGCGAACGACATCTTTATCGGTGGTGATGCGGGAACGATCGTGCGTTACGACGGCGTGCGCTGGACGCCGTTTCCTGCACCAACGACGCGCGACCTGCGTGCGATCTGGGGACGCGGTCCGACGGAGATTTACGCGGCGGGCGACAGCGGTACCGTGCTACGCTACGACGGGGCGTCGTGGAAACAGCTGACCGTGCCGTCCACGAAAATCCTGTATTCGATCTTTGGTGTTCCCGGCACCCCGCAGATCGCGATTGTCGGCGAAGCGGGGCGCATCATCGAAGGAAAGCCGTAACGGCGCGCCCGGTCGAGCGGTGGGGCGCGCTACAACGACAGGCGCGTACGCATGTTCGTGATGTGCGCGACGTGATGATCGCCATGCCAGGCGTACAGCGCGACGAGCATATCGAGTGTCATAGGTCCGTTGTCCGGGTGCACTAACCCGCGGGCGAAGTCATTGGGGTGCATCGCGCGAAGTACTGCGTCGAGTCGCGCATGCAGTGCCGCCACCATGCCCACCGAGACCAGCGGTGAAATTTCGCGAGTGTCGGCGAGCTGCACCCACGCGTCCTGATCGTACGGCTTGATCGTTGGATCGACTTCGGTGAGCGCGAGCTTGACGCGGATGTAGGCGTTCGCGTGACTGTCGGCGACATGATGCACGAGTTGTCGGACCGTCCATCCGCCGTCGCGATACGGCGTATCGAGTCCCGCGTCGTCGAGCCCACTGATGGCTGCTGCGAGCGCCGCTGGCTGGGCCGCGAGACGCGCAATGTGCGACGCGCGCTCGTCGGCGGTGTAACTCGCTTGGCGCGCAAACGTACCGATGGGATACTTACTGCTGTCAACGATCGTGTCGGACATGTCGTGTGCTCCGTGGTTTGCGTCGCGAGTGCGGTGCGTCCGCCGTATCGCGTCCGCCGCATGGCGTCCCCCGCATGGCATCCCCAGCATGGCGTCCACCGCGACGCGCAGCCAGTCTCGTCTTTAAGCAAACCCGCAACGAGCGCGATCGCTATTCCAGCGGACAATTCACACGCTACTCTAACCGTCGTGTCACGCGCCGGTTCAGGCGCACTCACCCAAGCTATTCAGCGTAACGTCGGGACCGAAAGACGGCGTAACCGACCACGACGACCGACGCGCCCAGCATCGCGCAAATGCCGTCCACGGACGCCGATTGACCCGCGGCCAATCCCGCGGCCCGTCCGAAGAACGTACCGAGTGTCGCGCCCAGCACGCCCAGCAATGCACCAACGACAGCGCCCTGACGGCGCGTCGGACCACCAACGAACGGGCCAACGACAACGCCAGTCGCGGCACCAATCAGCACTACGCTCAACAGTTCCACGCGAGACTCCGCTGCGGATGATCGAACAGGACTCAGATGTGACGAGTGACAGTGCACATCCGGTGCCGTCCCTGATCGTTCAGTGAGTATCCCGCCGTCCTGCGTGTTCCTTATCGGGCCGCTCAGCGCCCTCAGCCTTAGCGCCGCGTCGCCACTCAGGGATAGACGGCGCGCCCGCTTCGAGCGAGCGCAAATAGCGCACAAGGCGCTCGATCTCCTGCGGCGTAAACGGACCGCCGAGGTCGACGTGATAGGCCGTCATGGGGGTGCCCGGGATGCCACCCGAGATGATCCAATGCATCTGCTGGTCGCTGGTGACCGACAGGAACTCACGTGAGGCGAGCGTCGGTGCGATGCTCCCGCCGGCCGCGTCGGCGCCGTGACAGGCCGCGCACTGCCGAACGAATGTCTCCTTGCCAATCGCGATGGATTCGCGTTCAACCGCTACCCGTGCGCTGCGCCGCCGCGAGGGTTCGCCGATTCGGTACATCGGAAAGGCCAAGACGAGCAGCGCCATGCAGACGAGCCCCGCCACGTATTGGCGGTCGAGACTGCGCGCAAGGTCGGGCGGGTCGATCGGATCGGGCGTCGGCATGTCAGCACCACATATCAGGCGCTCGTCTCGGTGCGACAGCCGCCAGTTCCCGCCGGCGTGTCGTAGCGACGAGGCCCGATCGGCGGGCCTTCGACCAGCTCCGCGAGATTCACGATCACGCGTCCGTTCTCGACGGCGATCGGATGACGATCCATGCCGCGCGGCGCGGGGCCGGAGATGTATTCACCCGCCACGTTGTAGACGGAGCCATGACACGGGCACTCGAAGCGCGCGCTGCTTTCACAGAATGGCACGCGACACCCCAGATGCGGGCACTTCTGCGACACGGCGAACAGTTCGCCTTTGGCACGCGTGACATAGAGATGCCCCTCGCGCACAAAGGTCGCGGTGCCCTCGGCGAACGAATCCGGCTCGCCCAGCGGCAGTCGCCCGGTGCCTTCGAGGTCGGCGAGTGGTGCCAGTGCTTCGAAGCTGGTCCACGCGGCGGCACCCGCCAACAAGCCGGTACCCATCGTCCACGCGGTTTTGAGCGTCTCACGTCTCGTCGGACTCATACCCTAACCCTCGTTGTCGCTTGCAGGCATTGCACGATCATGCAACACGCGTTCATGCGTTGCGCCGTCATGGTTCGAAGTACAGATGCTGCCACGGCAGCACGAAGGCCCACGCTGGGCCGCGGAAGAACGCCCCCACGACGGTCAACACGAACGCCGTCCCCGCCACAACCGCGAAAATCGAGAGTGCCACTCGACGCTGACTGGGCTCATGCGTCGGGTCGCGATCGACATACGGTACCGCCGCGAGCAACACGAGCAGCATTGCCGGCGCGAGCACACCGGCGACGACCGGATCGAAGTGTGCCAGCAGTTCCTGAATCCCGACGAAGTACCACGGTGCCTTCGCCGGTTCGGGGGTGAGATTCGCGTTCGCGTGTTCGCGCAGCGGCGCATCGAACGCCACGCCCATCGCGATCACCAGCGCGGTCGTGGCGAGCGCCACCACCTGATGGCGGATGAGCAGATGCGGCCACGCAAACACTTCGGCGCTCGCTTCACGCTCGTGCGTCGCAGATGACGTCGCATGTACATAGCCGAGGAGGCGGACACGAGGCGCGGCGCTGGCATCGGTCGGAGACGCCGTCATACGTGCCGCTGCGATTTCAGCCGTCGTCGCGTCGGCGCGAAGTTGCTGCGTGTCGAGCGTCAGTGAATCGTCGATCAACGTGTCGCGAGCGGAGATGTGACGAGTGCCATTGTCGCGACCCGCGGGCGACGGCGCAAAACCGTCCTTGCGAACGCGCCAGAGGTGCACGGACAGAAAGACGCCGAAGACTGCGGTCAACACGGCGACGTGCATGACGTAGAAGCGGAGCAGCGCCGACTGCCCGATGGTCGCACCGCCGAGCAACACGTTGCGCATCCATCCACCAACCACTGGCACGTAGTGCACGAGATCCGACCCGACCGTCACCGCCCAATACGCCAACTGATCCCAGGGCAGCAGATAACCGGTGAACGAATACGCGAGCGTGATGACGAGGAGTGCAAGACCGATCACCCAGTTGAACTCGCGGGGCGACTTGTACGCACCGTGCCAAAACACACGCGCCAGGTGTAGCACGACGGTGAGCACCATCAGATGCGCGCTCCAGCGGTGCACGTTACGAATTAGTTGCCCGAACCCCACCGCGGTGCGCAGCCGCTGCATGTCACCATACGCCATGGTGACGGCTGGCGTGTAGAAGAACATGAGGTATGTGCCCGTCACCAACAAAATGCCGAAAAGCACCGTGGCGATGAAACCCAGCCGATACGTGCTGCGGAACGCGAGCAAGCGTCGTGGTACGCGAACGGGATAGACATGCAGAAACACGTTGCCGAACGCGTGCTGCGCACGTCCCAATGGCGACTCGATCGGCGGCGTGCGGACGATTGAACGATAGAGCGCAGTGGCTTGCATGCGTTGTCGCCACGTTGGTCCGCGCGCGTCAGACATGCGCCATCTCCAGTGCGTGCGTGGGACAGCGATCGACACACAGACCACAACGAATACATGCGCGTTCATCGAGTGTGAGCGCGAAGGTCTGCGCCCCGTGCAGCGGCTGCGCGACGAGCGCCAGCGTCGCATACGGGCAGACGTCAACACACAAGCCACAGGCGATGCAGCGCGATGCATCGAGCACGATGTGCGTGTCGCATCGCAGGCAGCGGGACGCTTCCGTGCGCGCATCGACTAACGCGAGCATGCGTTCTACTTCGTTGTCCTGCGCGCGCGCGTCGGGCGGCAACACCGGCAACTCGCGCCGACCGAGCGTGTCGTATCCACTGTAGTAGCGACGATCGGTCCGAAGCGGCACTACGACGGGGGGCGCTGCAGCGTAGGGCGCGTCGTTGCCCGCATCGTCGCCAATCATCGAGTGCGGCGTTGCCGCTGTTGCGCGTGGCTGGGACAACGACGCTGGAGGAGCCGACGTCCCCGTCGACGCATCGGGCGGCGTCGGCATCCACGAGGCCGCACAGGAGAGATCAGCGCGAATCGCGCGCGCGGCGCGCTGCCCCGACGCAATCGCGTCGATCAGATCACGCGGTCCGGTGCTGACATCGCCGGCGGCGAAGAGTCGCGGGTTGGCCGTCCGCCCATCACGATCTGCACGAACCCCGCCCCACGACACCGACGGCAAT
>JBBQDB010000129.1:0-11931 GCA_038319245.1 Gemmatimonadales bacterium
TTGGGTGCGTTGCCGACCAAGTCCTGCGCCAATACAAACTCCCATCCACGCGCGGTAGGCGTCGCGATGTTAGTACGACTCTGGAAATCGGTGAAGTCGGCTGACACGGCGGTGATCTGCATCGTCGGCCACGAGCGCACGACGTCCTGCTTGAACACGGAGCCGTCGGTGTTGGCGTAGTTGCGTTCATCCTTCACGAAAAAGAAACCAGAGAAGACATACTTCACGCCCTTGGTTTTCATCGCCGCTGCATTCGCCTTGATCAGCAGATCGGCCTTTTGCTCGACGGAAATATCGAACGGGTCGGTCGTGTAGGCGCTCTTCCAGTACCCGTCCTTGATGACGGGTGACGGCAACCACTCCACCGAACGATCGCGTGCGATGCGCGACGCCTTCGCGATGGCGACCGCTTCACGGGCCGCAGCGGCTGCGCCATCCGTCGTGAGGATGCGCGTCGCAGCAAAACCCCACGTGCCGTCCACCAACGTGCGCACGCCGATGCCGACGGTATCCGTATCAACGATCTGCTGGATCTGCTGTTCGCGCGTGAACACAAAGTTCTGGCGTTGTCGGCTGCAGCGCACATCGGCATACGACGCGCCGGCCATTTTCGCCGCGTTGAGCGCCGCAGCCATCAGCTCCTTGACCATCGGGATGTCCGCGAAGGTCTCGAGCGCTTTGCCGCTGGGCGCGGGTGACGCGTTGAGAAGGCGCGGGATGCCAGCCATGCTGCCGCCGGCCAAGAGCGATGCGCCGACCGCGGCACCGCCCTGTTTCAGAAAGTCGCGTCGTGAGGTCATAGGCAAAGCAACCGACGAGGGGGTGAAGGAGGGAAACCAAGGGATATACGACAGCTCGACACGAGAAGTTGCGAGCACGTGTGGTGACGGAGGGCGTGACCGCTGAACGACCAAGACGTCCTGCCTAGTAGTGTGTGGCCTTCGAACCTGGCTGAGCAATGAGGCGGTATGACAGCGCTGACTCGCGCACCTGATGCGCTGTTTCTCGCCTTTCAGGAGGCGCTAGCCGGTCGCTACTCGATTGACCGCGAGCTGGGTCGCGGCGGCATGGGTGTCGTCTATCTCGCGCGCGAAGTGCATCTCGATCGGCTGGTCGCGATCAAACTGCTGCCGCCGATGTTGGCCGAACGTCCCGCACTCCGCGACCGCTTTTTGCGCGAAGCACAGCTTGCCGCAAAACTCTCGCACCCGAACGTCATCCCGATTCATGCGGTCGAGCAGTGCGGCGGCTTCGTGTTCTTCGTGATGGCGTACGTGGACGGGGAGACGGTGGCACAACGCGTACACCATCGCGGCCCGATGTCCGCCACCGACGGGATCCGGATGCTGCGCGACGTGGCGTGGGCGTTGAGTCACGCGCATGCGCAGGGGTTGGTGCATCGCGACGTGAAGCCGGACAACATCCTGATCGAGCACGCCACCGGACGCGCGCTGGTCGCCGACTTCGGCATTGCGGCTGCGACAAGTGACCTGCTCGCCGACAACAGGGAGCGTGACGACCACGCGCCGTCCACCGGCACGCTCATTTGCGGCACTCCCGAATTCATGAGCCCCGAGCAAGCACTCGGCGAAACGGTCGACGCGCGCAGCGACCTCTACTCGCTTGGCGCGACGGCGTTCTATGCGCTGTCTGGTCGCCTGCCATTTGACGGGACGAACTCGACGCAGCTGTTGGCGCGACAGATCACGGAGCCGGCGCCGACTTTGGCGAGCACAGGCGTGCCAGTCCCGCGCAAACTCGGGCAGCTGATTGATCAGTGTTTGGCCAAAGACCCATCGCAGCGCCCAGCCACGGCGCAGGCATTTGCCGAACTGTTGGGGCTGGTCATCGAGCAGCGCCGAGAGTTGCCGGCCACGTTGCGCGACTTTGTGAAGCGCAGCGGACGCATGGATGGCGGCGGCACCATGCTCAGTCTGTCCGCGGCGGTGGTCGCCGCAGTCGCGACGTTCAAAGTGGTGGGCGCGACCTCGGCACTCGTGACACTGACCGTAAGCCTGACCGCCGTCGCAGTCGGCTTTGGCATCGTCGCCGCAAAGCGACTACTCGATCACGGCTTTACGCAGGCCGATGTCGTTCCAGCGTTTCGCGCCGAACTGCAGAGTAGTCGTGAAGAGCGCGGAGTCGTGCCAGGGCATCTCCGCGTGCAGCTCGAGCGCATCGCACGAAAGGGTACCGCGGTCAGCGCCTCAACGTCGGCGGCGCTCGTTGTGATTGCCGTATTGTCGCGGAACGCGTCGTGGATCGGCGAGGCCCAGCAGCTCTCCGTTGGATTGCTTGCCGCGATCACTTGTGCCCTCGCGCTGCTGTCGGGGTTTAGCCTGCTGGCGCTGGTGCAACTGCGTCGCGATGTGGACGTGGAATTTTGGAGCGCGGCGTGGTGCGGACGCTTTGGCGCGTGGGCATTTTCGATTGCGCGGAAATGGCGCGGCACGAAGCCACTCACTCCAGCGATGACGCATCGCGCGACAGAACTCTCGCTGGGGATGGCGACCGAGCAGCTCTTTGCGAGTCTGCCGAAAGCGACACAGCAGTCGCTACGTGAATTGCCATCGGTGCTGCAGCGATTGCAACGCGATGCACACGCATTGCGCGCACGACTCAATCTGCTGCAGGACGGCCTTGGTCAGGCATCGCATTCCGATTGTTCAGCGACGTTTTTGGATGATTTCTCTGCGGAGTCAATCTTTCCGGTAGCAGGCAAATCTGCGGTAGGCAAATCTGCGGAAGGGCGCTTCGCCGATGTACGCGTCGAGCGCGATCTCGTACAATCGCGGCTTCGGGACACCGTGGGCGCGATGGAAACCATGCGACTGAGTTTGCTGCGCCTGCACGCGGGTTCGCTATCGCTCGACGCGTTCACAACGCATCTCGACGGTGCGGCCGCGCTTTCGGAAGAGGTGGAGCGACTGATCGCCGCGCAGAACGAAGTTGAGGCATGCCTCCGAATTGCGGCGCCGCTCGAACTCACCCCAGTTTAACGGAACATTGCAATGCGCATTGACTCGGAAGACGCGATCGCGACGGGATGGATCGGCGCGCGTGACGAAGGCCGGTTGCCGGCGCGACGCACCTCGCGACCTGACGCGCTTGGTGCATCGCGTGCAGAACATTCGCGCACTGCCGCTGCGCCAACCATTACGAGTGCAACAGAACGCACGACACCAGCCCGTTCGTGGTGGCGCGTCGCCCTGCGCGTTGCGCGCGATGCGGCCATCGGGCTCGCCCTTATTACCGCCGTCCCGATCGCGGTTATCGGCGTGGGCCCAACGGCAACGTGGAATCGGAGCGAGCTCGTTCGCGATCGACTGTCGGGTGTGGAATCATGGCGTGCGCTTATGTCGCCCTTCAATGCCACCGTGTCGCCGATAGAGGCGGGCGACGCGCTGCATGCGCTGCAAACGCCGGTCGGTCAAGCTGCCAGCGCGACCCTGTTTCCCATGCGTGTGGCCGCCACTACCTATGCGCGACCATGGGAGCATCGCGCCACCAACATCGGCATGTTTCCGGCCTCGAGCAATGCTGGCCTCGACGCGGTCATCGCGTCGCACGTCGTCTTTCGCGCCTCGGGCGAATTTTCGCCGGAAGAGCTGGCGTACCTCCGAACGGTCGCTGAGGCGCCCATCTGGCAGGCGGTTGATCTCGTCGCCAGCGCGAAGCTGGTAGACATCATTGGTGGCGCGTTTGCGCTGCCGTTTCGCGACGATGCCTTCGCCGCCGCGATGCCGATCGCGCGCTTTGCGACACTCAAGTCCACCGCGTACGCCGGCGTATCGCGCGCCGCGTACTACGTCGCGACCGGACAACCTGCACGTGCAGAAGCCGCCCTGCGATCGATCGTGTCACTTGGCTTCGTGTTCATCGACAATGGCACGAGCGCCCTTGATGCCGTCGTTGGACGGGTGATTGCAGCGATTGGTCGCGATGGGTTACATCAACTCTACGAAATCACCGGCGATGCGCGCGGGTTGGCACTCACCGCCCCAATGCCGAAGACCGCCGCGCAAACACTCGCGCAGCACGAGCGGCCACGCGCCACTTCCGCCGAAGCGATACGCGCGGAGCAAGCGCGGTTGCTGGCCGACGTGCGTGATCCCAATGCGCCGAGAGCATTGCGCTTCGACGCACTCAATCAGCTGTCGTACGCAGCGTGTGGCAGCGTGAAGGAGTTGCTGTTCGGTCCACGCGAGGAAGTACGCGATGCGTTCGAGCAGGCGCGCTCGACACTCGCTCGATATCCGTCGGAGCAGGCGTATCTGGAGCTCATGCGCGATGCGACCAATCGCGCGCCGGTGAAAAGCCCTGCGACAGCAGCGTATTCGCGATCCTCCAGCTTGTTGCTGCTCGGCGCCGCAACGGTCGCGAGCACCGTACTGCACAATCCGCGCATCACATCCTGCACCGTGATGGCGCGCGCACCAGAGTAAGACTGGCGCTAAGATTGGCGCGCGGTGGAGGCTACGCCGTGGTGGAGACAAACCCGCCCACGTCGCTTGTGAACAGCGCCGTAATCAGCTGCGCATGCAGCGTGTACACGTTTCCGACGCGACGGCACGACACGATATCGGCGACCACGTCGAACCATTTACCGACGATGCGCACCCGTCGATGAATCGGCAGCGACGCACCGCAGTACACGCTGATTCCGTCGAGCGAGAGGTCGCGCATGCGCACGTCGAGTCCGTCCGCATTCCACGCGACGTGCATCAACGCCCAGTCCGACTTCGACACGCGCGGCATCCCGCGACGCTCCTTGGTGCTCTGGCCCGCAGGCAGCTTGACGCGCGTTAACGGCGCCTTGCATCGT
Organism: Gemmatimonadales bacterium; assembly: GCA_038319245.1. Classification (GTDB taxonomy): domain Bacteria; phylum Gemmatimonadota; class Gemmatimonadetes; order Gemmatimonadales; family Gemmatimonadaceae; genus Gemmatimonas. The sequence goes on from JBBQDB010000129.1 coordinate 4,826, forward strand.
GAACAACGTGCCGCAGCGCGCTGACCCGGTAGGGGCGCCGGAATCACTGCGGCGCACAACGGGCAACTGTCGGAAGCCGGAGCTCGTCTCGTCGGTGGCACATCCGCGGATGGGCGTTGCGGCTCGCGCGTGCGCTGCTTGGCCGTCTTGTCGCCACGCATCGTGTCGTATGCCTTCCGCCGCTGCGCATCGGAGAGCGTCGCGTACGCGTTGGTGATCAGCGCCGCGACCTCCTGATCCCCACCGGTGTCGGGGTGATGCAGCCCCATCAGCGCGCGGTACGCCGCCTTGATGACCTCGGGCGCCGCGTCAGGTTGGACCTGCAGCAGACGATAGAAGTTGCGACGGTTTTGGACGTTAGCCACGGCAGGCGGGGAGCGCGGGAACAAAAAAGGCGGGACACGAGCATCTCGTCCGTGGAGGACGAAACAGACCCATATCCCGCCACACTTATGGTACAGCTCGCTACACGTCGCCGGGAGCGATCATGTTCTCCGACCGCTACTTGAACCGGATGCCGTTTGGCGCCACGGCACCCTTCGTAGGGACAAATGGCTTGGCGGTTGGCTTGGGCTGCGGTTTGGCCGGTCCACGGTTGGCATCGCGTCCGGAGTGCTGCGTCGGCGACGCGGGGCGCGCACCCCGGTCGTCGCGCGCGGGTCGGTTGGCGGACACATCCGGCACGGTAGCGGCCCCAAACGCGCCAGCCGCCGGTCGTTCTCCCGCCGCGGCCGCACGCGGCTCCTTCTTCATCGTGAGCGCAATACGGCCTCGCGCCAAGTCGACGCTCTGCACCGTCACCTGCACCTTTTGGCCAACCTTCACCACGTCGTTCGGATCCTTCACGTAGCGATCAGCGATCTGGCTGACATGTACGAGCCCGTCCTGATGTACGCCAATGTCCACGAACGCGCCAAAGGCGACGATGTTGGTAACGACGCCTTCGAGCACCATGCCCGGCAACAGATCGGACGGCTTGTTGAGATCTTCGCGGAAGGCGGGCGGCTCGAACGCCGATCGTGGATCGCGCCCTGGCTTTTTCAGTTCGGCGACGATATCGCGCAACGTCGGCATGCCGACATCCTCGCTGACATACTGTGCGAGCGCGATGGTGTCGACGAGTGCGTCATTACCAACCAATGCAGCGACCGCAACGCCCAAATCTTTAGCCATGCGCTCGACGAGCGCGTATCGCTCCGGATGCACAGCGCTCGAGTCGAGCGGATGTACGCCGCCGCGCACGCGCAAGAAACCGGCGGCCTGTTCGAACGCCTTGGCACCAAGACGCGGCACGTCTTTCAGGTCGGCGCGCGACGTAAGACGGCCACGTTGATCACGCAGCGTCACGATGCTCTGCGCCAGACCTGGCCCGATGCCGGCGACATACGCGAGCAACGCCGCCGACGCGGTGTTCACCTCGACACCGACGCGATTCACGCAGCTCTCGACGATATCATCGAGGCGCTGTTTGAGCTTGGTCTGCTGCACATCATGCTGATATTGCCCGACGCCAATGCTCTTCGGGTCGATCTTCACCAACTCCGCGAGCGGATCCTGCAACCGGCGCGCAATCGACACGGCGCCACGAATACTCACGTCGAGATCAGGGAACTCGGCGCGCGCCAAATCCGATGCCGAATACACCGACGCACCGGCTTCATTCACCACGACGACGGTAGGACGCGTGCCATCGGGCGCCGGGTCGAGTTCACGCAGCGCCGCTTTCACCAACGTTTCCGTTTCGCGGCTCGCGGTACCATTGCCGATCGCAATCAGCTCCGGAGTGAAGCGCGTCACGATTGATCGAATCGCGCCGGCAAAGCGATCTTCCTGATGCAGATACAACGTGTCGGTGTGTTGCAACGCGCCGGTCGCGCCAACGAGCGCCACCTTCACACCGCTGCGAAAGCCAGGGTCGAGACCGAGCACACGCTTTTCACCGGCCGGTGACGACAACAGCAGCTGCTCAAGATTGCGACCGAAGATGGTGATCGCTTCGTCGTCCGCGCGCGTCTTCAGCTCGACACGCAACTCCACTTCGATTGCCGGCGACAACAAGCGCTTGTAGCAATCCGTCGCCACGAGCGTGAGCTGCTCCGTCGCCATGCGCTCGCCGATCACCTCGCGCGCGAGTCGCGCATTGATCTCCTCGAGCGGCGCTTCGACGCGCCACATCAACTCACCTTCGGTTTCACCACGACGAATTGCCAGCATACGATGACTCGGAATGGTGCCGAGTGATTCGTTGAAGTCAAAGTAGTCTTTGAACTTGGAGTCGTCGCTGGCTCTGTCCGTGAGGACGCTGCTCTTCACGTTGCCCTTGGCGCGCGTGATCTCACGTACCCAGCCGCGCACAACGGCGTCTTCGGACACTTGCTCAGAGAGAATGTCGCGCGCGCCAAACAGCGCAGCTTCCACGGTCGGCACGTGCAACGTCGCTTCGCCGTTTGCGTGGATGAACGTTGCCGCCAGCTCGGTCAGCGCCGCGTCGGTCATCGCACCGGCCCACATCTGTTCCGCCAACGGACCCAGTCCGCGTTCGCGCGCGATCATGGCACGCGTGCGACGCTTTGGCTTGTACGGCAAGTACAGATCTTCGAGTGCTTGCTTGGTATCGGCGGCCAAGAGCTGCGCCCGCAAAACATCGTCGAGCTTGCCCTGCTCGTCGACGCTCTTGATGATGGCCGCGCGACGATCTTCGAGCTCATGCAGATACTCCGCGCGTTCACGCACATCGCGCAACTGCACTTCATCGAGACCGCCAGTCACTTCCTTTCGATAGCGCGCGACAAACGGCAGTGTCGCGCCCTCGGCGAAGAGGGCGAGTGTGCTGCGCACCTGTTGCGGTGCGAGCGAGAGTTCCGTCGCGACGCGCGCAACGATATCGGAGGCAAGCATGTCTGTCATGGGAGGCACAACCTATGCGCGTCGCACGACGAATTCCACGCCTTGCGCGAACGCGTCAGGGTGTCTCGGTCAACTGTTCTTCCAGCACGCGAATTTCTGTGCGCTGACTCTTGATGGCGAGTCGGAGCCGACCGTGAATGCTCATGTATTGGTTGGCCACCCAGACCACAGCGAACCACGCGATGACGATCCCGCGCCAATCATCGAGCAGCAGGTGATAGCCGGTGGCGAGTACCGCCGCGAGCGCGACGTAATGACTGAAGCAATACTCACACGTGCCGAGGTAGAAGAATTTGCGCACGTACCACTGCGGCGCTTCCGTGCTGCGGCGCACACAGTACGCGCGAGGCTCGGCGAACAGTTCCTCGTGCGTGACCGTCCACGCGACGCACGCGACCGGAATCGGCAGCGTGAAGAGCCAGATCAGCTGAATGGCGAGTGACATCGGCGACGGCGTCATACGTCAACGAAGAAAGCGACGTGCGAGCTGCTCCAGTCGATCGTCTTTCGCCTGCTCCGCTTCAATCAGCAGCGCTTCTACGTACGGACGCAGCGCGGGCTCACCCCAATAGTATCCCGTCGCGCGCTCGGCGAGCTGGGTCTCACCAATACGTGCAGCCTCGAGCAGACTCTTCGCGGCGACGCGATCGTAGTCCGGATCGTCGCGGGGAGGCAATCCGTAGTTGCGGCGTGGCATCTCGCCTTCCGCATCGTCCCGCAAAAATGCTCGTGACATATCTCGTCGTTAATTGCATCCGGCCACCGCGCTCTCCCAGAGCACGTGCCAACCCTTGTTCCCGCGCGCAAGCACTGCCGCGCCTAGTGCGATGCCGTCATCCCGACCAAAGAGCAGTCGTACTTCCGTCCCGTTCGAGGCCGCATTGACGACACCTGCGCTACCTGCGCCGCCCGCCGGTGTGTTTGCCGCATTGATGGTGCGAAACGCCAGCAGCGGTTCCGCGACAACCAACTCTTCTTCGCGACCGGATGCACGCTCGTGCCAGGCGATCGTCCACTTACGTGCGTCTTCACCGATCACATCCACGACCAGCACCAAACGTTCTTCTCGCGGATCCGCTTCCTGATTCACGCGTCGCGCGAGGGTCGCCACAATGAACGCGGTATCGAGACCACGCGTGCGATAGGCGCGTAGCACGACGAACGGGAGTCCGCGGAACGTACTACTGGTGTCGTCGCGCAACCCCGACGCGAGACGCGCCAATTCCGTCGCGAGTCGCACCGAGTCGCGCGAGGCCAACCCTTCGATCGAGTCGAGCGGAATGGCCGTGACGCGATTGGCCGCGAATGCGGCCGTCCATGGCGACGCGCTCGCCGCACCCGGACCGCCACTACCATCAAGTGTTAACCGAGCAACCGGCCAGGCCGTACACCCCGCCTCCATGCGCGGGGCGGCATCGATCAGCACGCGGGCCATCGCAACCCGTCCCGCACGTGAGAACAGTTCAACGCGCGTATCGGTCAGCATGCGACCAATGCCACTCGTGTCGCCCACGGTCAGCTCCGAGGCATCGGCACGCAACAGCGAGCCGGACAACAGGCCGCCGTCCACCGTTGGCAGCACGATGAACGAACCCGCGGTCGAATCCCATCCGCTCGCCGTAACCACCGTGCGGATGCTGTCCGCGACCGCTTTCGTCGTGGTCGCGACCGCGCTGTCCGTCGCCGGGAGCGGCGCCTTCCGATCGCACCCCGCCATGGCGACAACCGATGCGGCGGTGACCGCCAGCACGGCAACGCGCGCCGTCGTAACGCGCGCTGTCGCGGCACGCACCAACGCGCGCCTTCGCGCAGAGAATCGCAAGAAATGACTCGGCTTCGTCAAAATCGGGAAATCGTTGCTGGACAGACACTGGATCGACACAGACACTAATCTGCGCACTTCGCCTTCCCTTTACGAGACTCGACATGGCATCCAGCGGGCCGACGTCACAGGCTCCTGCACCGTCCGCCGTCGCATCACGCGGTTTCCTTAACGCCCTTGGCCTCCATCGCCGCGAATTACGGGCGTGGGCCATGTACGATTGGGCAGTCTCAGCCGCGCAGACCACGATCATGACGGCCGTCTTTCCAATCTTCTTCGTGAAGGTCGCGGCAGGCAATCTCGCACCCGCTGCAGCGTCGCAATGGTTCGCCAATGCCAACACGATTGGTGCCGTTGTGATCGCGATCATGGCGCCGCTCCTCGGCGCGCTTGCCGACTTCAAAGCCGCAAAGAAGAAGTTCATGGTCGGCTTCATGCTCGTCGGTATCGCGGCGACCGCCGCCATGTTCTTCATCAGTCGGGGCGAAGTGCTGTTCGCCGCGATCGTGTTCATTTTGTCGTTGGGTGGCGCGGCGGGTAGCATGACGTTTTACGAATCGCTGTTGCCGCACATCGCCAGCGTGGACGAAATGGATCGGGTGTCGACCGCGGGGTACGCATTGGGGTACGTCGGCGGCGGCCTGCTGCTCGCACTCAACCTCGCGTGGATCGCCAATCCTGGTGCGTTCGGTTTGCCGCATGGCGACGGGCTCACGCCATCACAGGCCACGCTGCCGGCGCGACTGGCCTTCGTCTCTGTGGCGGTCTGGTGGTTGGTGTTCTCCATTCCGACGCTGCGTGGCGTGCCCGAACCGCCGCGCGCACTCGAGAGCGACGAAACGCTGGCGCTGAATCCGTGGAAAGTCGCCTTCACACGCTTGGGCGAAACACTGCGTGAGCTGCGTGGCTACAAACAAGCCGCACTCGCGATGCTCGCGTTCACGATTTACAACGACGGCATTCAGACCATCATCAAGATGGCGAGTGTCTACGGTACGGAAATCGGCATCGGACAATCCGATCTGATCACCGCGATTCTGCTCGTGCAGTTCATCGGCATTCCGTGCGCGTTCGGCTTTGGAATGCTGGCCGGCAAGATCGGCGCGAAAACATCGGTGTTCGGAGGACTGCTCGTGTACACGGGCATCTGCATCTACGCCTACTACATGAAAACGGCGTCGCAGTTTTATGTACTCGCGATCCTCGTCGGTCTCGTGCAGGGCGGCACGCAGGCGCTCAGCCGCTCGCTCTTCGCGAACATGATCCCCAAACACAAAAGCGGCGAGTTTTTCGGCTTCTACTCCGTCTTCGAAAAGTTCGGCGGTATTCTCGGACCGCTCGCCTTCTCGATCGCGATCGGCTCGAGCGGTTCGAGTCGCGGGGCGATTCTCTCCGTCATCGCGTTCTTCGTCGTGGGCGGCGCACTCCTCGCGCTGGTCAACGTACCTGAAGGCGAGCGGGCCGCACGTGAGGCCGACGCGCGAGCACTGGCCACGGGGGCGTAACGCGAGGTCGCCATCGCGCGTGAACCTCGTGCGTCCACCCGACGGCTCCCGTCACCCCTCGACCACCAGCGTGGCGTCGGGTGGCGGCAGCACCGGTCCGCCGAGGTCCCAATGCCACGCCTCGACGCGAATCTCGGTGCGTGGGTCGCGCAGCGGCTTGTACTGCAACCGGCTGGCCGGCATGCCAAGCGCGAGTCCGTACGCCAGCAAACGCGCGCGATCGGTGCTGACCATGTGCACCATCGGCCGCCCTTTCCACACGTGGCGATGCAGCCAGAGGCCGCCGTCCATGGCGTGAATCATTCCAGCGCGACGCTTCACGAACTCCCGCGCACCGGCAGCACGCGTGATCGTACGGACCCGTTCCGCTCGACGAGAGAGATCGGGATCATCGACGATGGTGGGATACAGAGAATCGCTCATCGTGACTCCATCAGGTGCCTGTCAGCAGATAGAAGATGTCCGTACGCAAGGTCGCCGGATCATCGCTCCAGTGCCCGTACACTTCCCACGATGGACCCGCCTTCACGCGACTGTTGGCTGTGCACCAAGCGTGCAGCGTATCGTGCGCTGCGCGAAGCCCGCTATAGTCGCCCCAATGTGTCGTCATCGCGGCCGTGCCCGCAGGCGTCTGAATAAACTCCACATTGCCGACCTGCGCGAACGGGCCAGACGTCCCGACACAAAACGCAACGTCGAGGTCACCGTCGGGCCTCGGATGATACAGAAAAATGTTCTGACCGTCTGTGATGATCGTCCCCGCCTTCGACGCCGCATACACCTGGTCGAGGTTTGGCCGCACAAATTCCGGCACTCGGCCCATCGGAACGCGTACGCGCACACCAGCGAGTGCGCGCGGCGCGACAAGCGTT
>JBBQDB010000130.1:0-11904 GCA_038319245.1 Gemmatimonadales bacterium
CGATGCACGACGTCACCTCAAGCTCGTGAAGACGTCCCCTGCCGCCGACACGACCGTCGCGACGGCGCCAACGGCGATCCGGCTATGGCTCAGCGAGCCGGCCGACCTACCCGCGACCAAGATCTCACTCAGCACGGCGGCGGGCGTCGCGGTGCGTACGAATGCGGTGACGCGCGCGGCCGCGAAGGACGCGCCGCTTGAAGCGACGATCCCGACGCCGCTGGCCAACGGCGGCTACACGGTGTCGTGGAAGGCGATGTCGAAAGACGGACACGTCGTCAAGGGTACGTTCGCGTTCACGGTTGGCGCGAAGTAATTGGTCACCGCGTCGGCGATCGCGCGTCTGCTGCTTTATCTGGGCGCACTGATCGTGATGGGCGATGCCGCCGTGCGTTGGATCGATGTACGCGTTACCGACGAGCGCGAGCGTGATGCATCCGAGTCGCGATTGCAACTGCGGCTGGCGTGGCTCGGAGTCGTATTGGCACTCGTCGCGCTCGCCATTGTGGAAGCGCGCGACATGGAGCTGGATGCGACGCGCTCGGCGTGGCAAATGATGCTCACGCAAACGGCGTGGGGACGCGGGTGGAGCATACTGCTGGTCAGCGCCATCCTGGGTACCGCGGCCGCCGTGTGGCGCGTGCCACGTGCGGTCGCCACCGCCTGCGCGCTACTGCTGGCGGTCGCGATGGGGGGCCTCGGTCACGCCTCGGCCGATGACGCGTTACCCGTGTTCTCGCGCGTGATTGACGCGGTGCACGTCATCGGTGTCGGCGCATGGCTTGGCGCATTACTCCTCATGTCGCGCACGGCAACCGTCAATGTTTGGCAACGTTACAGCCGCATGGCCAGCGTGGCTGCACCGACTGTGCTGCTCAGCGGGGTGTTCGCGTCGCTACGGCGCTTGCAGCTGCCACCGCTCGGGTTCGGGGCGTCGTCTCTGGGACTCTCGACGATTGTCGCGAGTGATTACGGGCGACTGCTGCTGACCAAGTCTGCAGTGGTATTAGTGGTGCTGGCCTTTGGCCTCAAACACAGACGGCGCGTACTCAGTGAGCACGCGCCGTCGGGGCAATCTATTCGTACAGAACTCGTATTCGCCGTGGCGGTGTTAGCCGCGACCGCTCTGCTAACCGGAACGGCACCGCCAAGCGACTGAGCCGAGTACGGCTTAGCGGTTGTACCGCTTCTTGAACTTGTCGACGCGGCCCTGCGTATCGATGAGACGCTGGGTGCCGGTGTAGAACGGGTGCGAGTCGGCCGTGATTTCGAGCAGGATGAGCGGGTATTCATTCCCGTCTTCCATCTTGATCGTCTGCTCGCTGGTCATGGTCGAACGCGTGATCACCGTGGTGCCGGTGGACGAGTCCTTAAACACGACCGAGTGGTACGGCGGGTGAATGCCATCTTTAGCCATCTGCTTCTCCAGCATGCGCTGCCATTGCCGGCGGAAGCGCGTCATAGGATGACCCGGTCGCAGGGTTCGCGACGATCGGGTGTAGCATGGATAGATCGCCAGAAAGGGCGGGTAGGTCAAGTGCGGTGGTTCATGTTTGCTTCGGGTAACCGCTAACTCCGCGAGATACACAATACCCGCAACTTGAAAACTCGCGACCCGAAACCCCCGTGTGTCAGGCTGGAGGGGTTGGGCCAGGGTGATCGGTTTTGCGCCCGCGGTTTGCGGAGCTTTCAGTTTCCCGTAACGGCAATTCTGGCCGGACACCGCCGTCGCGACGGGCGAGATCGCGGGCTGGGGGGTTTCGGGTCTCGGGTGGTCGGTGACGGGTGGGGAGTGGACCGTCGAGTCGTGGGTTGTCGACAGCGGCTTCGGTCAGCCGAGTAGCGCGGTGCCCAGCATAATGGCCAGGCCAGCCCCAGCCCACCCAACCCGCGCCCAGTGCCGTTCCCCATGCGGCCGATCGCGCAGCGAAGCTCGGCCAACCGCCTGTGCGATATACAGATACGTCCCCGCCGCGACTGGTAGTAACGCGGTCGCCAACCCCGCCACGCGCGTACCGATCAGCAGCGTGACCACTGCGCCGGCCATGGCGACCACGCCCGTCAGCGCGTTGTACGCCACGGCCCGCATCGGCCGCACGCCGCCGTGCACGAACAGGCTGAACGAGCCGATCTCGCGAGGCAGTTCGTGCAGCCCAACCGCCGCCACGGTGAGCACGCCCACCGACGGGTCGGCGAGAAAACCGGCGGCGATCAACATGCCATCGACCAGATTGTGCATCGTGTCGCCGATCAGCGTCATCGACACCAACGCGCGCGAATGCGCATGCCCGAGCGCAGTTGCGCCGCGGTCTGGTGTAGGCTTCAAGTGTACGCAGTCTGCCTCGCTACTGTCGCTATCATGCGCCGATGGAGCGCCAAGGGCGACACCGTGGGCGTGCGCATGGTCGTGACCCTTCAGCGCGAGTTCGATCAGCCAGAACGCCAGGAAGCCCGCGGACACACCCGCCAGGACCAGGAGCGGCGCGATGCCAGCGCGCAGTGCGTCGGGGATTAGATGTGCCACTGCGGCGCCGCATACCGCGCCAGCACCGAACGCCGTCAATTGCGGCAGCACTCGGCGGATGAGCGCCTCGCGCTGCGCCATCAGCAGCGTCACGACCAGCGGAAGCCCGGACACGCCCGCGACTGCGATGAAGCTGGCCGACCAAGGACCCAAGACAGATTCACCGCAGGAAGAGAGCACCGAGCCATGTCGCCGGACGAACCAGCGACGCATTGGCCAAAGCTACTCGCGACGCCAAGACCCAAGTTGACGCATTCGGGATGCGCCGCCCTCGCCTGATGCGCGGTGCTCTCGTCAGGCGGCGTTAGTGCGACCGACCGATCACGTCACCATACGCGCGAATCTCGCCTGACTTCGAGCCTTTCACGATCGCCTCGATTGGCGAGGTCACCTGGTTCATCATGAATCCGGTTTGCGGACCGCCGTAGAAGCCACGGCCGGTAAACGAACGAATGAAGGTGCTCGTCGAATCGAGCGGCATGCTGCCGACGTTCGCGTAAAACCGCGGTGCGTCGTCGCCCTGCTGAAAGAGATATTGCTCGACGTTGCTGGTATAAAAGACGCTGACCCGGGCGCCGCGCTCGCGGAGCCACGTTCCCACGTTGTGCAGCGCGGCCGGTCCAGAAAAATTGCCAACGATCGGGATGATCAGATTGCGTCGCTGCATGTCCCGCACCGTGGCATACGACGCGTCGCTCCCAAGGAAGCCCACGTTTCGCCCCGTTTCGTCGGACGTCGCGGCGATCTGCGCAAACGTCGGCATGTTGCGCATGCCGCGCCCGTAGCCGCCACCGCCGGCATTCGTGCTACCGGACGAATAGTTCAGCATTGGGCCGGTGGCGAAGAACACGCTGTCGACGTAGCGCAGGGTCCACTCGTCGCTCGAGTCGAGGGCGAATCCATGCCGCTTCATCAAGTGATCGCGCACGTCGGTGAAGGTCTTTCGGAAGCGAACCGAATCCGCCGGCGCACGCGAAACCATCGCCACCATCGAATCGACGCTCGTATTCGCCGTCACGCCGGTGAGGGGCGCACGCGAGAAAAGCCGCGCCAGAAACTCTGCGCGGTTGGGCGACAATTCGAAGACGCCTTTGTACCACAGGTGCTGCAGCAGATTCTGACGTCGGATATCCACCACGAATGCGACGCGAGGTTTGAAGGCTGCGATGTACGTGAAATTCTGTTCGGGTCCGACGCCGACGTACGCCCCACCGGGACCGGCCGTCGCCGCCATGCGGCTGATGACGTACTGCAACCCCATCTCGTTCGAGACGAAGTTCTCGGAGCGGAAGTAGCCGCCGGGCTCCGAAAACGTGTTGATCATGCGCCAAAACGTCGTGTCGGCGATCGATTCCGGTAGCTGCGCCCCATACAGTGCCGGCGGCAGTGGCCTGAGCGGATCCCGATCGACGGCGGCGGTCGGCGACGTATTGACCGGCCTCGTCGGCGCATGACACGCGCCGAGCAGCGTACACGCGACCAGCGCGGCTATGAGACGTGTCGGCGGGAATGCAGTGGGCATCGCGCAGCTCGCGAGATCGGAGGCGACCGGGCGCCTGTAGCGGAATGGCAGCGGGGAGGCGAACATGCGCAGACCATAGCGCGCCGAACGTCCATCGCGAAAGAGCACGCGATTCTGACAGGCGCGTTGGATCCGATGCGCCCGCGTTGGCCGGCTGAAACGCATGCCAGCGGCGCGGCGTAGAACCGGCAGGGGCGGTCCCGAATACGGGCGCCTGCGTGATATGACCTTAGTCCGGATTTAGTCGATGCTGCAGCAACCGTCCGCCGCGCCTGCTCTTGCCCCGTCGGTGACCATTAGCCGATCTGCTGCGGCCGACGTCTACGTCGCCGCCAAGAACCAGCGCTCAGAGCTTCGCAGTCAGTTGAGCCAGCTCGAGGAAAAGCGCCAAGAGTGGACCAACACGCTCGGGGATTCGGATACGCCAGACGCGGCAAAGGCGGGGTTGACCGCTCGCATCAAGGAGCTTGACGCTCGCATCGCGAACATCGACCAGCAAATCGCACAGTCGGACGCCGCGGTCGCGCAAGCGGCGGCGGTGCCAGGCGCGATTGTTGAGACAAAGCAGGAGTCGCGCGGAAGCTCTTCCGACGCCGAGCTCGCGATTCCAATTGTGTTCACGATCTTCGTGCTCGCGCCGATTGCGCTCGCATTCGCGCGGCGTATCTGGAGGCGCTCACCGGTCACCACGGCACCCGTCAGCCGCGAACTGCAGGACAAAATGAACCAACTCTCCGACGCGGTGGAGTCGATCGGGCTCGAAGTGGAGCGCATCGGTGAAGGGCAGCGCTTCATCACGAAGGTCTTTACTGAGACCAACGCCCGGGTCCTGAGCGCGGGCGCTGCGCAGCCGATCCCGGTGCCGGCGCGCGGTGAACACGCGGCCGCGCCCAAGGCTGCAAATTAGGCGCGTCGACGGCGTTCAATGCGCGAACGCCACAGCTAAAAATCCATGAACTGGCCTCCGCGCACCATCGCCATCTTGCGCGCGGAGCCGAATTCGCGCAATTCGCGGCCCGCCGTTGCCGTTAATCCGCGTCGTCCGCGAAATCCGCGGCCCAAAGTTGCCGTTCGGCGTGCAACCCTTTGCCGCGAGCCGCTGTCCTTGATGTGCACATGCATGCGCACATCACCCTGACACGCTCCCGGCGGCTACTCCGTGACTGAGGCGGAACTGCTCGCCGGATTGCAAACGAACGAGGCGGCCGCAGAACGCGAGTTCTACGATCGACATGTCGATCGTGTGTATCGACTCATCTATCGCATGAGTGGGCGCACGGACCTCGCACAGGATTGGACGCAGGACACGTTCATTCGCGCCTTCAACAAGATCGAACACTTCCGCGGTGACTCGGCGCTCCGCAGTTGGCTTCATGCGATCGCCGTCTCGGTCACGCTGAACGGCTTGCGGACGCTGAAACGGCGTGACGCGTTCGTCGCACCGATGGAAGACGCCGAGCAAGTCGGGGCATGGCCGATACTCGGGGAGCCGGATCTCAAAGTGCGCATGCAGCGAGCGATCGCGGCGCTGCCGGAGGGGACCCGTCGCGTGTTCCTGATGCACGACGTGGATGGATGTACGCACGAGGAAATCGGCGCAGCGCTCGGGGTCGCGGTGGGCACAAGCAAATCGCAGCTCTCACGCGCTCGCGAAAAACTACGAACCGCGTTGGCGCCGTTCGCTCGCACGGAGTCGGTATGATGGCAACAGCATGTCGGAGGCACGATGACTGAACACTCGCACGATCAATCGGTCGCATCGGATGACGACGAAAACCACGCGATGCCGCTCGAGCCGTGGATGCTTGAACTCGCACGCGACGTCTCAGGTGACGTGACGGTCCCGCGTGACCTGATGTGGAAGCGCGTGCAGCGGACCCGCGAGGATGCAGCGCGCACACGATCGACATGGTCGACGTGGCGCACAGGCGCCGGCATCGCAGCGGTGTTGCTCGGCGGTATCGCCATCGGACGCTACGCGCTGCCGCACTCGGTCCCCAACGCGAACGATCGGATCGCGGTGACGGCGGATTCGCTCAACATGCCGACCCGCGTCGCGATGGATGAACATCTCGTGCGAACGGCCGCGTTGCTGACCGCCGTGCGTGATCGCGATGTCACTTTGGCAACGGGCCAGGACGTCTCGGCGTGGGCGCGTGACTTACTCGGTACGACCCGACTGCTACTCGACGAGCCGTCGCTCCGCGACGATCGCACGCGGCAGCTCCTGCAGGATCTCGAATTGGTGTTGATGCAAGTCGCGCAAGCTCGCGGTACCGATGCGCCCGAAGCACGACGCGCGCCTGCCGAAACGATGCGTGAAACGAACCTCCTCCCTCGGGTGCGCGCCGCAGTCAACGGCGCGACGCAACCTGAGGCACCCTCACTACGCGGAGCTGCAGAATGAGCACACATATGGTGGTCGCCGATCGGCGACGGTTCGCCCAGAGTCACCCAACGTTCGCATCGTTGCTCGTCTGCATTGCAGCAATGTCGGGGCTAATGCTGTCCGCGCCGCTGCGCACGATCGATGCACAAGGGCAGCAGCCGCCCGTGATGCCGCGCACCCCGCGTGCGCCGCGACCCCTGTCGCCGTCGGTCGTGCCGACGCCGCCGACGTTGCCACGTCTACCATTCACGGTCGACATGTTCGGCGACGAATGGCAAGGGTTACGCGCGATGTCCGCTGAACTCGCCGACGTACGCGGACTGACGTCGCAGCTCGACGCCGCGCGCGCCACGATGAACAGTGTGGACGTGCAGCAGCTCGCACGTGCAGCACGCGAATCCGTCCTGCAATCGGTCGACGTGTCGGAGTTCGCGCAATTGGCGCGCGTGGACGCGGCCCGACTGCGTGCGGAACTGATGTCCGTCCGTTCCGGCGACGTGCTGTCGTGGAATAGTTCGACGGTGCGTCGACTTCCACCCGACGCGTCGCACGCAGACGATCCCGCCGACTCGCTGTATCGTGAGGCGCGTAAGGCGCTGTCGGATGATTCGTATCGCCGCGCCGCGGACATCTTCCGTCGTATTCGCGATCAATTTCCCAAGTCGGTGTACACGCCGGACGCGCCATACTGGGAGGCGTTTGCATTGCAGCGGCTCGGTACGGCCGACGCATTGCGTGAGGCCCAGGTTGCGCTCGGATGGCAAGAAAGGCAGTTCCCGAAGGCGACGACACGTGGCGACGCGGCCGCGCTTTCTACACGCATCGAGGGGGCACTGGCTCGCCGCGGTGATAAGGTTGCCGCGCAAACGTTGTATGGACGCGCCAAGCGAGCGTCCGACGACGGCTGTCCCAAGCCGCAGGATGACGAACGTGTGGACGCATTGAATGCGCTCATGCAAGTGGACGCGGAACGCGCTGTTCCGATTCTTAAGAAGGTGTTGGCGCGTCGCGAACCGTGCACCCAAAACATGCGTCGTACCGCGGTGTGGCTGATCGCGTCGCGGAAAGCGCCCGACGCTGCGGACGTGCTCGTGAACGTGGCGAAGAACGATCCGGATAAGGATGTACGCGAGCAGGCCGTCTTTTGGCTGTCGAACGTACCGACCGAAGAAGCAGCGAGCATGCTGATCGAACTGGCCAAGAGCGGTAGCGATCTCGACCTGCGCAAGCGCGCCGTGTATGCGCTGTCGCGTTCGAAGTCGGCGAAGGGGACCGCGACGTTGCGCGAGATCGCCGCCGACGCGAATGTGCCGATGGAGCTGCGTGGTGACGCACTCACGTGGTATATGTCGAGTGCTGGCCGCACGATGGATGACCCGATGAGCTTCCTGAAAGAGATCTACGCGAAGTCGGACGAGCCGCAGCTCAAGTCGCGCGTGCTGACGATGATAGCGCAGCAAAAGAGCGCGGCCTCGCGCGAATTTCTGATGGCAACAGCGCAGAATCCGAAGGAGTCGCTCGAAACACGACGCGCCGTGATCGGCACGTTCGCTATGCTCGACATTTCTGCCGCACAGATTGCGACGATGTACGAGAAGACGTCCGAACTTGACCTGAAGCGTATGCTGCTGTCGGCGATGACATGGCGTATGCGCGACAAAGATCGGGGCGCCGATATCGAACCGCTGTTACAGATCGCGCGTAGCGAAAAAAACCTCGAGTTACGCAAGCAGGCCATCTCGCAGCTCTCCCGCAGCAAGGACCCGCGCGCGCTGGCGTTCCTGCAGGAGTTGATCGAACGATGAGTGCAATCACGCGTTATTGGTGCGTTGGGCGGACGCTGGCGTGCGTAGGTATCGCGGTCGCCTTGACGCAGAGCGTAGTCGCGCCGAACGCGTCGGCGCAGAACGCCATAGGATCGCGTGTGGAGTCGGTGCGCGATGGCATCGTGCGCATGTCATTCGCCGCTCGGCCAGGCGTGTGCGGCTCGGGCAACGGATGGTCACGCACACGCGTCGGCACCAGCGGTACGTCTGTGAGCACATCGTGGGGCTCCAAGGACGTCGAGTATCCGTGCGAGGCCGGTCCGGTGCGGCTGGTCGTGGTGCGCCGCCAAGGCGAAAGTTTGGAGATGCGCACGAACATCGGCGGCCGTTGGCGCAGCGATACGGGCGTCACCGACTTGGGCACGGTCTCCGCGCGCGACGCGGGCCGCTGGCTGTTAACGTTGGCCGAGCGTGCGCCGGATGGTGCGGCGCGTGCGGCGATTCAGGCGCTGACGATTACCGACTCCGTCGATGCGTGGCCCGCGTTCCTCAAAATTGCCCAGGACCAGCAGCGTCCGAAAGAAGTCCGCAGTCAGGCGATCTTCTGGCTTGGCGAATATGCAGGCGACAAAGCCACGGCCTCGCTCGATTCGATCGCGTATGAAGCCGGTGATCGTGAGGTGCGGAAGCAGGCGATTTTTGCTGTCTCGCGCCGATCGAACGATGAGGCAGTGACCACGCTGCTGCGAATGGCAGAAACGCTGCCGGACCGTGAACTGCGTAAGACCGCAATCTTCTGGTTGTCGCGAAGCAACGATCCGCGCGCGCTGGCGTGGCTCACGAAAGCGCTCGACGCCAAGTAATGGCGAGCGAGCGCTACCAAAGAAATCCGCCGTCGGCCGCGCATTCGGCAGCCTCGGCCTGCGTTATGCGCGCACGTCGAGGCCCACGCGCTCCGTCAGTATCAGCGCTCGCTGCCGTTGAGCACGAGCGTCCACTCAATCGCCATATTCGGGTCGAGTGAGTCGCGCACCGAGCAGTACTTCGTAATCGCCAGATCGATCGCGCGTTCGGCGTGCTCGCGCTCGATACCGTCGCCGGTGACGGTGTAAATCAGCGTCGACTTGACGACGCGCGATGGCGTTCCGGGCGCGCGATCGCCGGTCACCTGTACGTCGAGCGAAGCGACTGGTGTGCGTCGCTTGGCCAGGATGTCCACAACGTCAACCGCGGTGCAGCTGCCGAGTGCCGCGAGCAGCGCGTCCACGGGGGACGGACCGGTCTTCCGGCTCGCGTCCAGCCGGATCGTTGGTCCGCCACCCACGACGCCGGCATCGAAGCGATGCTCGCCCGCCCAACTGATTTTGACGACTGCGGGCGGCTTGCCCACCGCCGGCATCGCCATCGTGTCCTTCAACTGCTCGTGTCTGACCATGCTGAGCTCCGAAATGTTCTGTCACGAAAAGCGTGCCATCCCGCAACACGAGGAAAGATAGTCGCGGCGAGGTGGCCGACGCGGATATCTTGCATCATGGAGTTCACGCCTGTCGCGCTGCATGAGCCGCTTCCGAACCTGCAGGTCCTCGGGTCGGCGATTGCGTACCGCCTGTACGACGTTGGCTACGCGATCGATCTGGAGCGCGCGCTTGACCTGTTGGCGGCCAGCTCGCCGGAACGCGTCCGACCCGTTCGCGGCGAAGGGCAGGCGCTGCAAATCCAGAATCCCCCCATCACGGTGCTGCTCGGCGCCGAGGTGCTGGTGGTCGGCACGCAGTCGCACGAGGTCGAGATGTCAGCGCGCATTTTCGACTTTGGTGTGGTGTCGCTTCGCGCACGGATTCGGGCACCGGAGGCACGGTCGTGGGCGTCGTTCACGGCATTCGGGCAAAGCCTCGAAGCGCATGCGGGGATCGACGCGGCGGTCGCACAGCACCTGCGCTTGCTCACTGAACGAATTCGTGGGGCCGTCGAACGACCGGCCATCGCCGCGGTCCACGAGGACTACACCGTCTTCCGGCTGACGCGTGTCACGCATGCCGATGGTGCGCCGGTGAGCGCGAGCGTGCTCGCGCAGCTCGAGGTGGTGCCGTTGTTGCTGAACGAGTCGCGCACGCTCAGTGCCGAAGCGCGTCGCGAGTTGCTGCCGCATCAGTTTTCGTACTACTCGGACGATCTGGCGATACTCACGTGGGACAACGCGCTGGTGGTCGAGCCCGGCGAGCAGGACACCGATCTCCAGTACATTCTGGAATTCGCCAACGCGCAGCTGCTCGAGTTGCGCTACTACGATGCCGTGCTCGACGCGGAGTTACCGCGCGTGTATGACGCGATTGAGGCCGCGCGAGCGAGGCGGTCCGTGTTTCCGGGGCGACGATTTGCCGGGCTGCTGTCGCGCTTGCAGGCGCAGGTGGCCGATTCGACGGAATTGGTCGAGCGTGTGGAGAACGCGCTCAAGGTGACCGACGATGTATACCTGGCGCGGGTGTATTCGGCCTCACTCGAACTCTTTCGCGGGAAAGCGTGGCGGGCTGGTATCGATCGCAAGCTGGCCATTCTGCGCGATACGTATGCGATGCTCAATGACGAAGCGATGGCGGCCCGAAGCGAGACGCTCGAGATTGCCATCGTCGTGCTGATTGTGGCCGAGTTGGGCCTCGCGTTCCTGCGGCGATAGCAAGGCGTTGCGGTGAGTCGCGGTGAGTCGCAGCGACAGCTCGTGGTCCGGATTAGTTTCCGTTATGGCCTTCGATCGCGAGACGATAGCATCGGCGTTTGTCGCCACCGGCGGTGCCTGGCTGCTTGGCTCGGCCGCGTTTCGTCGTCGGAGCGGCCGTTGGAACGCCGCACAGGTGCGCGGGATGACATACGCCGGCGTCGGCTTTCTGTTGAGCGCGGCATCGGCGCGCTGGCTCCAGCATCTGGGCAACCGCGGCATTGCGGTGTCGCTCGTGGGTACCATGCTTGCGATGCGCGGCATGTACACGCTCTTGCGCGAGCGAGCCGTCGTCAGCGCGGCGTCTAAATCGGTAGATCTCGCCTCGCCGCCGTCGACGCTCGCCCAGCCGTCATCGACGACCGCCGCGACCGCATCCGACACGTCGGCACAACCGCCGGCACCGACAGCCGGACCGCGGCCTCAGGTGCCCGAGTAACGTGAACGCGCCGGTGCCGGTGATGGAGCGGTATGCGCGGCACGTAATGGTGTGTACCGGCGGATTCTGTTCGGAGTCCAAGTCCGGTCGCGCGATCTACAGCCGATTGGCGTCGCTGTTACAGCGCGAAGGGCTCCTGTTCGGGCCGACGCGGGTCAAGCGCAGCGAGGCGCCGTGTCTTGGCGTGTGCGGCGGCGGCCCGATCGTGGTGGTGTATCCCGAAGGGGTCTGGTATGCGCAGGTGACGCCGACGTTGCTCGAACGCATCGTGGTCGAGCATTTGCGTGACGGGCGCGTGATCGACGAGGCGGTGTTTCATCGGCTGGCGGCGCCTGATGTGCTCCCGGCGTCGCCTGTCACGCGAACAGCGCCTGCCAGCCTGCCGGCGGAAGATCAAGCCTCGACGCGCTAGCCCGCCGAATCGGGCGCTCTCAGGTCGGGCGCCGGGATGTCAGGTGTTTCGTGGGATTTCGGGTCCAACATCTGCGCGATGGCCTCGGAGCTGCGCTGCCCCAGAATCCCCTCCACGAAATTCGCGGAACGCTCCACAA
>JBBQDB010000131.1:0-11895 GCA_038319245.1 Gemmatimonadales bacterium
AACAACGCGATCAAGCCGAACGCGCTCAACCTGATCTATAGCACCGCACTCGGTCGCTATCAGCTGACGGCGTTCCTCAATGCCTTGCAGTCGTCATCGCTCGCCGAAACGCAATCGGAACCGAGCATCACGATTCTCAACAACCGTTCTGCAGAAATCTTCGTCGGCCAGGAAATCCCGATCCGCGTCATCGATGCCAGCTCGGGCGGCGGCGGCGGCAGCAGCGGCGGCAGCGGCGGCGGCGGGAACTCGCCCAACGCCGGCGCCTTCTTCCCCCGCGCCTCCGTGTCGAAAGAAGAAGCCGGTATCAAGCTCTCCGTTACGCCGCAGATCACCAACAACCGCATGGTGCTCATGAACATCAAGGCCGAAAACTCGAGTGCAGAACTCGCGGCCACCGATGTCGGCGTGATCTTTAATCGCCAACGCGCTGAATCACAGGTGCTCGTCGGCGACGGCGAAGCGGCAGTCATCGGCGGACTCACGGTCACCGAGACCACGCACTTCCGCAGCGGCATCCCGTTCCTCATGAACCTGCCTTTCGTCGGTCGCATCTTCTCGCAGAACACCAAGAACGAGACGAAGCGCGATCTCCTGATCCTGGTCACGCCGCACATCCTCGACGACGGCGTGACGCCGCCGCCGGGCCGCTAACGCGACGAGGATATCCGACTCATGCTCGCACACTGCACAACATCCGCGACGGCGCGGCGGCGATCATTCGCCGCGCCCGCACGCACACTGCTCGCCGTAGGCGCGCTCGTAATCCTGGGCGCCTGCAAGGGCGACACGCTCATCGATCCGCCGTTCCGCGATATCGTCGCGCCACACGTCTCGCTCTCGAAAGGCACCAGCATCAGCGATACGCTGCTTGCCCTCAGGCTCAACGCGACCGACAACATTGGTCTGAAAACCGTCCGCGTCTTTCTCGTCGGCGGCGTCACCACGCAGTACGACACGACGATCACCAGCGCGATTCAGAGTCTCGATCTCGCACTCTCGTTCCGCGTGCCGGCCAGCGCACCGATCGGCTCGACAGTCAACGTCAAATCCGTCGTCATCGATGGGGCGGGCAACGCATCGGACACCGCGCGTCTCGTCATGACAGTCGGCAATCTCGAACCGCCAGCCGTCGTGCTCACCAGCCCTGCGGCCGGCGCACCAGTCGTCACGGGTAAGTCGCTCGTGCTCTCGTTCTCCGCGAAAGCGCGCTACAAAGTCCGCACGTTGGGCTATCAGATCGCCGGCGCCTACTCGTTCCGCGATTCGGTCTCCTTCGGCGCACCGCTACGCGATTCCGTCGGCGTACTCGACACGCTCGTCGTGCCGGACACGGTCAAGGGTGCCACTATTTCGGTCACGCCCTTCATCGTTGACTCGCTCAACCAGCGCGTCCTTGGCACCCCGGTCAGCTACGCAGTGCAAAGCCCCACCAATGCCAACACGATTCCCGTCGTAAAGACGGGCGTCATGGGCCGCCTCGAAGTCTCCGACACGATCTTCGTCGAAGCCACTGATCCGGTCGGCATCGCAGTCCTCGGCTACGAAGTGCGTGGGCTCAATGGACAAATCATCGTCGCGGACTCCATCGCATCGACCGGCGGCTTCTCGACACTGCTTCGCACCTTCAAGACGCGACTGCCAGTCACCGTCTTCCCGACGCAAGTCACCGTCGCGGGATTTGCACGCAACGCCAACGGCCGTCGCGACGTCGCACGCTTCACCTCAGGCGCCGTCAAACTCGATTCGGCCAGCGTCGTCGCCGGGTTTACGAACCCGCTCCCGTCGGGCGGAACGATCGCCGATGCGCTCTATTTCCCGCGGAACGATCGCCTCTATCTCACCAATATCGAGCGCAATCAGATCGAGGTCTACAACCTCGCGGATTCCTCCTTCAAGACGCCGGTCATCGTCGGGTCACGTCCTTGGGGCCTCACCCCATGGCCACGCACGCGCGATGGCGTCATGGGCGACACGCTGCTCGTCGCGAACTCCGGTGGTACCAACATCAGCTACGTCGATCTCAAGTCGGGCACCACAGGCAAGGAAGTGTTCCGCTACGCACTGCCAAACCTCGTCGCGTACAGCGTGACGACGGTCAAGTCGGCCACCACCGATCTGCCCATCACGCAGCGCACCGCCTACGACTTCAGCGATCGACCGCAGTACATCGCCTCCACGTGTACCGGCGGACTCGGTGCCGGCGCGCCGTGCCAGGATGTTGTCGTGGTCTATTCCACCACGCCCACTCCCGGTCAATCGGTGCCATTCCCGAACCAAGGCACGGTGCGCTGGGAAAACCTCACGAAGCGCACGTCGCACTTCTTCTTCGAACAGGCCATCGGCCAGACCGCCGGTCGCGCAGACACACTCGAAATCGCGCGCTTCGCCGCCGCTGGCTTCGGCAACGACTCGTTGCTCTTACCGGCCAAGCAGAGCATCACGCTGCTCGACGGCACAAAGGCGAATTACTCGGTTGTCGTCCGCCTCGATCAGCTGGCCTTCCGCGACACGACCTACGTTCGCAACTCGGGCAACTTCCGACGCGCACTGGTCGGTGAAGGCGGACCCGTACTCGGTAGTCGTGCGATGACCTTTGACGCGACGATCGGCTTCGACCTGACACCGCCGCTTCCAGTGATCGACGCAGGCCTCTCGCGTCCAATGGACGTCAGCGATTTCATCGCCAACACCTTCGCTCGGGTGCAAGGTGTTGGCATCAACTTCGACGGCGAGCTCTCCGCGATCAAAGGCGACTCCACCTACATCCTCGATCGCAGCCTGCGTCTGCAAGGCATCCTGCAATCGCGGTCCAGTGGTGGCGGCATCGACTTCCATCCGCTCAACACTGGCGTCAATTCCACGCCGCTCAAAACGCGCCTGGCATTCGTCGCCTCGAGCGAGCCGGTCATCGACATCTTCGACACCTACTGCTACAAAAAGGTCGCGTCCGTTCCGATCCGCGATCCGATCGTTGGGCCGGTCCGCGCCTCGATTCGCCCCAACGGAACAATCGTTCTCATTGGCGCGACGGTTCGCGGTGTGACGATGGTCGGCTTGCCAGACACCTTCACGACCACCTGCAACTGAGCCATCGCGTGACGTACGTGTCCGGCCGCACCGCCGCGTAACGCGGACATCATCTGCACCAGTAAGCAGCAGCGCGCCGCGTTCCCCCAGGGAGCGCGGCGCGTCTGCGTTGTCACGTCACATGCGGCTGCGCGCTCCCGCACATGAGCGCAGGCGATGCACCACGGTCGGACCGAAGTCCACCCGTGCGTTTCCCATCTCGCCCCTCTACGTTCAACCGGGCAAACGCTTCATCGCCTCACGTTTCTCTTTAACGACTTCGCGATCCTATGCTCCGCTTCACCACCGCCGGCGAATCACACGGACCCGCGCTCGTTTCGATTCTCGAGGGCATACCGGCGGGCGTGCCGTTGCTCGCGCAGGATGTTGACGCGGATCTCGCACGTCGCCAACAGGGCTATGGACGCGGACGGCGTATGCAGATCGAAACCGATCGCATCGAATTTCTCTCCGGAGTCCGCGCCGGTGAGACCTTGGGTTCGCCGATCGCGATGCTCATTCGCAACAGCGATTGGAAGAACTGGCTCGAGATCATGGACCCCGCACCACGCGACGGCGATTCCGACGGCATGCGGAAACGCAGCGTCACCCGCGTTCGCCCCGGGCACGCGGATCTCACGGGCATGCTCAAGTACGATCGCAACGACGCACGCGACATTCTGGAACGCGCCTCAGCGCGTGAAACCACCGCGCGAGTCGCCGCCGGCGCCATCTGTCGGGTGCTGCTGCGCGACATCGACGTGCACATCGGCTCACATCTCGTCCATCTCGGCGGTATCGACGCAGCGCGCCCCGATGAATTTCCCGCAGATCTCAACGCCGCGTCCGATGCCTCGCAACTCCGCACTCTCGACCCGGATGCTGAAGCGCGCATGATCGAGCGCATCGACGCCGCCAAAAAGGATGGCAACACGCTCGGCGGCATCTGCGAAGTCGTCGTGACAGGGCTTCCCGTTGGTCTTGGCTCGCACGTCTCGTGGGATCGCCGACTCGATGGCCGCATTGGGCAAGCCATGCTCTCGATTCCCGCAGTCAAAGGCGTTGAAATCGGACTCGGCTTCGACACCGCGCGTCGCACCGGCGCGGAAGTGCACGACGAAATCGATGCCGCGCCCGGACGCACGCGCGCTGGCCACGTGCAGCGTCGCACCAATCGCGCCGGTGGCACCGAAGGTGGGATGACCACCGGTGAGCCGCTCGTCATTCGCGTGGCCATGAAGCCAATCTCCACGCTCATGCGCCCACTGGGTACGGTGGACATGGCGACAGGGCAGGCGGCGGCAGCGGTCGCGGAACGAAGCGATGTAACGGCGGTACCGGCCATGGGGGTCATCGCCGAAGCGATGGCAGCGTTCGTCCTCGCCGATGCGCTGCTCGAAAAGTTTGGTGGCGACTCGCGTAGCGAAATGCGGCGCAACCTAGACGGATATCTCGCTCACCTCGACGAACGGTTGGGGTGAATTGGCGATGAGCGAACAGTTCCAGGGGCACCTGGTGCTGGTCGGACTACCCGGCGCTGGCAAGTCCACCGTCGGGCGCGCCGTGGCCAAACTGCTGGATCGTCCCTTCGTCGATTTCGATCTCGAGATCGAGCGCCGAGAAGGAAAGCCCGTCTCCGCGATCTTTGCCGCTGCCGGTGAGGCGAGTTTCCGAAAACTGGAAGTTGATCTCACTCAAGAGTTTGTGAACAAAGCACCGATGGTGCTCGCGCCCGGCGGCGGGTGGGTGACCAATCCGGGCGTGATGGACCTGTTGCGCCCGCCTGGTCGTCTCGTCCACCTGCGAATCTCGCCAAGCGGAGCCCTCAAGCGTTTGCGTCGGTCGCGCGTAGTTCGCCCGTTGCTGTCAGTGCCGGACCCTTCTGCAGTTCTTGACGCGCTCTGGAATAGTCGGTCGCCGCTGTATTCTCAAGCCGATCTCGAGATAGACGTGGAAGTTATTGATTCACAACGTGTTACCGATCTCATCCTCGCGCTTGCCCATGACTTGACCCCAAGGCTAGGTTAGGAAATGGACGAACGATGGACACCGGTGCTCGAGGATTTGCGCGAGCGGTTCGCGGCAGATGCCGACATCGTCGAGTTGGAAGCCTATTTGTCGTCGCAGGGGTACGACCGGCGACAAATTGGTGAAATACTCTCTCTTCTTTATAGCGATAGTGTACCGTCGCCCTCGTGGGACGGCACCATGATTTCGCGCGAGGCGCCACTGCGAGTGCAGGGGCCGCACGAGCGCGGCAGATTCACCGCCGAGGCTTGGGGATACCTGGTTATGCTGGGGGGATCCGGCGCGGTGAGTCTCAACGATTTCGAGCAGTTGGTCGAGCGGGCGCTGGTGCATGTGGATGGTCGGATCGGTCTGCCGGAAATTCGCGCAATCGCGGAAGACGGCGGCTTCGACGACTCCGCCGGCGGCAGCGATCGCGCGCAGGTACACTGAACTGATGCCCATCAAGAAGTCCGCAACGACTCCGGCCAAACGTCAAACGGCCGCGAGCGTGTCTGCAGTCAAGAAAGTCGCCAAGACCGCCGCGAAGGTCGCGAACGTCGCTGGCGTGCCCGCTGTCGTGGCCGTGAGTGCCACCCGATCGGCGACGGCAAAGGCTGCGAGTAAGTCACCGGCAAAGAGCGCAAAAAAGAGCGCGGCGAAGAAGTCGGCCGCCAAGAAGACGTCGAAGGTTGCCGCCAAGAAGGCCACGTCGACGCGCGCCAAATCTCGGAGCGCCGCCGCCCTTGCCGATGCCGGCGATGACGACACGCCCGTGTCTGCCTCCGGTACCTCGCTGGTCATCGTCGAGTCGCCGGCCAAAGCCAAGACCATCGGCAAGTACTTGGGTTCCGGCTACACCGTTCGTGCCACAGTGGGGCACGTGCGTGACCTGCCGGCCAAGAAACTTGGCATCGACATCGAGCACGGCTTCGCGCCTGACTACGTCACGATCGAGGGCAAGGAAGACATCCTCGCGGACTTGAAGCGACTGGCGCGCGGCGCGAACGAAGTCTTCATCGCCACCGACCCTGATCGCGAAGGTGAAGCCATTGGGTGGCACGTGGAACAGTTCTTCACGCAACCGAAGCGCAACGCCGTCACGGCGCCAATTCGTCGCGTCATGTTCCACGAAATCACCAAGGATGCCGTCAAGGCGTCGATCGCCAGGCCGCTCGATATCGACGTGCACAAAGTCGAGGCGCAGCAAGCGCGTCGCGTGCTCGATCGCCTCGTCGGTTACAAGGCGAGTCCGGTGCTCTGGAAGACGGTCAAGAAAGGGCTCTCTGCGGGTCGCGTACAGACCGTTGCACTGCGAATCATCGTCGAACGCGAACGCGAAATTCGCGCCTTCACGCCGGTCGAGTATTGGACGATCGCTGCTGACCTGCAAAAGGGCGTGCAGCCGTTCACGGCCAAGCTCCATCAAGTCGATGGGAAGAAGCCCGAAATTCCAACGGGCGCCGACGCCGAACGCATGCTCGCCGATCTCAAAGGCCGCAATCCGTTCATCATCACCGATGTCAAACGCCGCGAGCGCCGGAAAAATCCGTCGGCGCCGTTCACGACGTCCACGCTCCAGCAGGAAGCATCCAAGAAGCTCGGCTTCAACTCCAAGCGCACCATGCGCTTGGCGCAGGATCTCTACGAAGGTGTCGACGTTGGTGGTGAAGATGGCACTGTGGGTCTCATTACCTACATGCGGACCGACTCGCCGCGCATCTCCGAAGCGGCCGCACTCGCCGCGCGTGACTCCCTGCGCGCGCAGTTCGGTGAAGAATTCCTCGCCCCGACTCCGCAGCTGTACCCCAGTGGTAAAGCGAATGCGCAGGACGCCCACGAAGGTGTGCGCCCGACCGATCCCGCGCGGATGCCCGCAAAGATCGAAAAGAAGCTGACCGCCGATCAGTTCAAGCTCTATCAGCTCATCTGGCAGCGCTTCATGGCCTCGCAGATGGCGCCCGCCGTGTTTGATACCACGACGGTGGACTTCGACATGACCGCCGGCGAGCACCAGTATCTGTTCCGCTCCACTGGTTCCGTCGTGAAGTTCCAAGGCTTTCTGGCGCTCTACCGCGAAGCACGTGAAGAGGGCGACAGCAAGGCGCTCGAAGATGAACAGGCATTGCCGATGCTCGACGTCGGTGAAAAGGTGCCCGTCAAAGCCATCACACCGACGCAGCATTTCACCGAGCCGCCGGCGCGCTTCTCCGATGCCTCGCTGGTCAAGGAACTGGAGCGATTGGGCATCGGTCGCCCGTCCACGTATGCGTCCATCATCTCCGTCCTCGCCGATCGCCGCTACGTCGAGGTCATGCAGCGCCGCTTCTTCCCGACCTCCCTCGGCGAGACGGTCGAAAAAGTCATGGTGAAGAAATTCCCCGACGTCTTCAACGTCGGCTTCACCGCGCAGATGGAAGAAGAACTCGACAAGATTGCCGATGGCGAGATCGAGTGGCAGGTGGCATTAAGTGACTTCTGGACACCGTTCCAGCGCACGCTTAATGACGACGACCTCGATGCCCTCATCGGCGAAGCGTACGACCTGACGGCGTTGCCGAACGAGCGCTGTCCGCTCGATGGAGGGCATCTCGTGGCCAAAGGTGGATTCTTCGGGCCGTTCATCGCCTGCGAAAATCACCCCAAGCTGTGCAAGTACACGCGCCCCATCAACGGCGAAAAGAAGAAGGCCGAACTGACGAAGTATCTCTGTCAGGAATGCGGCGAGCCGATGGTCATTCGTCACGGGCGCTCCGGCGACTTCCTGGGCTGCAGCAAGTTCCCCAAGTGTCGCGGTACGCGCTCGATGCCGACCGGCGTCTTCTGCCCGAAAGACGGTGGCGAGATCGCCGAACGTCGCAGCAAGAAGCGCGGTAAGGCGTTCTACGGCTGCGAGAACTATCCGAACTGCGATTTCGTCGTGTGGGATAAACCCGTTGCCGAAGTCTGTCCGGACTGCGGCTATGTGGGCGCCGAGATGAAGAGCAATAAGACGCGGGGCGCGTATCGGAAGTGCCTCAAGTGCGGCAACGAGTGGGATGTTGCTTCGCCTGAGGAGGCGGAGGAAGTCGCCGAGGTCGCATGAGCATGCCGCGCGTGAGCGACGCACTGCATATCATCGGCGGTGGGCTTGCCGGTTCGGAAGCGGCGTGGCAACTCGCGCAGCGCGACCACGACGTCGTGCTGCACGAGATGCGCCCCAGCCGCGGCACCGCGGCGCATCGCACCGAAAAGCTCGGTGAGCTGGTCTGCAGCAACACGTTCAAGAGCACCGAGACCAGCAACGCGCACGGCCTGCTCAAAGCCGAAATGCGTTTGCTCGGATCGCTCATTCTCGAGTGTGCCGATGGCGCACGCGTGCCTGGTGGTACCGCGCTCACCGTCGATCGCGAGATCTTTTCGCAGGCCGTGCACGATCGTGTGCACGCGCACCCTCGGATTACGGTTGTGCGCGACGAAGTCAGTGAGATCCCATCACCCGGCATCATCGCTACTGGCCCGCTCACGTCCGACGCACTCGCGAACGCGATACGTGAGCGGCTCGGGATCGCCTCGCTCGCCTTCTACGATGCCATCGCGCCAGTGGTCTCGTTCGAATCGGTCAATCAAGACGTCACCTTCCGCGCCTCACGATGGGGCAAGGAAACGATGGACTCGGCTGGCGACGAAGGCGCGTATCTTAACTGCCCATTCACGCGCGACGAGTACGAAGCATTTCTCGATGCGCTGACCACCGCCGATCAGTTCACCGCGCACGAGTTTGATGCAGTGCCGTATTTCGATGGGTGCATGCCCGTCGAGGAAATGGCCAAGCGTGGTCGCGAGTCGTTGCGCTTCGGTCCCATGAAGCCCATTGGCCTCCGCGATCCACGGAGCGGCAATAAGCCTTGGGCGGTGGCACAGCTTCGCATGGAAGATCGAGGCGGTCGCATGTGGAACCTCGTCGGTTTCCAAACGCGGCTCCGCATTCCCGAGCAGCAGCGCGTCTTTCGCATGATCCCTGGACTGGCCGACGCGGAATTTTTGCGCTTCGGCTCCATTCATCGCAACTCGTACATCAACGCGCCCGCCACGCTCTCGCCGCATCTCGCGCTCCGCGACGCGCCGACCACGCTCTTCGCCGGACAGATCACCGGGGTTGAGGGCTACACCGAAAGCACCGCGACTGGACTGCTTGCTGGCATCAACTTGTCGCGGCTGCTCGCAGGCGATGAGCCGATCGTTCCGCCGCCGACGACCATGCTTGGCGCGCTGTATCGCTATTTGCGCGAGGCGGACCCCAAGCATTTTCAGCCGATGAACGCGAATTTCGGGTTGCTCGACGACCTCACCGGACTGTCGCGTGAGGTCATGCGCGACAAGCTCGCCAAGCGTCAGCACTTCGCTTCACGGGGACTCGCTGACCTCACGGCGTGGCGCGATGCAGCCGGCGTGACGGCCACCGCGCTGCACGTCTGAGGGGATCGTCGCGCGATGTCGGACTCGCCGCCAGACGATGCGCTGGACGCGCCGCCGTCCGCACAAGCACTCAGTGCCGCACTGCCGGTCGAGATCGCCGAATTCGTTGAGCATTTGACGAAGGAGCGCGATCTCTCGCCCAACACCGTCGCGGCCTACACGCGCGATCTTCGCGAGTTCAGCACGTGGCTCGCCGCAACGCGCGGTATCGCCGGATGGGAGTGGAACGCGCTCGGTCGCACCGATATCCGCGGCTTCATGGCGCATCTCACGCGACGAGGACTCGCCAAGCGTTCGATCGCGCGCAATCTGTCCGCCGTGCGCAGCTTCTATCGCTGGATGCACCGAGATGAACGAGTCGATGTGAACCCGGCGCGCGCAGTCGGGTCACCGCGACTGCCGCGCACTCTGCCGTCGTATCTCGACCAGCATCAGGCTGAGACCTTGATGGCGCTCGCGGTGACGCGTTCGCATTCGGGCGAGTTCACCGACGTGCGAAATCTTGCGATGCTCGAGCTCTTTTACTCGTGTGGACTTCGGTTGTCCGAGCTGCGCGGCATCGACTTGGGCGATCTCGATCTCGTGTCGCAGCAAGTGAAAGTGCGCGGAAAGGGACGGAAAGAACGCATCGTGCCGCTGGGGGATCATGCGCAACGCGCCCTTCGCAACTTCCTCGTCAAGCGCGATGCGTTAATAGGCAAGGTCGCTGGCGCGTCGGGTGGACGTTTGGCGCGCGGGGCCGTGTTTCTGAGCGAACGAGGGTCGCGCATGAGTCCACGTGCGATTCAGCATGCGGTTGTCGGGCTGCTGTCAGCGGTCGATGAGGGCGCTGGACTCAGCACGCACTCGATGCGTCATACGTTTGCAACGCACATGGTCGACGCTGGGGCCGATCTGCGCGCGGTGCAGGAGCTACTCGGGCACGCCAGCATCAGCACCACGCAGATCTACACGCACACCAGTGTCGAACGACTCAAAAAGGTGTATCGACAGGCGCACCCGCGCGCGTAGTCCGACCGCATCCGACCCCGCCCAATCGCGACGCTACCGATCGGTGAACCAGCCAGATTCGCGGCATTCGCGAACCGCAGGTGCGGCATCACCGCCCCGCGAGAATCTCCGCCAGTCGCCGACTATCCAGGTTGCCGCCGCACAACACCAGGCCGACCGTCTTTCCGGCAAGCCGTGGCGCAAGCAGATGCAGCCCCGCGAGCCCTGTTGCCCCTGCGCCTTCCGCCACGTTATGCGTGATGCGTAGCAGGTCGCGAACCGCTTGGGCGATTTGCGCGTCCGTGACGAGCACGAAATCGTGCAAGCCGTCGCGCAGCGTGTCGAAGGTCATCGCATACGTCGAACCCGTCGCGATGCCTTCAGCGAACGTGCTGGTTGGCTCACCGTGCCGAGCTTCACCGTCATGCCAACCATTGTGCTGTGCTGGTGCGCCGTGACTTTGCACGGCGTACACCTCGAGCGCCGGCTTTCGTGCGTCGCGTGTGACGATGGCTCCCACAGCCTGCGAGCCGCCACCAAGCGCGAGAATGATCGCATCCAGCTCCGGTGCCTGATCGAGAAACTCGTCGCTTAGCGTCGCGGCACCTGCGAGCACATTGTGGTGATTGGTGGAGTGAATGACGGTGAGCCGCTCCGCTTCAGCCAGCGCACCGCAATGCGTCGCTGCGTCATCGTACGTCGCACCCACCTCGATCAGACGGGCGCCATACGAGCGGATCGCCGCGTTCTTCTCCGGATTGTTGTGCTCTGGGACGCAGATCGTGATCGGAATGCCAAGCCGTTCGCCCGCCCACGCCAGGCCTTGGCCGTGGTTGCCGGTCGACGCGGCAGCGACGCCGCGCGCGGCGATGTCTGGGGGCAGGGCGGTGAGCGCAGAGACCGCGTTGCGCACTTTGAACGTGTTGACCGGGAGATGATTCTCGTGCTTGAGCAGCACGCGCACACCGTACCCGATGAGTGCGTCGAGCTGCGGGTAGTGTCGCACCGGCGAGCGATCGAAGTGGGACGCGAGGCGAGCGCGCGCCGCTATTACATCGGCGTAGCTGAACGGTGCGATGCCGTGGGCCATGCGAATGCCAAGAGAAAGGTCAGGCGCGCGGGGGAGTCCGTGCTATCTTGAAACATGGCACTTCCACAAATGCGCGCCACGACCATCCTCGCCGTTCGGCGCGACGGCAAACTCGCGATCGGCGGCGACGGTCAGGTGTCCGTCGGCGACACGGTCGCAAAAGCACATGCAGTCAAGGTGCGCACCCTCAAAGGCGGGCGCGTGCTTGCGGGCTTTGCCGGCTCAGCGGCGGACGCGCTAACGCTGTTCGAGAAGTTCGAAGAGAAGCTCGACCGCTATCC